>CAIMOS010000033.1 GCA_903843135.1 uncultured Ignavibacteriales bacterium | reverse complement strand
CTGTAACAGAGTCCCATTTCCCGCCGGTTTTCTCTTCTATCTCCGCGCGGTTCGGGCCGTGCAGACGAATAACCATCGTATCAAAATTGTACTTTAAGGCAGATTCAAGCAAAGGAAATACCGGCGGCATATAATAACCCTGAAGAAAAACCGGCACAGCTTTTATCTCATCAAGAAACGAAAAGAATTTACTGTTTAAGTAATTCGGATTTCTGATCTCAACTCCGGTTTTAATTTCCCGCGGGATCTTACCGGCAAATTCACCGAATGCCCCCATAAAAGCGTCCTGATGCGGCATCTTTTGTTTGTTAAGATATTCAAACTGAAAGATCAGCACACCGGTGTACTTTTTCAAAGGTGCAATGGAATCAAGAAAATCAGAAAAGAGTTTATCTGAAAGGAAATACGGATTCGGTACTAACTCCAAATCGTTTTTCTTCTTATAAAAATGAGTAAGAGTTATGCTGTTCGGAACTTTGATCGTGAACCTGAAATCGTCAGGAACGGAGGAGGCGTAATCATTCACATCTTTCTCCCGCGGCATTGATACGCTTGTATGCGAATGAAGCGACCAGAACCACTGGTCCACCTCCACCGCTTTATACCGCTGCGAATATTCCTTCAGATAATTAATCTCCCGCTCATTAGAATACACCATCCCCCTCCAGGAATCATATTTCCAACTGCAAGTACCTATTTGTAATTTTAACTTATTATCGTTCATTATAATATTCATAGATTTGTAAAATTCTTTGCGAACTTCGCGATCACTTTGCGCCTTTGCGTTTAGCTGCCATAATCATTTTCAGGACAAAAACACCTTCTCCTATCAAAGAAACGATCTAATTTTTTGCGAACTTCGCGATCACTTTGCGCCTTTGCGTTTACGTAACCCCTCAGTATTCCACAGACTAGAGATGATTTACGACTCTTCTAATCCCATTCTTAATCAGCGCGACATTAAAATTAATCAGCAATCCCAACTTACAGCCCGAAAGTTTCAAGTAAGTCAGAATCTGTGCCAAATGAACATCATTAAGTCCTTCAACGGATTTTATTTCAACAATTACTTTACCTTCAACCAGCAAATCTAACCTATATCCGCAGTCAAGTTTAACATCTTCATAGACCAAAGGCATAGGTTTTTGCTTCTGCACCTTCAATCCGGCCTTAGTAAGTTCATAAAGCAAACACTCCTCGTAAGCCGACTCCAATAAACCGGGTCCGAGTTTTGTGTGGATTTTATACGCGCAGTCAACAACAATTTTCGAGAGTTCATTTTCGTTCATTTTCGTTCATCCCTTTATAATTTTAATAAAATGAAAATAGCTCAGTACTTAAACGCAAAGGCGGTAAGGTTACGCAAAGAGCGCAAACAAATTACTTTAAAATAATCATCGCTTTTGTTTCGGCCCTTGCCCCGGCGATGAGGCGATAATAATAGACGCCGGAGGACAGGCCGTTCGTTTCGAACTGCAGGCTGTGCGTTCCCGCTGATTTAAATTCATTAACCGCGACTTTCACAAGTTCACCAAGTGAGTTATAAATAAACAACTCCACTTTTGCCGGTTCAGCCAAAGTGTACCGTATGGTAGTGAGAGGATTAAACGGATTAGGATAATTCTGGAATAATGTAAACGCTTTATTCGGCAAATCCTCTCCGGTATTCGAGGCGGGCCCCAGATACACCACACGGAATGCATCAGCAATAATTCTGCCGTTTCCCGTATCACTCACTGTTATATTTATAGGTGACTGCGCCGTAACATTGATCTCACAAACATCCATCCACAACCCGGCGCCCAACTGCTGATTAATCAGTTTTGTCTGGCTCCCGCCGTTCCAGTTTACAGTTATCTTTGCATTGTTCGCATTAGCGGATGAACCCGGCCACATACCGGATATCTTATATCTTCCGGATTTAATTTCATCAGTCACATAATTAACGGGACCCCTGTTCTGGTTCGTATATGTCCAGTTGTAATTACTTCCGTAAAAACTTGAACCTGTAGTGTCGCTGTTCCAGTTAGTTATTACTTCCGAATTATCCGCGATAAACCTCTCCGGGTGGTCTAATTTCAGGTATTCGCCGATGGAATACACTGTCCTGCTCCCCAGGTAATATAAATTTTCGTTGGTTACGAGCGCTCCGCTTGAATAAAAATCATACGGGGTCTCATAGGTCAGCGCCATCACTTGTTCACCGTGGCTGCTCCACAACCAACCTTCCGGAAATTTTGATGCAAGCGATGAAAAGCTGTAGTCACTCGGAACGAAATAGGGGTTGTCGGACACGTTCAGATTACAGAACTGCATCTCGTCCCTGTAAAAACCCGCCGATGTTGAAGCCGCCGTATGTATCCAGAAGGTACAATATGGGGCCGCCTGCGAATGCAGATTGAGAAAAACACTCATCACTTTTTCACTATTGATCTGCTGCATCCTTGGTTTCAGCACTCTGACTTCCTTGCTTGTCAGAGAATCGGCAAGATTCCAGTTTGCCTCCACATCAACACCGTCATAGTTCGTCCTGGATCTTCCGAAATACACACCGTCCGGATTAGTGAACGGAATACAGTGGAAGATCAGTTTTTTCTTATAATAATCAATCACGGGATTACTCTTCAGGAGTTCCTGTACTATCCCGTCAAAATGGAATGATGAAGGAGTTTCGCTTGGGTGGGTCCGCGCGTGAATCCAGATATTCTGTTTTTCAGAAGCCGGAACAGAGAAATCCGTGATGGTCAACTCCTGGATCGGGTAGTTATGGTTAGTAAATCCGAGTGTATCCAGTTCTGTATTCGACCGGGTGAGCCACTCATTAAGCCTTCCCTGAAGGTAAGCATAGGTGTACGGATTATAATAAGCCGCGTAAACTGTGTCGCCGGCATAAGTTTTTTCAAAAGTATTCGTCGCGGGGCTTTCAAGGTCAGTAAAACGGTAATAATTTACGTCATCATAGGAATACACTGCCCGCTTTACATCGCTTGAAGTAACGCGCACCCTCACAAACCTGTTCTTCACACCTGTCATCCTGAAATAAAACCACCTCCCTCCGATATCCTGTTTTGTCGTTACGGTATAAGTAACCGAGTCAGCAGTTGAAACAGTATTCAGGTTTCCGCTTGGAAAACCGGCGCTGAATCTGACCTGGGGGGATAAACCGGAAGTGATAAATAATAAAAGAATCAGAGTTTTATGAATCGGAAGCATTATTGCCCGGCGGAATAATTTATATATTTGTTTTGGATCATAGTTGAAAAATAAAGAATTTCTTTATTTTTATACCCTTATATGTATCATTTATATTATTGCTGATGAACAGGAAACTTGGACAGGACACTTCGGTAAAGTTTTTTATTGTGCTGATCGGATTAATTCTGCTGGGGATAACTCTAAGAGAGTTACAGCATATTTTTCTCCCGTTCGCCATCGCCTATGTTTTATTTTTTTTATTTTCTCCATTAAATAATTTTCTGGCAAAGAAAAAATTCCCGTCCGTTATTATCGTAATTCTTAATCTGGTAATAATTCTTTTTGTATCATTTGGTTCACTGCAAATCCTTCTCACTTCAATAGACCAGTTTATCCAGGACCTCCCTGTTTATTTTTCCAAACTGAACCTTATAGTCCGCGAGACCGCCGTAAGGATCGGCATTAAAGACCCTTACTTCCGTAATTTTTCTCTTGAGAAAGTAATAGCCAAATTAGATTATACGGAACTCGCGGGGGGAGTTTTCTCCTCTGCTATTTATCTGTCCGGCGCGGTGCTTCTGCTGATTTTCTTTTTTGGTTTTATTGTTACAGGCCACGAAGCCGTTTTTAATGCTTTCCGGAGACGATACATCTCCAGAAAAATAAGGCCAATGATCAAAGATATTGAGACAAAATATCTTAATCAGGATCTTATTGCAGACGAAATTCCGGTGCTCGAAGAGAAAATCGAGAAGGAAAGGCATATCTCCGAGATCAGATTAGAGAATACAGTCCGGCAGATAACATCTCAAATTCAGAAATATATTATCTCAAAAACCGCACTGAATTTACTTGCTGCGGTAACAATCGGGCTCACCTTGTATTTTATGGGACTTGATTTTGCACTTATATGGGGTGTGCTCGTTTTTATTCTGAATTTTATCCCGACAATCGGTTCGGCGATTGCCCTTATTCTGCCGACACTGATGGCTCTCGTCCAGTTTGGCACATTGGGATACCCTTTATTTATAGCCATTGTTATCGCGATAATACAGACCCTTTATTTCAACCTGCTCGAACCGATCGTGCTAGGCAGGCGACTGGGGTTAAATCCAATTGTGATCTTACTTTCCGTGCTGATATGGGGCTATATCTGGGGGGTCGCCGGTATGCTCCTCGCGGTTCCGTTAACTGCAATTATGAAAATTATCTTTTCAACTTCAAAAAGCCCCAATATGAAGTTCATCGTGGATCTGATGGACCAGGATTGATTTGGCAAATATTTATCAGGGAATTACACAGCGGTTCACTCAGACTGTGAAGGGGCCACTTGGTTTTAACAGGTGAAGAACTAAATTTTAATTTCGCCTGACGAAATTAATTCTTCTCGGGAGATAAAGACTTCACTGAAAATGTTCTTAAGCATCACTTCATTTACTTTGTTAAAATCTTCTTCGCGGGGAGTGATACATACGCCGCAGACATCCACTGACGCCGGACTTAACAAAACCTGTTCCGGTCCTTCCGCGAAATAATACCCCGGCCTGTGTTTGGCCCTTAATAAGACAACAAGCTTATAAGCTTCTCCTTCTTTTGCACATACAAGATTGTACAAAGGTTCGGCGGAATCTTTCCTGTGCCGGCGGTAAGCAGAATCAAATAAAACGAATAATTCTTCCGCGTCCGCGCGGTCCGGCGATTCGATCAGGACAAACTTCCTCAGCCCGTCGTCAATTCCCTTTGCTGATGCTGATTGGAATTGCTTCGACCAGAGTATATTTTCGGATTTTATACCGTCCGCACCAAACAGCGGCAGGAAGTCTTTATTGCCTGCCTGAAAATGGAAATGGTCCGGCGCCGATGCGCCGCATTTCGGGCCGTTATAAAAAACAATATATTCAGCGGTCAGTTCTGAAGTTATCCTCAGTAGTTCTTTTATCCTTCCGCCTATCTCCTGTGGCAGATGGTCTTTCAGCGTAACAGTAAAATGTTCGGGAAATATCGGGAACGGGTTTACAAGCACATAAAACTGCTCATCAAGGTGGAAGTCATTCTGTTCAGGGGGGCGGTTTTCGCGGCATAAAAAACATTTGCGCGCGGTAATGCTTGCGGAGTCAACCTTAGCGCTTGTGGATGTAAGCCGCGCAGGATTGAACTGCACTCTTACAATATTTCCGTCGATGGTAAATTCCTTTGTGAGGACCCTTTTCAGGGCGTCATAATTACTGCGGCATAACTCCCAGGTTTTATTCTGCTCAGCAAGAAAGCTGTGCAGTTCTATCGGGTATTTGCCGTCCGGTTTGAACATTACGGAAAGAGGAGATTATTTCTTATTAAGGTTTAACCTGGCCTCGAGTTCGAGCGTCCTGATCTTATCTTTATAAAAGTTGTGTTTATTCAAAGCATCAATGGAAAGTTCCGAATCGCTGTTGCCTGACCAGCGGCGGCACATATACACAGGTTCATATATTCTGCCTATCTGATACTCTCTTGAGAATCTCAGCACAACCGCGTAATCTTCACCATAGCTTACATTCGGAAAATTATATTGCCGCAGAAGCGGTGTATAATATGCCCGGGGAGCGCCAAGCCCGTTAATTCTTAACGCGTTGTTCCTGCCGTTTTCAGCCGTCCACTCTTTGTGATCGATAATTCCGGGGGGGATTTCATTAAGGTCAAAGTCCGTCATCCGGTATGAGCCGATAACGCACGCGACATTTTCTTCGTGGAATTTATCCACAACCCTCTGAAGAGTGTTTTCGTCGCTGTAGATATCATCACTGTCAAGCTGCACCGCGAAACGGCCGCAGGAAGGATGATGCGCGGCAGCATTCCAGCATCCGCCTATACCGAGATCTTTTCTTTCCGGGACCAGATGTATAAGCCGCGGATCTTTTTTCGCTATCGCCGAAATGATCTCCGTTGTTCCGTCCGTAGAATAATTATCGCAGACGATCAGGTTGAATTTGAAATTTGTTTTCTGTTTCAGAACTGAGCTGATTGCATCTCCCACAGTCCCTTTCCTGTTCTTAACAGGAATAATAACAGAAGCTTCATTTTCAAACGCCTCTGATTTTAGATCAATTTTCTTAAACTCCGGTTTAAGATAACCGTTTGTATACTTCAGATAAGCAGTAACTGCTTTTTCCATTTCGACCTGATAAGCCCTGTTTCGGGGGTTAACATAATCAAAAAGTTTTTCGCCGGATTTCCTTACATCCGATTCAAGTTTTGTATACAGAAATTCCTGAATACGGAACGGCTTTGCAAGCGTTGTGAGTTTCAAACGCAGCGAGTACCAGCCGGCGGAATTGAATTCTTCATCCGCATAAAGCGACACTGCTTTTTTGAGATGGCCTGAATTAATAAACAAGAGAGCTCCGAAATCAAAATCATCACGTAAACTGCCGGATTGATACTCTATCACAGGGTGCGCGGCAGCCGAACCGGATTTAACTTCATAATAATCCGAATAGACGAATGAAGCGCCGGTAGTCAGAGCGGCTGTCAGCATCCTCTCTAAGGCGAACTGCCCTAAAGAGAGCGCTGTATCCTGCGGAACATAAACGGCAAAGTCAGTTGCGCATTTCTCCGCCATCAATTTGACGGCAGCAGACGAAATCGCGGAACCGGTTTGAAGCAGTTCACAGCCTTCAATCGCAGGAGTATTACCCTCGGCGCAGAGCAGGAACACTTTCTCAACTGTTCCCGCTGAATAAAATTCTTTAACGGTTTCTTTGGTGTGTTCAGCGCCTGAATAATTCAGAAATACGGAAACTGATTTCATTTTCGGAGACTCTCCTGATTAAAACTAATTTATTTTACTTTGATCAGTTCAATTTCAAAAATAAGCGTAGCGTTCGGGCCGATAACATTTCCCGCGCCGAATTCGCCGTAACCTAATTCCGAAGGAATGTAGAGCATCCACTTATCGCCTTCCTTCATCATCTGAAGGGCTTCTGTCCAGCCTTTAATAACTCCGCCTACAGGGATAGTAAGAGGTTCATTTCTCTTGTATGAATTGTCAAATTCAGTACCGTCAATCAGTGTGCCTTTATAATGGGCCACAACTGTATCTGATGCTTTCGGGGTTTTACCTGATCCGGTTTTTAATACTTTGTATTGGAGGCCTGAGGCGGTTGTCTTAACGCCTGCGGTTGTCTTATTGACTTTTAAAAATTCTTCGCCGGCTTTTTTGTTCTTTTCGCCCTGAACGGACTGCTGTTCATTTTTCTTTTTCATCATATCCTGCTGGAACTGCTGCATACAAGATGCAATTTCTTCCTGGGTCATAAGGGCGGTACTGTCTTTCATACCGTCTTTGAGTCCCTGTACAAATTTTTCCATTTCAACCTCAATAGCATTCTGCTTAAGGTTACGCCCAATATCAAGGCCGATGCTGTAGCTGACCTTGTCCTGCTGTGTTTTGAGGTCTTCTTTTTTCACTTTATTCTCCTGGCACGACGCGGCGCCTAAACTAATGAGGATGATAACTATTACGCTTGTAAAACGCATTTATACTCCATAATTGATTAAAATTTTACAGACTTTAAAGATATGGGAAATGGGGGAGAGCGCCAAAAAGAATTAAAAATTAAGAATGAAGAATTAAGAGTTCAGATTGTCTAAAATCAATTAAAATAGGCACTTTCAGGGTTCTGTGTCGTCAGAATCTGCAGCCAGTTTTTATTAATATCCCGGAATAAATGACGTGGGAAATGGCCGAAGTGAGGAAGAAATTCCCCACTACGGCAGAAAATCAGAATCCTCTTTTTGCCACTTTCACCAAATCGGCTTCAGTCATAAGATTCACAAGATCCACGAATTTTGTCTGCGCTTTCCAGCCGAGCACTTTCTCTGCTTTCGCCGGATTGCCGATAAGAAGATCAACTTCTGTAGGCCTGTAATACTTCGGATTCACTTCGACGAGCACAGTGCCCGGTTTTGGCATAACCGGATTTCTCTGCGCTCCGGTATTTTCCTTTTCGAGCAAAGCGCGGAGTTTATTCTCGTCGGTCTTTGCAACAACACCCTTTTCATCAACGCCTTTTCCCTGCCATTCGATCTGTACTCCTGCTGCAGCGAAACTCTTTTCCGTAAATTCCTTCACTTCGTGCGTTTCGCCTGTCGCGAGGACGAAGTCTTCCGCGGTTTTGTGCTGCAGAATCTTCCACATTCCTTCGCAGTACTCCGGTGCAAATCCCCAGTCCCGCTTCGCGTCAAGATTTCCGAGGGTGAGTTTCTGGTCGATGCCGAATAAAATCCTCGATACTGCTCTTGTGATCTTGCGGGTTACGAATGTTTCGCCGCGGCGCGGTGATTCGTGGTTAAACAAAATACCGTTGCAGGCAAAAATATCATATGCTTCACGATAGTTTACGATTATCCAGTAACCGTATAGTTTCGCGACTCCGTAAGGCGAACGGGGATAAAATGGCGTTGTTTCACTCTGCGGTATCTCCTGTACCTTTCCGTAAAGTTCGCTTGTGGATGCCTGGTAGAATTTAACTTTTTTCAGTCCGACTTCGCGGATAGCATCCAGAAATCTCAGCGTGCCGAGAGCGTCAACCTGCCCCGTGTAATCGGGAACTTCAAATGAAACTTTTACGTGGCTCTGCGCGGCAAGGTTATAAATTTCATCCGGTTCAATTTTCTCGAGCAGGCGGTTCAGGTTGCTCGTGTCAACAAGATCGCCATAATGCAGGAACATTTTTTTATTCATTATTTCAGGATCGTTGTAAAGATGATCGATACGTCCCGTATTAAATGAACTGCTCCTCCTGATAATGCCGTGAATTTCGTATCCCTTGTTTAATAATATCTCGGCAAGGTAGCTTCCGTCCTGTCCTGTTATTCCTGTTATTAATGCTTTTTTCATTTTAATTCCTTAAGCGTTTATTCTCTGATAATTGTCGATAAACCAGTGATAGGTTTTATAAATTCCGTCTTTTAAATTTGTTTTGTATCTCCACTTGAGCGATGCCAGACGGGATACGTCCATAAGTTTCCGCGGTGTTCCGTCCGGCTTGGTTGAATCGTAAACGATCTTCCCTTCAAATCCCGTTACTGTTTTAATAAGTTCAGCCAGTTCACCGATTGTAAGATCTTCACCCGTGCCGATATTAAGATGGGTAATACCTTTTCCGTAGATCTCATCCGCATCGATGCGGCCCGTAAGGTAGACCACGGCGTTAGCAAGATCTTCAACAAACAAAAATTCTCTTTTCGGCGTGCCTGTTCCCCATAAAACAACTTCATCGCTCTTCTTCAGCGCGGCTTCGTGAAACTTTCTGATCATTGCCGGAAGAACGTGTGAGGTCTCAAGATTAAAATTATCATAAGGGCCATACAGGTTAGTCGGCATTACAGAGAAGAAATTTGATCCGTACTGTTTGTAATAGCTTTCGCATAATTTAATGCCTGCTATTTTAGCAATCGCGTATGGTTCGTTTGTATATTCAAGATACCCGGAGAGAAGTTCTTCTTCCTTCAGCGGCTGAGTTGCCAGTTTGGGATAAATGCAGGAACTGCCGAGGAAGATAAGTTTTTTTACCCCGTGCTGATGAGCAGCGTGGATAACATTCGCTTCAATCATAAGGTTGATGTAGAGGAACTCCGCGCGGTAAACATTATTCGCGTGTATGCCGCCGACCTTGGCCGCTGCTATTATTACAACTTCAGGCTTTTCTTCAGCAAAAAATTTTTCAACGTCTTCCTGGCGGACAAGATTTAAGTCCTCCATAGAACGGGTAATAAGATTTTTATGCCCCGCGGCGGTAAGCCTTCTGGTTATTGCTGACCCCACCATACCGGTATGCCCGGCAATGTATATTTTTGATTCGCTTGTAAGTGAGTAAGAACCCAATCAGACTCCGGTTTTTATATGCTTAATAATTTGATTAATTTTCTTTTGTAAACAGCAAAAATATTAAATTTTCAGCTAATTTCTACTTCATTTACGATAAGGAAATATTTTGACCCGCAGGATATATGACGCCGTGATAATCGGAGGGGGAATCGTCGGTACCGCAACTGCATACCAGCTCATCCAGAAAAAAAGAATATCAGTATTAATCATCGAAGCCGAGAGCCGCCTTGCCGCCCACCAGACTGGTAACAACAGCGGAGTGATCCATTCCGGACTGTACTACAAGCCCGGTTCCCTAAAAGCTAAAAACTGCACAACCGGCCGCGAGCAGATGTATGAGTTCTGCGAAAGATACAACATTAAATTCGAGCGCTGCGGTAAAATCGTTGTGGCAAGTACCAGAAACGAACTGTCATCGCTCTATGAACTTGAGAAAAAAGGGACAGCAAACGGGTTGACCGGGCTTAAAAGGCTTAACAGCAGAAGTGAACTCCGCGAATATGAACCGAATGTTGAAGGTGTTGCCGGGCTCTTCGTCCCGCAAACCGGTATTGTCGATTATACCCTTGTTACACACGCAATCGGAAGGAATATAATAGAATATGACGGCGAAATACATACAAAAGCTAAATTTCTTTCGCTTTCAAAATCGGAAACGAACTGGGTACTGGAAACAACAAACGGCCCTTACCAGGCGAAACTGCTGATTAACTGCGCCGGGCTTTATTCGGACAGGGTCGCGAGGGCCTGCGGGGTTGATCCGGAAATAAAAATAATTCCGTTCCGCGGCGAGTATTATAAGCTTAAAAAAGAGAAAGAATTTCTCGTACGCAACCTTATATATCCCGTTCCTGATCCCCGTTTTCCGTTTTTAGGAGTTCATTTTACCCGTATGGCAAAGGGCGGGGTTGAAGCGGGTCCTAACGCGGTTCTTGCATTCAAACGGGAAGGATACAAGATGTCAGATTTTTCTTTTAATGATATAATGGAGATGGCAACTTACGGAGGCTTCTGGAAGATGGCCGCGCACTATTATAAAATGGGAATCGGTGAATTCAGAAGATCATTCTCTAAATCACTTTTCACTAGTTCTCTGCAGAAACTTGTGCCTGATATACAACAGGAAGATCTAGTAACCGGCGGATCCGGGGTAAGGGCCCAGGCGCTTGATAAACACGGCAAACTGCTTGATGATTTTTACATCCTCGAAAGGGAGCGTATGGTCCACGTGCTTAATGCGCCGTCCCCGGCCGCGACTGCATCGCTTAGCATCGGGAACACGATAGCAAATATTGTAATTAAAAACCACGGGCACGAGCTGTAATTTCCCGGTTGATCTCCCGGCACGATTAATTTGAAGTTCGGGGTATTCTGCAACACACGGCAAAATTCATTAGGGATTTTGGTTGTTTTTAATCCGGACAAGTATCAAATTTGAGAGAGCAAAAATAAAAATTTAGGTAGTATGCAACCTTATACTTATATACCGGTCCCCACTGATGCCCCGGATACAGCGGATTTAAGAGCTGCGAAAATAAATAATCTGCTGGCAAGATCCGCCAGCATGGATGATATCAATACCGGAGAACTTCAGGAACTTATCAACATCAGCGATCCCGCCCTCTCTAATCAAATCTTAAATCTGTACGTCCGCTATTTTGAGTGGTGCCTCACTGATAAAAAACTGACCGCGGATGAGCGGTCCGAACTTAAAAAATTAAAAAAACTTTTTCTGCTGAATGACAAAGATGCCAGGGAAGCCGGAGAAGGAATTATTTCTAACATTTACTCCGAAGCCGTGGCACAGGTGCTTGAAGACGGAGTTGTAACGGATGAAGAAAAAGATTTTCTAAGTAACCTCAGAAATGACCTCTATCTCGATGAGGAAATCGCTTCGGGTATTATGAAGCGGGCATCGGAAAATTACCTGAAGAATTTCCTTAAAGGCGTCCTTGCGGATGAGCGCCTGACTTCCGAAGAAGAAGAACAGCTATTCAGCCTCTCCGAAAATCTGAATATCGAACTTAAGATTGACGCTTACACAAAAGGGCTTCTTGAACGGTATAAAATTTACTGGCTGATCGACAACGGCGATCTGCCCGCGTTAGAGGTTGATATCGACCTTGAAGACGATGAAATCTGCCATTTCTATCTCGAAGATGTGCGCTGGTATGAAACGGACCCCGGTGACGCGGATACTCCCTGGAACAGGATAACGATGAGGAGAAAACTTAACGCGGCAATTTCAAACAGGTTTAATAATGTCGACTTCCTGGAGCTTACCATCGACGACTACGCTCTCACGGACGCGGGCAAATTATATTTCACCAATAAAAAAATTTATTTTACCGGGACGAGCAATTTCGTGCTCTGCGAGTACGAAAACATCAGGGACTTCAATTTGTACAGGAACGGTTTTGAGATCAATCTTACTTCTGGAGCTAAGTATATGTTCCAGTTTGATGAAAATCCCGATATAACAGGATTATTGTTAAACAGGCTGATCTTTAATTAGGGTCAGGTCAGCAGCTTCTTCAGGCAGGATTCAACCGCCGACTTAAAACTCGCGAGGTTTACGGGTTTTGTAAAAACGTATTCCACTCCAAGATCATTGTAAATAAGCCCATCATTCTTTTTCAGATCTGCGCTCAGCACAATTACCGGCGGCTTGCCGTGCATATCCAGCTCATTGAATTCTTTCATAAATTCAAATCCTGTCATAACAGGCATAATATGATCCGTGATAATCAGCGCCGGTGAATATTTCAGAACGAGTTCAAGTCCTTCTTTTCCGTTAGAAGCGGTTATTATATTGTAATCAGCTGCTATACCCCGGATAAGCTTACTGTAAAGTATCTTATCGGTATTACTGTCGTCAATCAGAAGAATTGACGCGGACGCTTTCGGAAGCGTAAAATTGAATTTAGCGCCTTTCCCGTATTCACTCTCTACACGGATATCGCCTCCGTGCTTAATTATAATTTCGTGAACAAGGCTTAACCCAAGGCCCGTGCCTTTCTCTCCGCTTGTTCCGACAGTGGTAAATTTTGTATCCACTTTGAAAATCTTTGAGAGATTCTCCGGCTTAATGCCCACTCCGTTATCCTCAACGGTCACTTCAATGAACCTTGGCAGAGGGCTTTGTTTTGCAGAGATTTTTATGAACCCGTTTTCCTTTGTGAATTTCATCGAATTGGAAATCAGGTTGTTAATTGCCTGCATTACCAGCCCCTGGTCCACGAACGCGTATATCTCCGAAGGAGTTTCGTTAATGATATCAATACTCTTCGTAAGCGCATAACCGCGGACACTGGTGATTGATTTGTCTATCAGTTCAGCCAGATTAACTTTGTCCGGTTCGAAATTAATGCGTCCCGTCTGCAGCCTCGTCCAGTCAAGCAGAGAATTCACCATCGTCAGCATTGACTTGGAAGCGTCAGCAATATATGTTATGTATTGCCTTTTCTCCTCCTCGGAAAGATCCTCATCGGACAATAACAAATCGGTGAATCCCAGCATCGAACTGAAAGGGGTCCTTAAGTCGTGTGAGATTATCGAAATAAAACGGTCTTTTGTCTCGTTAAGCTTCTGCAGGTTCAGAGTTGATTCTTTTGTAACCTCTTCAGCCCTCTTCTGCGCCGAAACGTCAGTTACAAGGCCGAACAGTTTCTGCACAACTCCCTTTTTCTCCCTGACCGCATTCATTTTACTCCTCACCCACACAATGTTGCCGTGTTTGTTGATAAGGCGGAATTCGATTTCCTCAGTACTCTTGTAATAATTAAGATGGAACCGCTTCAGTTTCTGTTTAACGTGAGCAAAATCATCGGGATGAATCAGCTTAAAGAAATTCTTTGTATCGGAAAGCAGGTCCTCGCTGTCGTGCCCTGTAATTTTTATAACCGATGAAGTATAGAAAGTTGGTTTTAATCTCCCGGACTCACGTTCCGCGATCCAGAAGAAGTCATCAAGATTCTCCGTAAGGCTGCGGTAGCGGATCTCAGATTCTTTAAGCTTTTCTTCGGCAATTTTTTCCACGGTTATATCACGCGCGACAAGGACAACCTGCTCTTTATCGTTGACGATTGTTTTATTCGAAACGACTTCAATATATACCTGCGTACCGTCTTTTTTGTCGAAAGGAAAACTGTACTTATTCCTTGCAATGGATTTACCCTGGAACAGATCATCCTTTGTGACAATTTCCTTCTGGTCTTCCCCGGAAATAAAATCAACTATCCGGCGCCCGACAACTTCCGCTCCTGATTCAAAGCCGAACAAAGAAGCAAAACTGTCATTTGCAAGCGCAATTACACCCTCAGACTCCAGCGCGATGCCGTCGGAGGATGAAGTGAAGATGGTTTTCATCACCGACAGTTCTTCCGACTTTCTTTTCAGTTCGGTGATATCCTCTATTATAAGGCACCAGTTCTTCATTAAACCTGTTTCAAATCCTTTTACATTCAGAAGACAATCGCGTTCCTCATCTTCTTCGTTTCTTCGGACCAGAGTTACAGGTTCATTCACTTTTGACTTAAGAAAAAACTCTTTTGCAAAACGAATATTTCTTTCGAGGTTCTTCCCGGACAGGATCCGCCATATCTGTTCACCCAGAATTTTATCCCGCCCCTGGGAACAGAATCCGGCAAATTCGTCATTAAGATATGTTATCTTTAAATTCTCATCGTAGAAGCATACAGGATCAGATGAAGCAGCTGTAAGGCCTGAGTGGCTTGAGAGCTTTAATTTCATTTCTGTAAGCGACTCTTCTTCCCGTGACACATCCGCGGCAAGTATTGATACCTGTTTAATATTTTCGTCAACCGCGAGATATTTAAAATCGAAACGGATTTTTTTCAGGTCCCCGAGTTTCGTATAAAAATCTGTAACGACAGTGTACTCATTATTATTATCAAGTTTACTTTTCAGGGCTTCAGGAGAGATTGTTGATGCAAGCCCGGTAAGCCTGAAAAATTCCTTTCCGTACACCTCACTCTTCCTGTATCCCAGCAGCGTTTCGATTCCTCGGTTCCAGTGAGTGATCAGCGATTTATCATCAATAATACAAACCGCAAATTCAAGTTTTTCGGCAAGAGCCTGGTAATGTTCAAGTTCCTCTATCGCTTTCTGCTGCATATGTATTTTGTGGAAAATTTCGGTCAGATCTTCGAACACCAGGCAGTAAACAGCGGTATAGATTTTACTCTGCGGAAGTTTTACAAGCGTATACCTCAGACGGTAAGTTTCATTATTAAGTATTAATTCTCTTTCTGAAACGACGGAATGAGTACGGGGTTTTTCTAAAGAGGGCAGTTCGGAAATAATCAGATCCGAAAACTCTTCTCCCAAAACCTGGGAAAGTTTAGGTGATTTCTGTTTTTTGATTTCTTTCGGGAATTTGGAAGTCAGTATGCCGTTCGAATGGAGAATTTCAAAGTCGCGGTTAAAAATCAGGACAAGAGAAAGAGCATTATCCATTATGTAGGCATTACTGCCGGAGAGGATTTCTTCACCCCGCTTCCGGGAATCGGCAACAATTTTCAGGTCTTCAAGCAAAAGCACACCGCCGGAAAATTCATCATTCATCAGCGGAACGCCTTTCAGGATAAGCGATATTTCCCCGCCGTCTGTTGTTGTCTGCGCTTTCAGTTCGATCTCAAACGGCGTTCCCTCTTTCATTTTTTCGAGTTCATTTTCCACCCCGAATTCTTTTCTGAACATCCCGAACCGGATATCTTTCCCTTCTTCAGCTTCGGTTTCGGTTATACCGAAGAGCGAAAAATTCCTGTTCGAAAAGGCCACTTTGTAGTCTTCGTCAAATATCAGAAAGCCCGCCGGAATGTTTTCCAGCAGCGCCCGGGTTTCCTGCGATATTTTCTTTATGGTATCCATTTCTTACAGTTTAATATCCTATATACTGATTTATATATAAATACAAAAACTGTGCCCAAACAGAAAAGGCTGATTTTGGCCAATAATCCACTTATTTCCCCGCATAGCGCCTGTCATTGTATAATTTTGAGATTTCTGCACCAATAATGAACACTATCGCGGAGTAATACACCCAGAAAGCTATAACAACCAGCACGGCGTAAGCTCCGTATATTTGGCCGTACGAAGCCATATTATATATATAAAAACCAAAAACCTGCTTCGCTCCTTCCCACAACACTGATGCCCAGAGTGTCCCCAGCAGAAGCGATACTGCATTAAGTTTCTTAAAAGGAACAACCCGGTAGAGAATAAAAAACAGTGTAAAAATCACCACGAATGAAATCAGCGTGGATGTTATCTGGTTCAGAACGGTCACTTCAAAAAAGAAGAGGTTAACCGAGTTCTCCGATGCCTTTCGGAGCGCCTCATAGATAGGAAGGAAAAAAGTGGACACAAAGAAAAGCAGAACCACAAGAATGATAATCGCGAAATCTTTTATCTTCGCGAAAATAAAATTGTGATCTTCGGTGGCTTCAAAAACGTGGTTCAGTATTGTGCGCGTACTACTGAAAAAACCGCTCGCGGAGAGGAAGACGCCTATCACGCCGATTATACCGGCAGCGCTTCTGTATTCGATCATCTCCTTCATCCTGCTGTAAATTATCTCTTTTGCGTAGCTCGCGTAAATTTCATAAGGGATGAGCGTATCGATAAACGTAGTGATCTGGTATTCCACTTCCGCGGAATCGAGCAGATAACCTAATCCCCATAACAATAACAGGACTATCGGAATAATGCAGATGAATAATGAGAATGCGAGTCCGCCGGCAAACAGGAAGAGATGGTGCCTGTCAAAATTTTTATAAAGCCCAACCGCATAATAAGTCAGAAACGACCACAACCGCCTGAAAAAAGGGGAAATAACGCTGAGAAGTTTAATCCTCCTTCCGGACCTTGCAGTCAGTTCCGCGATATATTTCCTGAAAGATGTAAACATTAACGGTGTGCCATTATACTGCTGATCGTTCCGAAATAAATTGCACTCAGTTCAGAAAGTTTGAATGAAAGATCATTTATTTTTAATTCTTCTCCGCCGGTTTCGCCGATGACAGAAAAAGGAACGCCCGATTTATTCAGGCGGGCATCAACTTTTTCCCGGTTCTCCTTTGAAACAGAAATAACGATCCTTGACTGCGATTCAGAAAGTAGTGAGATGTCCATTCGTGTTAAAGGATCTATTTTCACTTCCGCGCCGGTATTTTTCTCACCGGTTATGCAGCACTCCGCGAGCGCCGTAAAAATGCCGCCTTCGGAAATATCGTGTGCTGATTTAACAAATCCTCCGCGGATTAAATCAAGCGCCGCAGTTTGCAGCTTCAGCTCGAAATCAAGATCAAGTGCAGGAGAATCGCCGACGGTTTTTCCAAGTACTACTTTAACGTATTCGCTTCCGCCCAGTTCCTCGGAGTCGTTGCCTAATACATATATCAGGTCCCCTTCATCTTTGAAATGCGAGGTTGTAATATGCTTCAGGTCTTCGATCAGACCGAGCATTCCTATAACCGGAGTCGGGAAAACCGCGCCGTCAGGCGATTCATTGTAGAAACTTACATTACCGCCGGTAACGGGTGTGTTAAATTTACGGCACGCGTCGCCCATTCCTCCGACTGCCTCGGTGAACTGCCAGTATATTTCAGGTTTATAGGGGTTTCCGAAGTTCAGGCAATTTGTAATAGCAAGCGGAACGCCGCCGCTGCATACTATGTTCCTTGCAGATTCCGCAACGGCAATCCTTCCGCCCACGCGCGGATTAAGATAAACATAGCGGGAGTTGCAGTCTGTCTTTAGCGCCAGCGCCTTGTTGGTTCCCTTAATGCGGATAACGGCGGAATCGCTTCCGGGACCCACGACAGTATTTGTTCTGACCATACTGTCGTACTGTTCATAAACCCATTTCTTGGAAACAATATTGGGCGAGGAAAAAACCTTTATTAATATCTCCTTGAGATCAGACGGAACGGGAATATCGGATGCTTTAAATTTTCTGACTTCTTCAAGATATCCCGGAACCTTTGTCTCTCTTGTATAAACAGGCGCTCCGCCGCCAAGGACGAGATAGTGCGGATCGATATCGGATTTTATTTCCCCGCGGTGTTTAATTTCAATTTTCTTTTCGTCAGTAACATATCCGACCGTTTCGCAGTGAAGGTCCCATTTTTCAAAAATTTCTTTAATTCTGTCTTCCTTCCCTTTCTTTGCAACTACAAGCATACGTTCCTGGCTTTCAGAAAGCATAATTTCATAGGCGCTCATATCCGCCTCGCGAAGCGGGACTTTATCCAGGTCAATCTTCATTCCGGACTCACCCTTGGCGCTCATTTCACTCGTCGAACAGGAAATGCCTGCCGCGCCCATATCCTGGATGCCAATAAT
>CAIMOS010000032.1 GCA_903843135.1 uncultured Ignavibacteriales bacterium | reverse complement strand
TGGGGGCATTATAAAAAAGTAAATACTAGTTACCGGCGGTGCCGGATTTATCGGGTCTCATGTAGTTGTGTCTTTTGTTGCCAAAGATTGGGAAGTTGTCGTACGTGACAACTTCTCAACCGGCAAACTTGAAAACCTGGAACAGGTTAAAGAGAAGGTCACTATTTTGGAAGGCGATATCCGCGATTCGGATATGGTCGCTTCATCGATGAGGGGAGTGAATGCTGTTATTCATTTTGCCGCGTTAGCTTCAGTTCCCGCCTCATTTAATAATCCGTTGGAAACTTACGACGTTAATTTTACCGGGACGCAGATTCTTTTAGAAGCGGCCAGATTAAATAATGTCGAAAGATTTATTTTTGCTTCTTCCTCGGCTGTATACGGAGATACTCCCGTCCTGCCTGTCACCGAAAAGAATGAAGATAATGCTCTTTCTCCTTATGGTGTAAGTAAGTTATTGGGAGAGAAACTTTGCCGGTTCTACTTTGCGGCGTATGGTCTTAAAACTTTTATCTTCCGCTTTTTTAACGTTTACGGGCCACGGCAGAATCCGTTCTCAGAATATTCCGCAGTAATACCAAAGTTTCTAAGTCTGATCAAAGATGGTAAGACTCCGGTAATTTTTGGCGATGGTGAACAAACCCGCGATTTTATCTTTATAAATGATCTTGTGAAAGCTCATCATCTTGCTGTCGAGATGGAATCCGGCTTTGGTACCACTAATAATCTGGGTTCCGGAGAGAGAACCTCCCTCAATGAGCTTGTGCAAATTATATCATCTATCCTTAACAAAAATATCAGAGCTGAGCACGCTGCGCCCCGGAAGGGCGATATTGTGCACAGTTATTGTGATATTAAAAAAGTATCTGAATCATTATCTTTTTGTCCTCAGTACGGAATCAGAAATGGATTAAAGGAAATGCTCAAATTTTATAACTTTATATAGAGGCGTTTTATGTCAGATTACAGAACTGAACTTTTAGAAAAAATTAAAAGCAAAAAACATACGATAGGCATCATCGGCCTTGGTTATGTGGGCCTTCCGTTAGCCTTGGAATTCGTGGCTAAAAAAATCAAAACAATTGGTTTTGATATTGATGAAACAAAAATTCCTGTGCTTAATGCCGGGAAGAGTTATATCAAACACATCGCTTCCGAAAGAATCGCCGGAGCAGTTAATTCAGGTTTATTTGAAGCTACAAGCGATTTTTCAAGATTACCTGAAGTTGATGCGATTATCATTGCTGTTCCTACTCCGTTGAACAAACATCGCGAACCTGATCTCTCCTATGTTGAGAACTCAGCCAAAATGGCCGCGCAGTATCTGCGTAAGGGCCAGTTGGTCGTTCTCGAATCTTCCACCTATCCGGGCACCACTGATGAAATTCTCCTCCCGTTAATGGAAAACGCGAGCAAAACGGGCGAAAAATTTGTCGTTGGCCAGGATTTCTTCCTGGCATTTTCACCGGAGAGGGAAGATCCTAACAATCCCAATTTTAATACTGCTACAATCCCAAAGGTTGTCGGTGGTGTTACTCCTGCCTGCCTCGAAATCTCCCAGGCAGTTTATGATCAGATAATAGTTAAAACCGTACCGGTAAGTTCACCCCGCGCGGCTGAGGCTACAAAACTTCTCGAGAACATTTATCGAGCGATTAACATTGCGCTTGTAAATGAGCTCAAAATGGTCTTCGATAAAATGAATATTGATGTTTGGGAAGTGATTGACGCGGCAAAAACAAAGCCGTTTGGATTCAATGCATTCTATCCCGGTCCCGGATTGGGCGGACACTGTATTCCGATTGATCCTTTCTACCTCACTTGGAAAGCGCGGCAGTATGACCAGAATACCAAATTCATCGAACTAGCCGGCGAGATAAATACCTATCAGCCCTACTACGTAATTGAAAGATGCGCAGATATTCTCAATAAATATCAGAAGCCCCTCAGCGGCGCAAAAGTATTGATTCTTGGCGCAGCTTACAAAAAAGATATCGATGATATGCGCGAGTCTCCTTCATTAAAGTTAATCAGTCTTCTTCGCAGTAAAGGGGCTATGGTTGATTATAATGATCCGTATATTCCAAAACTTCCTCCAACTCGTAAATACAAATATGAAATGGTTTCAGTTGAACTAACATCTGAGAATCTTGAAAGTTATGATTTAGTTCTGTTAAGTACTGATCATACCGGATATGATTATAAATTTATCTCCACCCACGCGAAATTGATTGTCGATACAAGAAATGCGTTTGAGAAGGGTGGGGTGAAGAACGGGAATGTGTTTAAGGCGTAGATGAGAATTCTCATAACCGGTGGGGCTGGGTTTATTGGAAGTAATCTGGTTGATCATTTCCTTGAAAGAGGTGATGAAGTTGTATGTCTGGATAATTTAAGTACCGGGTACGAAAAGAACATCTCTCATCACTTCAATTCTCCGGGTTTTAGTTTCATTAAGGGTGACATACGTGATTTAGAGACTTGTCGCCGTGCGGTGAAAGGTTGTGATTATGTCTCTCACCAGGCGGCTTTAGGATCAGTCCCTAGGTCAATTGCTGATCCTATCACAACTAATTCTGTAAACATAGATGGCTTTCTAAATATTTTGATTGCCTCGCGCGATGAAGGAGTTAAGAGATTTGTTTATGCCGCCAGTTCTAGTACATATGGTGATTCAAAGAAACTCCCTAAAGTGGAAGAAGAAATTGGTAAACCATTATCCCCGTATGCAATAACGAAGTACGTGAATGAACTTTATGCAGATGTTTTTGCTAAGACGTATGGAATGCAATGTATTGGGCTTAGATATTTTAATGTTTTCGGCAAGAGGCAGGACCCTAATGGAGCCTATGCTGCTGTGATACCATTATGGGCGAAGCAACTCATCAACCACGAGAGGCCGGTCATTAATGGCGATGGGCATTATAGCAGGGATTTTACATATATTGATAATGTTGTTCAGGCTAATGTATTAGCGTCGTTGACACCTGAAGATCAGATTATTCGTGGGCAAATTGAATATTATAATCTTGAACTTGAGGGGCATAAGTACCTTCAAAACACAAACCTTCAGCAAGAAAACAGTAGGGATGATATCAATTATTTTTCCGAAGTTTTCAATATTGCTTTTGGTGGCAACACAACATTAATCGAATTATTTCAGAGTGTTAGGCGAAGTCTCGGTCATTTCGATCCTGATGTCCGTGATATCGAGCCGGTGTTTGGGCCGCATCGTGTTGGGGATATCCCACACTCTCAGGCAAGTATCTTGAAGGCAAGGACAGTACTTGGGTATTCACCGAAAATCGATGCTTCGAAAGGACTTGAGTTAACCGCCGAATGGTACTTCCTGTGGATGAAAAATTAGATTTGATGTTATTTAATTCGATTAATTTCTTTATTTTTTTATCCATCGTTCTCATCATTTATTACATTACTCCGGTAAAATATCGATGGTGGATACTTCTGATATCGAGTTACTATTTCTATCTTAGTTATGATGTTCTCTATTCAATATTATTGTTCTTCATCACTACATCTTCTTATTTTTTGGCAAGACGAATTGAAAGTGAAACTAACGATATCTACAGGAAGAGACTCCTTTTTACATCCTTATCG
>CAIMOS010000031.1 GCA_903843135.1 uncultured Ignavibacteriales bacterium | reverse complement strand
CTGCCTTTAAGTCCGGTACCGGCAGCGACGAGAGGTATTCTGTTCTTGTTTACGGGCGTTATAATGATTCCACGTTTGTATACCGGTGCAAGAAATCCGCGACGCAGGAAATAAGTTTTGACACCCCGGTACTTATCGGTGCCTCCGGTATCACGAACATAACACTGGTTGTTAATCCGTATACCTGGTTCAAACTAAACGGCCTTATCCTGCAACCGAACGACGCAAATAACGAGAATGACATTGACAATAATATTAAGACCTCATTTCTCAGGGCGTTCAGGGACAACGACAGGAACGGAAGGCCGGATAATTAAGGAGTGAATGAGTTAAAAGTTAAAAATTAAAAGTTGATCAAATTTTTCTTAAGGCTTTTCTGATCCGTTTTTGAACTGCGGATGAGGGTGAATTATTATGTGATAATGAAATTGGAGGTATCGGAATGGGAATTTTCGAACGGCCTCAGCGGATTACGCCGTTGGGGCTTTTTTGTTTATAGATATCATTGCCGGCCGGATCTATTCCGCACATTTTTTCGGTTTTACATTCTTCCTTTTATTAAATTTGAATTATACTTTTCGACAACTTTGAAGTTTATTTATAATGTCAAAATTAATCTCAGCCCTCATCCTTCTTTCCGCTTTTACAATTTCATATTCACAAACTCTTCTGCCAACAGCAGGGTCATCGCTCTTTGCCGGATCGGGTAAATGCCTGGCGTGCCACCTGACAAACAAAACCGGCGTGCTTACTGTAAACGGCGAGGAGCTTACTCCCGCAAATCACTGGCGCTCATCAATGATGGCAAACGCGTCGAAAGACCCTCTGTGGCGAGCGGTTGTATCAGAGGAAACTTCAAAATTCCCGGAGCTTGCAAAAACGATTGAGACAACCTGTACGCGCTGCCACGCCCCTATGGGGAACAAGCAGGCGTTTCACGACGGCGCTGACGGATATTCCATAAAGGAAACGGAGTTAAGTAAACTCGGACGGGACGGCGTAAGCTGCACGGTCTGCCACCAGATACAGCCCGCTAACCTCGGAACACCCGAAAGTTTTTCCGGCGGATTCGAGATCAAACCGGAAAAAGTCGTCTTCGGCCCTTATGAAGATCCCCTTGTTGATCCGATGACCGGTGTGGCCGGCTATGAACCGCGCCACTCGCAGCACATAAATGAATCCGCCTTATGCGGGACCTGCCACACACTGTTCACGCCGTATCTCAATAATAAAAATGAGATTGCGGGTATGTTCCCGGAACAGACTCCGTACTTAGAATGGAAGAACAGCAAATTCCCCGCGGCGAATGCAAATTGCCAGAGCTGCCATATGCCGCCGTTAACTGATTCGGTTGATATTTCCACCACTCCCCCTTGGCACAAGGTTAAGCGATCGCCGTTCTGGAGGCACCTTTTCATTGGCAGCAACGCATTTATGGGTAAACTTCTCGGGAACAATTTTGATACGCTGAATCTTACCGCAACCCCCGCGCATTTCGATTCAACAGTGAAGAAGACAAAAGCGATGCTGATGGAGAAGACTGTTGCCCTGGAAATAAGTCCTTCACAATCAGGAGACCTTCTATCCGCAAAGGTTAAAGTATCAAACCTTACAGGGCACAAACTCCCCACAGGCATACCTTACCGAAGAGTCTGGATAAAGCTCAATGTTAAAGATGAAGCAGGCAACACGGTGTTTGAATCCGGCGGCTGGGATGATGAAGGGGAGATAACCGGAAATACCGGACCGTTCGTTCCTCACTATAACGAGATTACATCACCCGGCCAGGTGCAGATATATGAAGGCGTGCTTCAGGATGTTGATGAAAACGTGACATTCACACTGCTGCGTGCCGCGGGTTACAAGAAAGACAACCGGCTCCCTCCGCAGGGGTTCACGACAAAGCACGTTTCATACGACTCAATAAAAATTTACGGCGAAGCATTATCCGATCCCGATTTTAACCGCGACGGCAGCGCCGAGGGCACCGGTTCAGATTTTATTACATACAAAATAAAACTGAAAGATAAAGGTACATACAGCATCACCGCCGAAGCGGTTTACCAGTCAGTGCCGCCCGGACTTGTTCATCACCTCGCGGAAATTGATACGCCTGAAATCAAAGAGTTTATCAGGCTCTACGATAACGAGAGTAACGCGCCGGTGATTATGAACTCGGTAACGAAGGAGATAAAAATTTCGTCGTTAAAATAATCCCCCCGGTGCAGCAGAAACGTTACGCAAACGGTTCCAACCGTGGTGAATTATAATTCTGCAAAGATACAAGAGGTGCGTCTGTACGTTTTAAAATTACAAAGCCGCGATAAACGCGGCTTTGTTATAAATATTACCACATAATTCTTCAGGCGGACATTAAATCATTCAGGAATGATCCATACCCGAAGAATATTTTTAAGGGCAAAGAACAGTTTTAGAGATTAAAGTCTTATGCTTCTTTTTTAGCAGACTTATCGTTCATCTCCACAAATTTTTTGATATCCTCAACGTACTTAAGGATTGCTTTGGCTTTTCCCACTCCGAAAGTGAACGGGAACCTTCCGTCAGCGGTTGTAGGCAGGGTTATCGTAGGACTCCCTTTATATTCGCCAAAAGTAACTTCGGATTGTTTTTTTTCTTCTTCCATCTGAACTCCTATATAAAATAATATAATGCAATTTATATTAATTTTATATCATTTAAAAACGGAAATTTTGCTTTTGTATTTAGTACCAGGTCCCGGTTGAGCGCCACGGTCTGGATCTGTTCCTTTTCGATAAGGGTAATTACCTCATCCCCGAGCGGCGCATATATTGATGACTGTCCGTTATAAGCGGATTTTGGGTCACTCCCCACCCTGTTCACACCCGCCACATAGCATAAGTTTTCGATTGACCTGGCTTTGAGGAGATGGGTATAGTGGTGGATCCTGGGTACGGGCCAGTTGGCGATATTGACGATAAGATCAACACTCTCCTTTGCGTATATGCGAAACAGTTCGGGGAACCTAAGGTCATAACATACCGAAAGCCCGATCTTCCAGCCCGAGAATTCCGAAACGGCGGGCCTGTTCCCGGCCTTATAATGCCTGTCCTCGCCGGAGTAGGCAAAAGGATGGATCTTGTTGTATTCTTTTAGCAATGTTCCGTTCGGCGAGTAGTGAACAAGAGTATTGTAATAACTCCTGCCGGACTTTTTAACATATCCGCCGATAACGGAAGTGCGGTAAGCCGAGGCGATGTACGAAAAAAACTCCGGCGATTCACCGTCTTTACTTTCGGCGATCCCTTTTGAGTCCATACTGAACCCGGTGAGGGTCATCTCGGGCATAATAAGCAGGTCGGAGCCGCGGAACGTTGTGTCCAACAGTTTAGTGATCTTCGCGCGGTTCGCTTCTTTGTTCTCCCATTCGGGGCTGTACTGAAGTAGTGCGGTTTTAAGTATCATAACTATAAATACTCGTCCCAGCTTTTTATTTTCAGGGGTGATTCCTTCGCGCGGATCATTGACTTTACAAATCTCTTTGCGAACTGGATATTAGTGATAAGCGGAATGTTAAGGTCGACAGCCCTTCTTCTTATCATATAATCGCTGTCAAGTTCATCCTTATCAATGCTTTTAGGAATATTGATAACAAGGTCAATTTTACCTTCGTTCATATATGTGATGATTGAAGGCTCAATTTTATCATACGGCCGTTTAAGCTCTGCCACGTCAATTCCGTTTGAACCGTAGAAGTCGGCAGTGCCTTTCGTACCGTAGATCTTAAGTCCGGTACTGCTGAGCTTCCTCAGTTCTTCAATGAACTCCGTCTTTTCTCTGACGGATCCCGTTGAAAGAAGGATACCTTTCTGCGGCAGTTTGAATCCGGTTGAAAGGAGGCTCTTAAGGAAAGCTTCATTAAAATCGTCGCCGAGACAGGCAACTTCTCCCGTCGAGGACATTTCCACGCCAAGGACAGGATCAGAACCTTTTAATCTTGTAAACGAAAACTGCGATGCCTTCACTCCCACATAATCAAGATCGAAAGATGATTTGTCTATCCTCGGAACTTTTTCCCCCACCATCAGCCGTGTTGCAATATCAATGAAGTTGATCTTTAATGTTTTAGATACAAACGGAAAACTGCGGGACGCCCGTAAGTTGCACTCGATAACCTTAACGTCATTGTCCTTCGCTATGAATTGAATATTAAACGGCCCTGTGATTTCAAGAGCCTGGGCGATCTCTCTTGTAATCATTTTAATGCGGCGCATAGTTTCAAGATACGTCCTCTGCGGAGGAAGAACGAGCGTAGCGTCGCCGCTGTGAACGCCTGCATTCTCAACGTGTTCTGATATTGCGTAACAGAACAGTTCACCTTCAACGGCCACAGCGTCCACTTCCACTTCTCTCGCGTCGGTGATAAATTTACTGATCACCACCGGATGTTCCTGGCTGATGTCCGATGCCTTCTTCAGGTATTCCTCAAGTTCAGATTCAGAAACCACGATGCTCATCGCCGCGCCGCTTAAAACGTAACTCGGGCGGATAAGCACCGGGTACCCGACGCGGTTAGAGAATAGTTTTGCTTCTTCAAGGCTCGTAAGTTCGCTCCACTCCGGCTGATCAATTTCCAGTTTATCGAGGATGCCCGAAAACTTATGCCTGTTCTCAGCGTTGTCGATCTGTAGAGGGCTTGTGCCGATAATATTCACGCCCTCGTTGTGAAGTTTAAGCGCGAGATTATTCGGGATCTGCCCTCCCATCGAAATAATAATTCCTTCGGGTTTCTCTTTATGGTAGATATCATAAATTTTTTCAAGGCTCATCTCCTCGAAGAAAAGTTTGTCGCAGATATCGTGATCGGTGCTTACGGTTTCCGGGTTATAATTTATCATTATAGTTTTGTAGCCGCTGCGGTTCAGGCTGAGCACAGTATTAACGCAGCACCAGTCGAACTCAACCGATGACCCGATCCGGTAAGCGCCGGAACCGAGCACAACAATCTGGTTGCTTTCACCGGGAACAATATCATCTTCAGAAGCGTTGTAGGTCAGATAAAGATAATTAGTCTGAGCGGGATATTCAGCCGCCAGTGTATCGATCTGCTTAATAAACGGAAGGATACCTTCTTTATATCTCAGTTCCCTTACCGTCTTCTCATCTGTGCCGGTAAAGAAAGCAATCTGCCTGTCTGAGAAACCTTTTTGTTTTGCTTCCCGCAGCAAATCTGTTTTCAGGTTCGCAATGCTTGTATTGCTGAATTTGGATGCGGTAGTAATTATGCTCTTCATTTTATAAAGGAAGAAGCGGTCAATCTTTGAGAGATTGTGGATCGTTTCAACATCCATTCCCCGCTCAAGGGCCTTCGCGACACAGAACAGTCTTCTGTCGGTCGGGCGTTTGATATCTTCTTCGAGGTTGTCAGTCGCCACATCATTGTTCCCGAATCCGGTCATACCGATATCAAGCATCCTGATGGCTTTCTGAAGCGCTTCCTCGAAGGTCCTGCCGATTGCCATCACCTCTCCGACAGACTTCATCTCCGAGCCGAGGTGTGTACTTACAAGTTTAAATTTCTGCAGGTCCCAGCGAGGGAATTTTACAACAACATAATCAAGCGCGGGCTCAAAACAGGCTGAGGTCTCGCCTGTTACCGAGTTCACGATTTCGTTCAACTGATAACCAAGCGCAAGTTTGGTCGCGACAAAAGCGAGCGGATAACCGGTGGCTTTTGACGCAAGCGCCGAAGAACGGCTAAGCCGCGCGTTAACTTCGATAATGCGGTAATCGCCGTTCGCGGGATTAAGCGCGTACTGGATATTACACTCGCCGACGATCCCGAGGTGGCGTATTAATTTGATTCCGATGGAACGGAGGTTGAAATTTTCCGAGGCGGTGAGCGTCTGCACGGGAGCTGTAACAATACTGTCGCCGGTGTGGATACCCATCGGGTCAATATTTTCCATATTACAGATCGTGATGCAGTTATCGTAAACATCACGGACTATTTCGTATTCAACTTCTTTCCAGCCGTAAAGCGACTCCTCGATAAGTATCTGGTTTGTAAATGCAAATGCTTTTCTCGCTTTTTCATCAAGTTCTTCTTTATTGTTCACGATGCCGGAACCGAGCCCGCCGAGCGCGTAGGCGATACGCACCATCACCGGATAACCGATCTCCTGCGCCGCCGCATCGGCTTCATCTATGGAGTGTACTGTGCGGCTTCTCGCGATCTTAAGCCCGACTTCTTCAACTTTATTATTGAAGAGCAGACGGTCCTCGGTTGCCTTGATAGTTTCGACCTGTGTGCCGAGTACCCTGACGTGATACTTCGCGAGTATTCCTTTATCAAAAAGTTCGACTCCCGCGTTTAGCGCGGTCTGCCCGCCGAATCCGAGTAATATTGAATCCGGTTTTTCCTTTATGATGATTTCTTCAATGAAATGAGTTTTGACCGGCAGAAAATAAACTTTATCCGCGAGGTGATCTGATGTCTGTATAGTTGCGATATTGGGATTGATCAGGACTGATTCAATTCCGTCTTCCTTAAGCGCTTTGATTGCCTGGCTGCCGGAGTAGTCGAATTCGCCCGCCTGCCCGATCTGCAGCGCGCCTGAACCAAGGATGAGTACTTTTTTTGGTTTTCCTTTTTTAATCATCTCAGCGCCCTCACGAACATATCGAAAATAAATTCCGTGTCATCCGGCCCCGGCGATGCTTCCGGGTGAAACTGCGCGCCGAAGAACGGGCGTGATATATGTATGATTCCTTCATTCGTTCCGTCGTTGTCGTTGGTGAACCACTCGCGCCAGTCCTGGCTGAGCGTATTGGAATTGATGGCGTAGCCGTGGTTCTGCGAAGTGATGTAGCACCTTTTGGTACCGGCTTCATTAACAGGCTGGTTGTGGCTGCGGTGGCCGTATTTTAATTTATAAGTGTCAGCGCCTGCCGCTAATCCGAGTATCTGACAGCCGAGGCAAATACCCAGGATCGGCATTCCTTTATCCATAGCGCGCTTTGCGTTGGCGATGGTTGTGCCGCACATTTTCGGATCACCCGGCCCGTTTGAAAGCACTATTCCATCTGATTCAATTGATAGAAAATCATAATCATAAGGCACTCTCGTAACGCTGATGTTTCTGCGGAGGAGCGCCTGGATAATATTGTTCTTTGCGCCGCAGTCAACAAGCGTAACTTTCTTCCCTCCCCTTTCATACTTGACCGGTTCCTTTACTGAAACTTCGGAAACAAGGTCGCTCAGGTTCGGGTCCTCAAATTCAGGTTCATTCTTCTCATCAAAAACTATCTTGCCGGGCATCGTTCCCGCTTCGCGCAGGCGGCGGGTGAGCATCCTCGTATCGACACCGAATATTCCGGGGATCTTCTGTTCTTTCAGCCATTCATCAAGTGTTTTAACTGCCGACCAGTGGGAGTGTTCCAGGGAAAGGTCCGTAATTACCACACCGCGTGCGTGGATCTTTTCGGATTCAAAATTTTTAAGCAGGCCATTTTCACGTTCGTAATCAGGAACGCCGTAGTTGCCAATGAGGGGGTATGTAAAAATCAGTATCTGCCCGCAGTAGGACGGGTCTGTGAGGGTCTCGGGATAGCCGACCATTCCGGTGTTAAAGACCGCTTCACCGGTGGCGTTAAGAGGGTACCCGAATCCTGTGCCTTCTAATCCGGTACCGTCCTTTAATTTAATTTTAGCTTTCATCTCGACTGGAAATTGTGAAGAAACAAACAATTTTCAGGGAATAATAATAAAGTTTTTTAGCGGCTTTTCCTATGACGGGCGGGGTATAAATTTGTATATTTTTGTGCCACCGCAGCCCAGACTTCAGCCTTAGCGAACTTCGCGTAACCTTCGCCCCTCTGCGGTTTAAGAACACCTAAACGCCAAGGCGCTAAGTATCTACGCAGAGAGCGCGAAGGAGGAATTATACTCTTTGGATTATAGATACAACCTGGTAATCAGTCTTTAAACTTTGCGAACTTCGCGTAACCTTTGCGCCTCTGCGGTTCAGGAACACCTAAACGCAAAGGCGCTATGTATCTACGCCAAGAGCGCGAAGGAGGAATTATACTCTTTGGATTATAGATACAACCTGGGAATCAGTCTTTAAACTTTGCGAACTTCGCG
>CAIMOS010000030.1 GCA_903843135.1 uncultured Ignavibacteriales bacterium | reverse complement strand
TTTGTGCCGTTGTGTCTAGAATGCTTTTGAGCTTTTAAGTCCCTTTATAATCTTTGCGCAACTTTGCTCCTTCTCGGCGGTCCTTCGCGTAACTTCTCTAAACTCTTCTATCTGCAAAGAACCGCTTTATATCCCAAGATCAACCGCAAAGATCTGCTTAAATGACGATTCGAGATACTGATCAATCCAGCCGTAAAATTCTTTAATGTCTTTATCTGATTTGTTCCCTTTTGCCATACTGCCGGCAACAGCATTGCCTCTCTTAAAAATCTCTTTCTCCACCGGCTGAAGCAATTGCATAATGCCGGTATTCTTCCTGTTGGCAACTGCCGCGAAATTAATGTAATTATATCCGCGGTCGTAAGTTATCGGGAAACATTTTCCCTTCAGCTTAAGCGCGGCGCTGCATAAAGGCGCGCGAAGGTCCTGATTAAGCGTAACCGCCTGCGGCAAAGCGCCGTCTTCCGTGATCCAAACCGGAACAGCGACAGACGTAAGCGGAAAACCGAGAATGGTCCACATCATAGTTTCATTCGATTTCTTTTCGTTCTTTGCGCCTACAATCATAACTACAGACGCTGTGGAGTTGCGCGGAATATAATCGATAAAGAACCTGTAATCCGGCTGAAGATCATTCGGCGGAAGGTTTTTCATCAGGTCCGTTTTTGTAAGGGAGTGCGTAAGGTTGCGTGAAGTAATGCTGAAAAGAAACTGCGGCGTCAATTTATTCTGTACTGCGGCTTTTGTAAGAGCATCCGTCGCCGTACGGAACCTGCAGAAACCGAATCCCTTCTCCAGTTCACCGCGCATAGAGTGATTCGTCCGTACAAGTACGCCGTTTGCGCAGACCGCCGAATCATCGGCATTATATCTTTTGAAATCATAATTACCAGTCTCATAGTATGCCGCGCCGCCGTATGCATCAATCACGCCGAAATTTGCGTCAACGCCTAGAGGCTTAGGCATAGAATTTAACATCTCTTCAAAGTCTTTCAGAGTGCGGCAGCTCTGCAGCGCCATCTTCATCACAATGCCTTCGCGGTCAACCAACGATGAAGTATCGCCGGTATTGTTATTGTATGCTGCGGAGTTAATAATCGCAAAACCGGTTTCGTTATATCCTCCCCACACCATCGTGCCGTTGTTTTCGTTTCCGTCCACCAATCCGATATAACGGTACTTGCCGTCAGTAAAAAGAACGAGCCCGTTATTCATCTCATCGGTATCCCGGTTCTTGAAGAGTATCGGCCTGCCATCCTGTGTGTATTTGCCCGAAATGATAAATGTAGTGCAGGCAAAAATTTCGGAGGATAGAATAAAAAGGACAAATATTGCAGAGATAATAGTCTTCATTGTGAATTACCTTTAATGTTAAAATTTCAGGCCGGATACCGGCATTAGATTTATAAAAAACCTGCTGTAAAATAGCGAAAAATCATTGTCGCGGATCCTCAATTTTCACTAAAATCAGGCATTTTGAACAGAAAAAACGAGTCCAAAATGAGACCCGCCCCATCTCAAAACGAGACAAATTCCATAATTGATACATCGATTTTTTCGCCCTGATCCGGGCAAGGATCTTCGGATAAAAAAATGAAAAAAATTTCCGGTAAATGCCTAAAATCAGGGCATTTATTAGGGAAACTTTAGTTGCTAAACAACACATATTAATTTCGCAAATAAACTATATTTGGCATTAGAATTGCTGTATATATAGTGTAAGTATTTTTTTTCGATATAGAGAGGAATCTTAATGAAAAATTTTTGCTCCAAGCTGACGGGAGTAGTGTTTCTACTTCTGTTTATCGCGGGGTCGTCATTCGTATTTGCGATATCTGACGATACCGTTAAAACAAGCCACCCCATTTCTTTCTTCAACCAGAAAGGAATCGAAGGGTCGAGCACAGCCAGAGTGCTGAGCAAATCCAAAGGAAAAAGTGTTGGATTTACCAATCCTTACAATCCGTCCAGCCAGATGGCAGTATTTGCCGGAACATTCAACGGCACATTTGACGGAACAAGCGCTAAATTTTATTGCATCGATATCGCCCATCCGGTTGCTTTTTATTCTCAGGAACAGCCGCATGAGTACACGGATAACGGCGGAACAATTTCCACAATCACTTTTATCTTGAATAATTATTACCCCTATAAATCGCTCCCTTATCCTAATGCTTTGGAAGAGGAAAAGGAAGCTGCGGCGGTTCAGCTGGCAATCTGGCATTTCAGTGATGATGTTGAGATAAGTTCCATTACAAATTCAGAAATCAAAACACGCGTCTATGCTATTGTCGCTGACGCTAACCTTAACGGCAACAATATGACTGCTGCTTCGGCAATCGCGATTGTACCGGGAAGCCAAAACCTCGTTAAAAACACTCCCGCGGTTTTTTATGCCAAGATTCTTGACGGCAACGGAGTCGGAGTTGCCGGGCTTAATGTTAGTTTCAGCGCGACATCAGGCTCGTTAAACAATACAACGGCTGTTACGGATGCATCAGGATACACTCCTGATATCACCCTTACGCAAGGCGCCGGAAACAGCAGCGTGGTGACGGCATCCGCGGTTTTTGCTATTCCTCAGGGAACTAAATTTGTGCACAAAGTTTCGCCGGATAATTATCAAATGCTTGTACTTGCAAAACCGGTTGTAACAAACAGGTCGGCGCAATCTGGTATCAGTTGGTATACACCAGGCGGCGGCTGCGATCTTACCGGTTACAAAACATTCACTATCGGAGGATGGGGAAGCGAAGCCCACGGTAATAATGCGGGAGCCTTAAGAGACCAGTATTTCAGCCAGGTTTTCCCGAACGGTATGGTTGTGGGCTCAGGTTTCACGGTTAAGTTCACATCCTCGGCTGCTGTTGTGAATTTCCTTCCTGCAGGCGGTACATCCGCGGCGTTAACTCAAAGCTACGTAAATCCCGCGAAGAACTCCATTAAGAATACGCTTCTGTCGCAGGTTATCGGGCTTAAACTTGCCGTTGCTTTCAATGATTACGGAGTGCTGGGCACAAATGCGGTTAAGATAGGTGATCTTGTAATCGCAAAAGGCTCCCTGGCAGGAAAAACAGTTTATGAACTTTTGCAGTTAGCAAATACAGCACTTGGCGGCGGTACTACAGGTTATACATACGCTGAACTTAACGAAGCCGCTACCGCTTTTAATGAAAACTTTGATGAGGGCAAGCAGAATCTTGGGTATCTTACCTGCAATAACCCGCAGAGCACGGCAGATCTTTCGATCGCGAAAACCTCAAGCAAAGTAAATCCCGTTGTTGGTGACGAGGTTATATTCACTATCACCGTTACTAATAA
>CAIMOS010000029.1 GCA_903843135.1 uncultured Ignavibacteriales bacterium | reverse complement strand
ACCTGGCAAAAACGCATCTGAACCTGGATGATATAACGGCCGCAACGATGTATCTTGACGGATGCGCCGATTATTACGACAACCATTACGAAGTGCACCTACTCAGCGCGATACTCCATCACCGCGGCGGGATGTACGCGCATTCCCTTGCTTTGATTGAAAGGGCGATAAAGCTTAAACCCTCTGACGAAAAAGTTATCGAATGGGCGGCTGAAATATATTTTGTAAATGAAAATTACGTTAAAGCCAGGACGTATTATAAAAAATTCATCGAGACTGCCCCTGAACTTACGGGCGATATGTACGCAAGACTGGGGTATTGCGGCTATATGGTGAAAAAATATAAAGAGGCTGCCGTAAATTTTGAGAAAGCCCTGCTTCTTGATCCCGATAATAAACTTGTATCTGCAAATGTTAATTTCCTGAATAAATACCTTAGGCCGGTGAAAAAATGAGAAATACCCTGTTGAGAATCCTGCTTTTTATAATCGTTCTCGCCGTTCCTGCGAAGCCGCAGGTAAATACGGACTCGGTGTTTAACAGAGCATTAGATGATCTTAAGATGCAGAATAAGGAAGAAGCGCTCAGGGGATTCCTGACCGTTGTTGCCGGCAACGCGGCCGCGGATTACAAGGCCCCTTCGTATCTCTTCGCAGCGGACCTTAGCATTCAGTTGAAAAATTATTTCTACGCTGAGAAGTACCTCACTGATCTTAATAAGCAGTACCCTGATCACCCTTTCAGATTCGATTATTACCTGCTGACAGCCAAACTTAACCGGCAGAAGCAGAATAAGATGGAAACTTTGGGCGCATTGCTGAACGCTATGAAAGCAGCAGACAGCGATTCATTAAGAAAAACCGCAAATGATTTTACGGAAAAATTTGTCCGTGCCGAGTTTGACACAGCTTCTTTTCAGCAGGTTGTAAAAAAATTCCAGGGTACTTCATCCGAAGTTTACGTGCTTCTTCTTAAGGCATCGCTTTTTGAGCAGGCAGGCAATATAACGGGCGCAAAAGAAATCTACCTTGACATTATCAGCAAATTCCCTGCGACACCTGAAGCAAACCTGTCTATCGCCGCACTGCAGAAGGCCAGAACTGAACCTGTAAAAGTGCAGGTTTCGGAAGATAAAATTGTTGCAGTCGTCTTGCCGCTTACTGTGGACGGGAAGACCAATCCGGATGCCACCGAAATACTGAACGGCATAAAGTACGCGGTTGATGAGTATAACGGCTCCCGGAAAGAAAAAGCGGGGCTATGGATCAGAGATTCGCAGCGGAACAGTGAAATTATTAAATCCATAACAGATGAAATCAGGGCGAAGAAGGATATCGTGGCCGTTTTGGGCCCTCTCTACAGTAATGAGACAGCGGAACTCTGTTCGAGCCTTGTGGATCTCGATATTCCGGTTGTCTCCCCGACGGCAAATTCCGGTGATCTGGCAAAAACATTTGAGAATTTTATTCAGGGTAACCCTACCGTTGACCTTCACGCCAAAATAATGGCGAGGTATATGTACTTTGTTGAGGGTGTTAAATTTGCAGGCATCTTCTTTTCGAACGAAGGTTACTCAAAGGACCTTGCAGAAATTTTCCGTGCGGAGTTTGAAGGGATCGGAGGCAAGATCATTGCCCAGAACAGCTATTCTGTGAATTCGGTTAACCTGCAGCCGTACATTTCAAAATTTTCAGCGCTTCGCGGTAAACTTCAGGGAATGTATCTTCCGCTCTCCGACCGTAAATCGGGGGAACAGATTCTTGGCGCGTTTGTGCAGGACAGCCTTTTTCTTCCTTTCTTCGGAAACCAGGACTGGATAAATTCAGGCGCGCTCCAGACTTCATCGCGGGCTTCCGAAAAATTCACGATCACCTCGGAGAATTTTATGGACCAGACCGATAATAACCTTACCGATTTCGCAAAGCAGTACGCGGCGGTTATGGAAACAGATCTTTCGCGTTATACGCTTTACGGTTACGACTGCGCATCGCTTCTGCTGGGGCTCATTTCCCAGCGGGAATCCGCAAACCTGAAAATGAGATTAACAGCCGGATTTGATATTTCGGCATTTCATAATAATTACTACATTGGTGAGGACAGGGTGAATAAATCGCTTAACATAATAAAATATAACAGGGGACAATTTAACCTTGTGGAAAGATTCAAGCTGCAATAATGCAGGTCGAAGATAAACCGCGGTCAAACTTCAGTGCCCTTCCGAAAGAGATGAAACCGCGCGAAAGGATGTTCGAAGTAGGGCCGGAAAATCTGTCGGACCAGGAACTGCTCGCAATTCTTCTCCGGACAGGCTATAAGGGGAAATCGGTAATGCAAATGGCTGAAGACCTTCTGGTTTCCGGGAACGGATTAGGCGGGCTCTCCGATAATTCCCTTCAGGCCCTTTCCAAAATAAAAGGGATCAAGAACGAAAAAGCGACAACCCTGGCAGCAGCGTTTGAACTTAGCCGCAGGCTTTTGACCAAGAAACGCCATATTTACGACATCCCGTTTACATCTCCCAAAACAGTTGCCGAATATTTCATTTCGCGGTTCAGGGACAAGCTTGCCGAGGAGTTCCACGTAGTACTGCTCAATTCGAATAACCTTATCAAAAAGGACGTTTGTATTTCGAGAGGAAATCTCGATACAAGCGTTGTCCACCCAAGGGAGGTATTTAAGGCGGCAATTGATAACCTGGCGAAAAGCATAATTCTGGTTCATAATCATCCCAGCGGGAACACAATGCCGAGCAATTCCGACATACAAACCACAAAGAAGATCGTTGAATCAGGAAAAATCCTTGAGATACCGGTTTTGGACCATATTATCATAGGCGGCAACAGTTACAGCAGTTTTGTCGAAATGGGTCATATCTGACATTTTT
>CAIMOS010000028.1 GCA_903843135.1 uncultured Ignavibacteriales bacterium | reverse complement strand
GTAAATAACGCGAGTTCCCTTGAAAGAATATCTTCCTCACCTTCACGCGGTTCTTCAAGCGATTTCCAGCGGTAGATTATTAAACCTGCTCCTAAGAGTAAAAACGTTAGAACGAAAAAGATCAGGAAGATGTAAACCGACATTCCGGGGTCGACAAATGAATGTACGGAAGCATCTCCAAGAATTCCGCTTCTTGTGAGGAATGTACTGTATATTACCAGTACATAAACCATCACGCTCAGCATAAGGTTTACGCGTCCGAACCTGCCGATAGCTTTTCCGGCGCGCTGCTCTTTGCGCTGCACCAGCATAGTATGAATTGCGGCGACACTGACAAGCCAGGGGACAAGACTCGAGTTTTCAACCGGATCCCAGGCCCAGTATCCGCCCCATCCAAGCACGCCGTAGGCCCAGTAACCGCCGAGCATAATTCCGAGTCCGAGAATTCCCGCGCCTGCGAGTGTCCAGGGAAAAGACTGTTTAACCCAGTCGCGGTAATCATTTTTCATTAACGCCGCGATGGCAAAGGTGAAAGGTACGGTCGCCATTGAAAAACCGACAAAGAGAATCGGCGGATGAATCTGCATCCAGAAATTCTGGAGGAGAGGATTCAGCCCTTTCCCTTGTGTGATCAACTGTCCCATCGTAAGTCCCGCGGCCTGAAGCGCCGCGTTTAATTCACTGCTTACTTTAACGAAATTATCGCCTGAAGCAGGATCGCTGAACATAAAACTCTGGAGCGCGGGAAGTGAAAGCAGCGCCTGGTTAATATTTTTAATATCGATAAACGAAGGCTCCGACCAAATATAAGCAAAAGGATTTTTGAGCAGAGGGCTGACCATCGCCAGAAGGAATGTGGTTGAGAGCGCGAAGACTGTCATCACCCTTGGTTCAAGGTCGTCCCTTTTACTTGTGTAGGACTGAAGGAAAACACCGACCAGCGCCGTCATCAGGAGCCAAAGCAAAAAGCTTCCTTCCTGTCCCGCCCAGAAGGTGGAAATGAGGAATCCCAGCGGCAGCGTGCTGCCGGAATAACTGTATACATATAAGTACTGGTACTGGTGCGATAATATTAAATACAATAAATAAGCCGATGCGATGATCACGAGCATCACCATCGCGTGGAAAGAGAGACGGGCGTGCGTTAAAGTGTTCTTCGCTCCGCGGAAAGTTAGATAGTACATCACCATCGAAAATAAGCTTAGCGCAAAAGCGATGGTTATTAAAATACTTCCTGCCATTTGAACTCCTGAAAAGGGAATTTATAAAATTGTGTTAGAGAATTCGGATAAAACCGGGCTTATGAGTTTGCCTGGGTTTTCTGGTCCTGGTATTTTGACGGGCACTTGGTCAGTATGTCCTTAGCGTGGAAAGTGCCGTTCTCATATTTACCGGTAACAACGATGCTTGTTGCGATCTCGAAATTATTAGGCAAAGTACCGTCATAAACAACTCTCATTTCTTCTCCCTGTGTGTCTTTCATATAGAAGGTGAGCTGTTTGGATTCTTTGTTGAAATCATAATTTTTCTCTTTTACCCAGCTGCCGGTTGCTTTTATCATCCTGGCTTTTTCTTTTACTTTAACAAAATCACTTTCGTACTGGATGTTGCTTTGGGTAAAAAGATAGATCATCATACTAAGAAATACGGTGACGATCACGCCGCCGAATATATATTTTTTATTCATTTCTTCACTCCTTTTGTATCGTTTTCAATGGCCTTAAGTCTTTTATCGAGAGAAAAGAGGAATCCGAAGATCCCGAACCATACTAATAAGACTATTATAAGTACTATATAAATCGCGTTCTGCGAGAAAAACTGTTCCAATATCACCTCAGTTAATTTGCTTTTGTAATTTATCTTTAATTATCTGCGACCTGTAACCAACATTCCACATCCAGAAATATAATATCGTAAATGCTATCAAAGAAAGGTAAAACACCACCTGCATATTCTGGTTCATCTTAAAATCAACGACCGGCCCGGCATTCGTGTCATCCGCGGAACCCGGGTGCAGCCCTTTCATAATACGGGGCATTATGAAAATAAAAAACGGGACAGTAACAAACGCTATGATTGAATAAACCGACGACAGGGTAGCCCTTTTTTCATCGCCGTCCACCGCTGAGCGGAGGGCGAAAAGCGCGCCGTAAATCAGAAGCAGCGCAAAAATACTTGTTTCCCTCGGGTCCCAGTTCCAGAAAGATCCCCAGGCGAATTTCGCCCATACCGAACCCGTTACCGTGGCGAGCACACAGAAAATCATTCCGATCTGCGCTGCCGTGTATGCTTTCACATCATCATCAAGGTCTTTTTTCCTGAGATATTTAATGCTGTACAAAGTTGCCATTAAGAAGGCAATTGTAGCGAGCCAGGCTGTAGGCACGTGAAAGAAAATGATCTTCGCATTCTCTTCAAGCCCCGGAATTAACGGGAAATCGTACCAGGTAACCGGCTCCCTGACAATCGGAAAAGTTATCCCTGCAATACATACCAGGGTCATAAGAACGAATAGAAATACTTTCCAGGCCATTACATTCAATAATTAGTTAAACAATAAAGATATTAATTAATCTTTCCAGATAAAATCGAATAATAAATACGCTGAGGCGACCATCACAACGTCATAACAAAACAAGACCGCCAGTTCCACGGAGGACTCGGAGATCGAATTTCCGTCCATCGACTGCTTTGTAAGCTCGATCAGCGTAAGGATCAGCGGCAGAAGTATGGGAAATGCAAGTACGGGATACAGGGTTCCCTTTGAGCCCGCTTTAGAGATTATTGCGGCGATTATGGTAGATGACGCCGCCACACCGATATTCCCGATGATAAACGCGCAAACAAAAAGCAAAATGTTTTTGAAAATAAACATCTCGAAGAAGAAAGAAAATAAAAGCGCGATGATCAGGTTCATTGAAAAAATAAGCGCGACATTAAAGAAGAACTTTCCGGAATAAATACTTTCCGGGCGCGCGATTAACTGCAGCGTAAGCGTGGTCCCCCGCTCTTCCTCGGAAACGAATGCCCGCGACAGCCCCGACATCGAGGTGAAGAAAACCACCACCCAGAAAAGCCCCCCGGTGAGGTAATCGGTTATTTTTTCATCGCCGATAGAAAACAGTATAACGCTGACAACTACTACAATAAACATCCCCAGGGAGTTTATCGCGTAGCGGGTCCTCACTTCGGAGGCCAGGTCTTTTTTTAATAGTGCAAATGCTGCTTTCATAATGCTTTATATTGTTTTAAGTCGAGCGTTTCTTTGCATAGTGATATGTCCTCCTTCTCATTTGAAGCGAGGAAAACTATTTTGTTTGCGCTGAGATCGCGGATTACTTTGTAAACCGTTTCTTTGCCGGATTCATCGAGGTTTGATGTCGGCTCGTCGAAGATCAGTACCTCAGGATTGTGATAAAGTGCCGCTATGTATTTCAGCCTCTGTTTCATCCCGGAGGAGTAGGTTTTAACCAGGTCGTCTTTCCTGTCCTGAATGCCAAAAACACTGAATAAATTATCAGAACGCTCTTTATCAAAATTAATTTCCCGGATAGCTGAAAAAAAGGCAATATTTTCTTCTGCTGTGAATTCATCGTAAAGCACCAGGTATGGCGAAACGAAACCGATATGCCGGTACCAATGGTTCGCTTCAACTTCTTTCCCGTTATGGGTATGGGTGATCTTCCCGGAATTGGGGCTTAGAATACCGCAGAATATCTTCACGATCGTGGATTTTCCCGAGCCGTTGGGGCCGGAAATGCCGTAAACACCGGGCTCTGAAAAAACTCTGTTGATCCCTTTAAATATCAGTCTCCTGCCAAAATTTTTCGTCAGGTCTTTTAATTCGATTTTGTAATCTGTCATTCTTTAGCCGGTAAATGCGAATCAGTTGATTATTATGAACTTGCCTTCCCCTGTTTC
>CAIMOS010000027.1 GCA_903843135.1 uncultured Ignavibacteriales bacterium | reverse complement strand
GTATTGTGGATCACGGAAGCAATTCCTCTTGCCGCAACATCGCTTCTGCCGCTTGTTCTTTACCCGCTGTTCGGACTGTTAAGCGGTGACCGGACCGCGGAATCATATATCAACTCCACGATATTTCTTTTTCTTGGCGGATTTATAATTGCTCTTGCAATGGAAAAATGGAACCTGCATAAAAGGGTTGCGCTGAAAATAATTCTGCTCACCGGCAGCAGCCCGGACAGGATAATACTCGGGTTCCTTCTTGCCTCGGCTTTTATCTCTATGTGGATCTCGAACACCGCGACCGCAATGATGATGCTTCCGGTCGGGATGGCGGTAATATCGCAGATAGAAACACAGGCAGGAAAAGAAAACACAAAAAATTTCAGCATAGGGGTCCTGCTTTCCATTGCTTACGGATGTTCGATTGGCGGAATAATGACGCTGATCGGCACCGCGCCCAACCTATCGTTTATTCAGAAAATGAATCTGCTTTTTCCCGCCGCGCCCAAAATAGCCTTCGGCGCCTGGATGCAGGTTATGGTTCCGCTTGGCATAATAGAACTTATTATCGCCTGGCTGCTGATTACCAAGGTGATATTCCGCAACGACAACCGGCACAGCGTGCAAATTAACGTGATACGAAACGAGTATAAATCTCTCGGCAAGCCTTCGTACGAAGAAAAAGTGATAGGTTTCATTTTTCTGATGACGGCTTGTTTGTGGATCTTCAGGTCAGACCTCAATCTCGGGTTTGCTATAATACCGGGCTGGGCAAAACTTTTCCCGACGGCCGCTTTCCTTAATGACGGAACCGTGGCAATGTTCTCCGCGCTTCTGCTTTTTATGGTTCCTGCCCGCGACAAAGAGAAATCGCATATGCTTATTGAACCGGATGTTTTCCCGAAAATCCCGTGGGACATAATATTGTTGTTTGGCGGCGGCTTCGCGCTTGCGAGGGGTTTTGTGGAATCGGGGTTATCACTCTTTATCGGGGAGCAGTTTAAGGCGATGCACTTTTCAGATCCTATCTATATGATATTTATTGTTGCGATAATCATAACGTTCTTAACGGAGCTTACTTCAAACACCGCAACGTGCGAGATGGTCCTTCCTGTTCTTGCGGCCGTGTCGGTCGCGCTGAATATGAATCCGCTGCTGTTAATGATCACGGCAACAATCTCCGTTTCGATGGCGTTTATGCTTCCCGTCGCAACTCCTCCCAACGCGATTGTTTTCGGAAGCGGAAGGATCTCGGTATATAATATGGCTAAGACAGGTTTCGTGCTGAATATAGTTTTCGCGGCGATAATTACACTGTTCGTCTACTTTGTTGCGACACAGGTGTTTAGTATAGATCTGAATTCTATGCCAGCCTGGGCGATGCCAAAACAGTGAGCGCTTAACAGGAAACAGGGTGGTGGAAAGAGAGTCCGCGTTATATGATCTTTGATCATTGGTAATTGATCATTGATAATTGATATTCTCGGTGTAAATTGATAATTTGGGAGCTAATATTTGTTCTATATAGTAATCCCCGGGACACACTAACTCTAATGGCCAGATGTGAGATTCAGATTATCTTTTAACGTTATCTTCTTTTTACTTTTCTCCCCGCTGCTCTTTTCCCAGAGTGACTCATCGCTTATAATCAACGAAGTAATGTTTTACGGCCCGGCCGGGAATAATGAATATATAGAAATTTATAACCTGAGCTATCAGCCGGTGAACCTTGCGGGGTACAGCATTAAATATGAAACTTCAAACAAAGACACTATTATCTCCGCAGGTTTTGGGACGGTGCTGCCGGCGCGCAGTTATGCCGTAGTTTTTGAAGGGGACTACAGCCTCGATACCGGCATTTACAAAAGCAGAATCCCTCCGGAAGCCCTGATACTTAAGATCAATAACAACGCGTTCGGATCCAACGGAATGGCGAATACCGAAAACCGTTCTGTTTATTTATACAAAGCAACAGCCGCGGTTGCGGATTCATATTATTATTCGGCAAATAACACCGCGGGCATTCCGGATGAAAAAATTAATTTGTTCCACGCCCAGGACCCCCATAACTGGGCCAACGCAAAGATTTATCTCGGTACCCCCGGCTTTCAGAATTCAGTTTATCCGCTTAATTACGACGGAGCGATTACTTTTTTTGCGTTATCCCCCAATCCGGTTTTTCCCGGCAGGCAGGTAACAATCCTCACAGCCGTGAAAAACATCGGCCTTGCGGATATGGACCAGTCGCCGCTGAACTTCTACCGCGATATAAACCGCGACAGCGTGGGAACGCCCGACGAACTGATAGCGGCCGAATACATTCAATATCTCGCTGCCGGTGATTCGGAATCCGTGACCATAAATCTTCCGCCGCAGACTCCCGGTGAACACATTTTTATCGCTGAACTCGTTTTTCCGGATGATGAAAACAACGAAAACAACATTGCCTACGCAGACCTTAGAGTAATAACGCTCACAACCGATTTTAACGAGGTTGTTATTAACGAAATAATGTTTGCGCCAACAAACGATGATCCGGAGTGGATAGAGCTTTACAACCGCGGAGACACCGTTAAGAACCTCCGCAACTGGAAAATTTCCGACAGGCTGAATACAATTACGCTTCCCGACAAAGAACTGGCTGTTCCGCCCGGCGGATACCTTGTAATCGCCGATGATTCCTCCTTCTTCAACTTTTTCCCCTGGGCAGGCGATGTAATAATCGTTAATCTTCCGCAGTTAAATAACAGCGGCGACGCAGTGACCCTTACAGATACGCTTGCATATACAATTGACAGCGCGGAGTACAGGCCCTGGTGGGGAGGTTCCGGCGGGAAATCGCTTGAAAGGGTCAGCGGCGGGGTTTCATCGCTTGATTCTGTCAACTGGAAGAGTTCAAGAGTTTATGCTACGCCGGCATATATTAATACGGTTTCACCAAAACAAAACGATATTTTTCTGACAGGCGCTGAGATATCGCCCGCTTATCCGGCTTACGGCAATAATATATCGGTTAAAGCGCGGTACAGAAACACCGGGTCTTCCGCAGCCTCGTTTAAGGTGCTGGTTTATAAAGATGTTAACAAAGATTCGATACCGGATCTTCTTCTGGCGCAATCCGCACAGTTGTCACTTGCGCCGGGAGATTCATCCGAATATCTCTTTCCGCAAATCATTACTTCGATTAATGCCGAAACATATCTGTTTGTGAAGGTGTTATTTCCGCAGGACCAGGATACAACAAACAACACCGTATTTAAGCGCGTGCTTCTGCATCCCGCGGTGTCATCAGTAATTATTAACGAGGTAATGTACGCTCCTTCGGGCGGCGCACCGGAATGGATAGAGGTGGTTAACCGTTCGGGCAATCTGATCAATCTCCGCAACTGGAAAATCAGCGATGCCGCGCAGACAATTTCAATGCCGGACCGTGATATTTTTCTGCCTTTGCTGAGTTATCTTGTCATTGCTGACGATTCTTCGTTTTTTGACTATTACCCGGGGGTAACGAATGTTGCTGTCGCAAAATTGCCTTCTCTGAATAATGACGGCGATATAATTACGATGAAAGATTC
>CAIMOS010000026.1 GCA_903843135.1 uncultured Ignavibacteriales bacterium | reverse complement strand
TGCTTATTCTTGATTACAATAATCCCCTCTATGCACCTCACGCCGGCGCTGCAGTCACATCTGACAGTAACCGTGCCGCATACGCGCAATACTGCAGAAAAGTAGTTGAGCGCTATGCTCCGCTGGGAGTTAAATTATATGAAATCTGGAACGAGCCAAACATACCTCAGTTCTGGGATCCGTCCCCCAGTGCGCTGCAATATAAACAGCTTCTGCAGGCAGCATACCCTGTAATCAAATCGGTGGACAGTACTGTCACTGTTCTTGGATGTGCTACATCTCCCGCGGAGGGTAATCCCGCGCCTTATATCTCTTGGCTCAGTTTTATTACACAGGTTTTTAATGCCGGCGGCGGCGCGTTTATGGACGCAGTTTCGTTCCATCTGTACAGAGTGGATAAAGCTCCTGAATCTTATCTGTATATCGACATCACGAATCTAAAATCAATAGCCGGCGCAAAGCCGGTATATCTGACCGAGATCGGTTACCCGACAAGTTCCGTCTGGCCAAATGTGCCGCAGGCAAAGCAGGCGGAATACCTTGCCCGCACTTACCTGCTCGGCACTAAAATTCCGGAATTAAAAATGATCTCGTGGTACGATTATAAAAATGACGGCGAGGATCCGGCTAATAATGAACATAACTTCGGGATAGTAAACTTTGATTACAGCCCTAAGCCTGCATATACTTACTATAAAACTTTGAGAAACAATATTACCGGCAAAACTTATTCTTCATCCGGTGTTAATAACGGTGCATACAGTTTTGCTTTCGGCGACGCCCTGTCTTCAGTCTGGGCGTTCTGGCACGAAACCGGCACTTCAACCCTGCAGTATAATTTTGGGCAAGCCCGGATTTTCAAAGTTGTTGCCTCAACGGGAGAAGCATATTTTATCCACGACAGGGACGGCTTTATGCCGGTTAAATATTCAACCTCTCCGGTTTACTACGGCAAGAAAGACCGGCTGCCGGAAAATACTTTTTTCGAGATCAGGCCGTTTATTAATACGGTTGTTGTAAATCAAAAAGTTAATTTTTTCTTCAGAGGATTAACGCCCGACGGAACTCCGGTTATTGTCGACAGTTCTCTGGTAGTATGGTCAGTTACAACCGGCAACGGTGAAATTGATTCACTCGGCAGATTCAGAGCGCTTTCCTCCGGCTTATGCCGGGTAAAAGGAATTTACAATTTAACGGAGTACACTCACAGCTTTACAATTGAACCGGCATATACGAACCTTGAAATCGAGCCGTTTAATTCATACTCTCAATTTAGTATTTCCTTCCTGAATATGCTGGACACCATTGATGTCGTGTCAACAACTGACAGTTCATTCACAACACCGCCTTCTTCACTGCTGTTCAAATACAGATTCAGGTACCAGGGAATTGACAAACACCGGATATATCTCGACAGCATCTACACACTCCTTGGCGAACCGGATACAATTATGATAGATATATACGGCAACGGTAACGGCCACGTTATAAACTTCAGGATTGAGGATGCGGACGGACAAATATTTACAGTGAATACTTCATCATCTGCATTAATAAATCAGTACGGATGGAAAACAATAAAAGCGCCGCTTAATAAATTCGGAAGCACGTTTAATTTCCCCGCAAAACTCACACGAATTACAGTTTACACTGTTAAATCAGGCGGCACGGTTGACTCGGTTTACAGCGGGAATATTTTGCTGGATAATTTGAGGATTCATAATGGTATTGTATCCGGAGTGTCAGAAAGAACTGCTTACAAAAGAGATCACGAATTGTTATCCTCCGTTCCGTTTCCAAATCCATTTGGTACCGGCGCCGGATATTCCGACAATAAAATAAAATTGCGCTTAAACAATATACCAGGCAATAACTGCGAAGCAATCCTGTTCGATATAACAGGCAAGTTAATCTGGAATGGCAGCTTTGAAATAAATAACGGATCGAATGGAATATTGATTGATGCAGATAAAATTAATTTATCATCAGGAATTTATTTTTACCGTTTGAGTGCAGATGATCAAACGGTTTACGGGAAAATCGCATTTCTGCGATAATGTCTCTCAGCTCGATCTGTGTAGATCTGTAAAATCAGCGTCATCGGCGTTCTGTTTAGAAGAATAAAAATCGACCACTCCGATGTACACAAAGACACCATAGTTCTTAGCGAACTTCGCGATCACTCCGCGCCTTTGCGTTTAAGCCACTGAGAAAAAATCTCTCGCCAAGACGCAAAGACGCAATTTCCCTAATCCGTGATAATCTATAAGATCAGCGTCATCAGCGTTCTATTCCGGCTTAATGAAATCGATGACTCTAATGCAACGCGACAAACAGCACAATACTCATCACCGCCGCAACAAGCGCTGTTATCTTCTGATACCTGCTGTTGAACATAAAAACAACCGCTGCAATCCATAGCGCGGGAAGAATAAAGTAGACCGGATCAACAATTTCCGAAGGTGCAGGGACCCTTGCATCAATAACACCCTCCCTGTATGAAAGAAGCAGCGGCGATACCACAAATCCGTAAAGTATAAAAAATATTGCCGTAAATATTCCGTGCTTCTTTTCGTTATTTGTTTCCGCAAAATACTCCAACCCCGTTCTCGTTGAAAGGAACAGAGCAAAAAGCAGGCAGAACCAGAACAACCCCTTAACCATTGCCGGAGTTGCAGCCATTACTTTTAATCTTACACTTTCGCCGCGGGGCACTGAATATTTTTTGCCGTTATAAAACAACTCTGCTTTATATTCCGCGGACCCGGGAGTTTTATCGATATTAATTGCCGCCTCAAGAATTTTATCCCCGTTCTTCATAACCACAGTGTCCCACTCCGGCATTACTTCCGTCTTATAAAGGACAATTCCTCTTAACGAGTCTTTATCAGTCCTGATAGTGACCGGCACAGGCTGTTTGCCGTCGTAATAAGTATCGAACTTGTATGTAATTTTTTTGTTATCAATCCCAAACGTGCCGCTGAGAGGAAGGTCATCTCCCGTAAGCGAATTAAAATATCCAGCAAGGAATGTAATCACCGCGGCGGAGACCCAGAGTATTATGTTTTTATGCATCTGTAAAAGTTTAAAATTTCCGGATTATCAATAAATTGCTATTTTAGGCACTCTAATTTAACTAATAATCACCCTGATTTTGAAACCAACAGACAACAATAACGCGGCCCCCCTTTTCAAGAGGCTGTCTAAGAAGAAAAAGGACAATTCCGCCGGCGTGGACGATATCGTGGGGACTGTCGAGTACCATCGTGAGTTCAAATCCGAATTTACCGGCACATCCCGCGACATAGTTGTCTGGCTTCCCCCGTCATACCGGAAGAATTCAGACAAAAAATATCCCGTCCTTTATGTGCACGACGGACAGAACATTTTCGATCCGGCTACCTCATACGCCGGCAGCGACTGGCGGCTGGATGAGACGCTTACAAAACTTATTAAATCAGGCGACATTGAAGAAATCATCGCGGTCGGTATATCCAATACCGCGGACAGGCTTGAAGAATACAGCGACTCCGAGAAAGGCGTTGAGTACCGTAGGTTTATTCTCGAAGAGCTGCGCAATTTCATCGCGGAGAATTACCGCGTTCTTCCAGACCGGGAGAATACGGCGGTTATGGGTTCCTCAATGGGCGGCCTCGCTTCAATGCTTATGCTGTGGTACCGCCCCGATACTTTTTATAAAGCTGCGTGCCTTTCAAGTTCGTTCTACTACGGCAACGGAAAAATATTCAAGATCATCCAGAGTTATGAGGGGGAACGTAAGCCAATTAAATTATACCTCGACAGCGGTGACGACGGGAAACGCGACGCGCAGAAGATGTTTTCGCTGCTTACAGAAAAAGGGTATATCATCGGCGATGATATAGACTACTTTTTCGACCGCGGGGCCCTCCATAACGAGGCCGCCTGGGCCGGCCGCCTTGAGCGCCCGCTGAAATTTTTATTCGGAATTAAAAAATAATTACTCTCCGGAATTTTACTCCCGTCCGTTAATTATCTTCTCAACATCCTCTTTGTCTTTCATAAAAGTAAATGCTTTAACCAGTCTGTATGAATTAAACTTATCCGCTACCTGCGGGAAAACGATTTTTACAGCTGTAAGTTTGCCCGAAGAAAAAGTAAAGACGCCAACTATTTCAACTAACTGATCGACAGAAAAGAAACCGTACCGCGCCGCGATTTCGAGCACCTTCAGCTGGTTGCTCTCAAAGGCTTCATTTTTCAGGGTTGTCAAAAGATCATTAAAATCCCTGTCCTGCATTATGATTGGCATATAGACCGGCGGATCAAGTTTACCGCGGATCAGGTCAAGTATGTAATACATTTCTTCAAGGAGTATCTCCGCCTTCTGATAATCGCCCCTGCGGAGTTTGGAAAGATATAACTTGTCCATCTCTCTTAGTTTGTATTCAAGAGCATCGGGAGGTGAAAGTTTAACCGGCCTCTTTCCCTGTTCGTCTCCGTATTTCCCTTCCTGCGCCCAAAGTGAAGCAGCGGTTAACACAATGAATGCAAAAAACAATAACTTTTTCATCACGGACTCCTGAAGCAAGAAATGATTTAATATGGATTCAAATATAATAGATTTATTAAATTGTACTCAGAACTCCGGTAAATGTTCCGGAACCTAATGGATTATTCAGAATGAAGAGAAACAGAAGATGAAAGTTATTGTAACAGGCGCCACCGGTATGGTCGGCGAAGGAGTTATGTACGAGTGCCTTAATCATCCGGCAATAGATAAAGTTCTGGTAGCGGGAAGAAGATCCTGCGGTTATCAGCGCCAAAAGCTAAGTGAAATTATTGTAAAAGATTTTTATAATCTGACTGAGTGCGAAAATGAACTGAGGGGATATGATGCCTGCTTCTTTTGTCTCGGCAGCACATCGCTCGGAAAGTCTCAGGAGGAATATTTCAAAATGACATACACCCTGACTATGCATTTTGCCGAAACTTTCTGCCGGTTAAATCCCGGTTCGACATTCAGCTATGTTTCGGGTACCGGAACAGACGGCACGGAAAAAGGTAAAGTTGCCTGGGCGCGTGTGAAAGGAAAAACGGAAAATGATATTTTTAAGCTGCCGTTTAAGCAGTCTTTTGCTTTTCGTCCCGGATTTATGAAACCAACGCCCGGACTGAAATACGCGCTTAGCTTCTATAAATATATTAACCGGCTCTATCCGTTGATGAGGAAATTATTCCCCGGCCACGTTTCAACGCTCAGCGAACTCGGCATAGCAATGATCAACGCCGCGCTTTACGGATATGACAAAAAAGTGATTGAAGTTAAGGATATAGTTTTGCTGGCAGCAAAGAAGACAGGTTAAGCAACCGGTACGATTGAAAATTACCAAAACAAAATTTTTATCTATATAGGGCTATTATGAAAACGATTATTCTGCTGGTACTTTTTATTTCTTTTTCAGAAGCGCTCCCCCAGGCTGCAAATTATTCATTCGGTTACGGCAGTTCTGCGTATTCAGAAATCACCGACGGCACCCTCAGCACGGCAACGGGAGATGACGGCGGAGAAAATATTTCTCTTCCGTTTGTGTTTGTTTATAACGGGCTCCCTTATGCCTCCGCAAGAATTTCAACAAACGGCTGGCTCGAGATGGGAACAACCCATACGGGAACGGGTTGGCTTAATGATATTGCCTCAACATTTTCGAAACCGCTTCTTTGTCCTTTATGGGACGACCTGAAAAGAGACGCCTCAAGTACAATCAGTTACAAAACTTCCGGCGCTGCCCCCAACAGGATCTTCACTGTCCAGTGGAAAAGCACTGGATGGATATCGGTTTCATACCGGGTGAACTTCCAGGTGAAGCTGTTTGAAGGAACGAATGTGATAAAGTTCTGCTACGGCGCAATGTCCTCACCCGCTTCAGGTTCAGCCTCGATCGGCATTAACGATGAAGTTGGCGGTGCGGGACATTTCATCAGCGTAACTCCCGCCGCTGTGCCAACATTCTCCACCCAGGTTGCGAATAACAGTATTAATTCAGCGGTTTATCTCAGCACGGGACTTGAATATTCTTTCACACCTCCTGTTCAGCCGGTAAAAATTCGCGCAGACCAGATCAGGATGAATGTCCCTGCCGGAAGCGTCAATCAACCGGTACTCCGCATTACCGTTGCGCAGGTTTCTCCCGAACCGTCAGTAACTCTCACTTCTCTGAAATTCAATCTATCCTCCACAACAAATAAAACCGACATTGACCGCGCGAAAGTTTTTTATACGGGAAGTAATCCGGTCTTCAGCGCGGACCAGATTTACGGAAGCGGTATTAACCAGCCCGATACAAACTTCACCGTAAGCGGCAATATCAGCCTTCCGAACGGTTATCACTATTTCTGGATCGCTTTTGATATCAAGGCAAACGCACCCGCGGGAAATTTCATAGACGCGGGGCTTACCGGGGCTGATTTTACCGGGATGCCGTCAAGTGTCCCTGATACGGCGGAACCAGCCGGGAACCGGAAAATAACTATCGGCAAAAGCGGCCTGATATCCGTCGGAACCGGCGCTGATTTTATTAATCTCAGACAGGCGCTGGGTAATTTGGAGACGAACGGAGTCAGCGGCCCGGTGACTCTTGAGATTACTTCTTCATACGATACAACAAACGAACAGTATCCGGTTTACCTGAGAGAATTGCCGGGAATTTCGGGAGTGAATAATGTTACGATTAAAACTGCAAACGGAATTAACCGCGTTAAATTGCGCACTGATTCACTCGCGGCCATAATCATCGACGGCGGCAGACACTTTACGGTTGACGGCGGCATTAATAAGAACCTTTTGATAACAAATACTTCCGGACAGGGGCACGCGCTCCTTATTCGCAACGGTGCGTCATATAACACTGTTACTAACTGTGAATTCCAGGGGATGAACTCGAGCACTACAGGCGGAGTTATTAAATTCACCGATCTGATTATGTCGGGTAATATCAATAACAGCATTAACGGTTGTACCATCAGGAGTATCGAAAATATTTTCAATACCTCTAATTCCCTGATTTACGCAACAGGCTATTCCGCCGCTCCGTCCCTCGGAAACAGCATCACCAATAACGAGATGATCAATTTCCACGACAACGGAATTTACCTGACCGGCGGGTTCTCGAATACTCTCATCAGAGGTAACCGGATACATTTTATTCCCTCGAACAATTTTATTCCCTCTGCCGGAAGTGTTCACGGCATCAGGATTGATAACGCTCCCAATACGATCATTGAGGGGAATTACATTTATGAGCTTTGGAGCCAGCTTCTTTCCACATATACTGTGCGCGGAATATATATGCAGGGTTCGTTCGGTGTGCCGATGACAACAGTAGTGAAAAATAATTATATCGGCCTGGCATTATTTTTTGGACTTACAAGCTGGGGAAGATTTTACGGAATCGATTACTACGGTTATCCGGAGAACAGCATAGAGCTCTATTACAATACAATCTTAATTTCAGGGGAAAGCGACGGCTTTTCCGGGAGCGCTGCTGTTTATAAAAGATACGCGGCAGATAATTTTATTATGAAGAACAATATAATTATTTCCCTTCGCGGCAGCAACAACGCGTTATCAAAATACTACGCGGTCCTATTTGAAAATACCGCCGGGAATATCGTGTCGGATTATAATAATATATACGCGAACGGAAACGGCTCGATGTTAGGGAACTGGAACGGTATAGATCTTACTGATCTTAATTTATGGCGCGGAGCAACAGGGAAGGATAAAAGCAGTGTATCAAAATTTGTATATTTTGCTGATACAACCGGCCCTCATCTCAATGCCCCTTCGATCGGCGATATCTCTCTTGCAGGGACTCCAGTAGCCGGGATCGACAAAGATATAGACGGCGAAACGCGGGACCGGGTCCGCCCCTATATGGGAGCAGATGAAAACACACTGCACCCTCTTCCCGCGGAATTGACCTCCTTCTCCGCGACAGTTTCCGGTAATTCTGTGCTGATCTCTTTCACTACGGCAACAGAAACAAATGTTGCGGGATTTGAGATTGAAAGAAGTCCGGACGGAAAGAACTTTATAAAAATTGCAGCGTTGACTTCCGGCGGCAATTCCTTATCTGAAAGGAAATATCACTATACCGATGCCTCTTTGAATAATCGCACCTATTTCTACCGGATAAAAACTATTGACCTCGACGGCTCTTTTAAATTATCAAATGAAATTGAAATTAACATAGAGAACCCAGGCAAGTATTCGTTCCGTCCGAATTATCCCAATCCATTCGGTTCGGAATCACGGCCGTATACTGCGGTTAGTTTCACCGTCCCGGAGAAGTCTGCGGTGGAGATTTCTTTATTCGATTCGCGGGGCGCTAAAGTGAAGGTGATTGGTTCAGGAGAATACGCACCCGGCAGTTATATTCTAAGAGTTGACGGCAGCAAATTTGCCTCAGGCGTTTACTATCTGAGGATGTCCGCGGGAAATTTTGAAGAGACACATAAGGCGATTATCCTAAAATAAGGATGTTTTTGAATGAAACCGGATGAAGTAGCCCGGAAACCCAGCTTAAGGCTATTCACGCCCGGGCGCCGGACAATTCTTAATTCTTAACTTTTAATTCTTAATTAATTAGTTTATTTTATTGAATAATGAATAAATATTTTCAGGAAAACCGGAGATGAAGAAGATATCAATATCGCTTCTGCTGATATTCAGTATGGGAGTGGTGTTTTCGAACTGCACTGCCGATATGGACAATGTTATCAATATCAAAAGCATTGCTGCTGAAAATGTTTACGTTAACATTTTGGGCCGGCTTATCACAGTTAAGCCAAATACAACGCAGCAGATTAAAAACATCAGGCGCGGCACTTACAGTTTCTCAACCAACTACGACCTCCCGTCAGGAGTCACGGGATCATCCGTGGACGGGACCGCCTCGGGTGATTTGACACTCAATGCAGGGACCAGAATATCGATATTTTATACAAGCAGGATCCAGGCAACGACAGGCGGAGGAGCAGCAGGCGCTTCAGCTCAGACAAACTATATATTAGTCGCATCCATTTCTTCCTCGGATGACAACTCATCTTCCACCAGCCCGTAAAGTTTAAAATTTTTATTGTTAAGACGGGGCGCACGCCCCGTCTTCTGTTTTAAACTTATCTTATCAGAATCATCTTCCTTGTTTCCATAAATTCCCCGGCCCGAAGACAGTAAAAATATACTCCGCTCGGCAATGCACCGGAATTGAACTCGATTTTATATTCGCCCGGCGCAATATACTCATCCACAAGCGTCGCAACCTCTTTTCCCAGCATATCATAAACCTTTAAGGTCACCCCGACAACCTTTCCCTGATCATTAATATTTGGCAATTGATAATTGATGATCGTCGAGGGATTAAACGGATTAGGATAATTCTGAAGTAATGCCGCCTTTTGAGGAAGCGGAGATATCTCAGCCTGCTGCCCTTTTGAAGATGAAAGGCCACCGTTCTCAGTACAAATAATATTGCCTCCCAGGATTGCCCATCCGCTTGATTCGTTTAACATTGTGATTGCTGAGACCGGCTTCTCAAGCGAGGAAGATAACTGCGGAAGATATCCGGTTCCGCCGTTTGAGGAACGAAGTATCTGAAGGTTTGTCGCAATCCATCCGGTTTGTTCATTCACGAAATCAAGATCATATATTGTTGTGTTCGTAAAAGAGGCAAGAACATTCCACGTATTACCGCCGTCAGCGGATTTAATAACCTTACCTCCGTACGTCGTTCCCAGAATCACTTCTGAATTGAGGCAAATGATTTTAGTAATATCATCACCCGTTATCCCCGTATTCAAAGCATTCCAGAGTAGTCCGCCGTTGGTAGTCTTTAGTATTGCTCCGCCGCCGCCGGCATAGCCGACATCTGCACTTGTGAAAAAGACAGTCTTTAATACTGCGCCGGACTGGCTGTTCTGAAGACCCCAGGTATTTCCGCCGTCAAGTGTTTTTAGTATTGCCCCGCCGAAACCGACAGCATATCCGGTACTGTTATCGGCAAAGAATACAGAGTAGAGAAGGTTCGTTGTCGGCACACTCTGAACGCTCCACGTTTCTCCTCCGTCAGTAGTTTTTATCATCCGGTTATTGTTCGACATTGAATAACCCGCGGCCCAGCCATTAAGTGCGTCTTTGAAATAGATTGATTTAATATTAATATCTATTCCGGTTCTGATATATTTCCATACTTTCCCGTCATCCGATCTAGCAACATCTCCGGAATTTCCCGCAGCCCACCCCTTGCGCGGGACATCAAGCACAAACAGGCATTCCACACCGTTCTGCGGCATCTTCGCATTCCAGTTAACACCGCCGTCTGAAGTAATCCATATTCCGTTCCACCCTGCTATTAGTCCGTTATTATTTGTTATCATCCTGATTGAATAAGGGCGCTGATCCATCAGTGATTTTCTTAGTGTCCAGTTATCGCCGAAGTTTGTGGAGTAGTACAGGTTGGAATAGGATACAGCGAAACATATTCCGCCGTCGCTCACCTCCAGTCCGACAAACTGATCGGAGACGTCAGATAGTCTTGAAGTCCAGGTCGCGCCGCCGTCGATTGTATTTAGTATTCTCCCGATGCCACCGCATATTCCGATGTTCGCGTTATAAAATTTTATTACAAAGAGATTTGTCGTTGTGCCGGAAGTCTGCGGCGTCCAGTTCAGGCCGCCGTCGGTTGTATGATATATTTTTCCCTGCGATCCCGCTATCCAGCCTTCCGAAGCTGATACAAAGCTGACTGATTTCAGGATAATACCCAGAGACTGATAAGTCCACGTATCACCGCCGTCCGTCGTTCTCAATACGATACCGGTAAAATTGGAACCGCTCCCTTTATATCCTACACAGAATCCGTTCTGCAAATCAGAAAAATAAATATCATTAAAAACAATTGATTCATTCACTCCGGGAGTCAAGCCCGAATTCTGATGAGACCAGGTCTCGCCGCCGTTGGTGGTTTTAAGGATTGTGTTGAATGATCCGGCTACCCAACCGGTGGCGATATCTCTGAAGTAAACACTGTTAAACATAGAGGAGTTAGTTACGGTAACGCCTGAATATAATCCCCGCCACGACTCGCCTCCGTCGGTCGTCTTGGCAATAGCGCTGTATCCTCCACAGGCATAGCCGATCATGCCGGAGGACATGTGTATATCGTTAAAAATATTGGGGTATTGAACGTACCATCCCTTCTGTGGAAAATGAGACGAGAATATTAATAAGGTAATAAGAAGAATACGAGGACACACAGCAACCTCCGGAAAATTTTGACAATGACTGCAAAAAATTTTAAACTTGCTCTTAAAAGTTAAGCAGAAACTCCGTTAAACAAATACCC
>CAIMOS010000025.1 GCA_903843135.1 uncultured Ignavibacteriales bacterium | reverse complement strand
TTATTATGCCGACTTCCTCTTCATTCAGCCTGTTACGTCTCTCGATTTCACACTAGTTCAGTTAATCGCGGGTATTATAGCTGTAATTGGCCACGTCTTTACAGTCTTTGCGGGATTTAAGGGCGGCAAAGGAGTCGCCACCGGTTTAGGAGTGTTGCTTGTTATGGCTACAATCGACCTGCTGATAGCAATCGGGTTATTTATTATTCTTGTCTGGCTCTTCAGGTATGTCTCTCTGGGATCAATGCTTGGAACGATCAGTATTCCTATCACGTTAAGTATCCGCAAGTACATATTCGGCGCCAGCATCGAAGGTTACTGGACGCTGCTCCCGTTCCTGGTCCTGATCGCGGTATTGGTTGTGCTGACTCACCTGGCAAATATTTCACGTCTCGTCAAAGGAACTGAACACAAAATAGAATTTAAGAAAGCTAAATCAGAATGAAAGTATCAGTACTCGGCGCCGGCGCCTGGGGAACTTCGCTTGCAATAGTGCTTCACTATAACGGCCACAACGTAACGCTTTGGGAGTACAAAAGAAGCTATGCAAAGACCCTGATCAAGAAACGGGAGAATGTTATTTACCTTCCGGGAATAGAACTCCCCGATGGAATGAATATCACTCACGATATTGACGATGCCGGCCACGATAAGAATATGATAATCCTGGCGATCCCATCCCAGTTTACACGAAGTGTGATCAAAGGAATTCCGTATTCTGAAATTAAAAATTCAATTCTTGTAAGTGTATCGAAGGGAATTGAGAACGGTTCCCTTATGACAATGTCCCAGATGATTGCTGATGTATATCCCGAAGTTTCAGCATCGCAAATAGGTGTGCTGAGCGGACCGAGCCACGCGGAAGAAGTCAGCAGGCGGATTCCCACTGCAGTTGTAGCTGCATCCACCGAACCCGAGACTTCCAAATCGATCCAGGCCGCATTTATGACTTCCTACTTCCGTGTTTATTCTTCAACCGATATACTCGGTGCAGAACTCGGCGGCGCGTTTAAAAACGTAATCGCCATAGGCGCGGGAATTATTGACGGCGCAAAATTCGGCGACAACACAAAAGCCGCCATTATGACCCGCGGCATCGCGGAGATAGGACGGCTTGGTATGGCAATGGGCGCAAAGAGAGAAACTTTCGCCGGGCTTTCAGGTATCGGCGATCTGATAGTAACTTGTATGAGCCGCCACAGCCGCAACAGGTTTGTCGGTGAAAAAGTCGGTTCGGGCGTTAAATTAAAAGACGTCCTGAAGAAAATGGATGCGGTAGCGGAAGGCGTCCAGACAAGTAAATCAGCTTCCGAATTAGCCAGGAAGCATAATGTCGAAACACCAATAACAAATGAAGTCTATAAGGTACTCTTCGAAGATAAGGATCCGATCAAGGCAACTACCGACCTTATGACGAGAGATATGAAGACGGAGTGATTGTTTGTGAATATTTTATAGTTAAGAGTTAAGAGTTAAGAGTTAAGAGTTTTCGCTCTTAACTCTTAACCGGCTTTTGAATCCAACTCCGTCAAATCTCTTCTGAGCATTTTATTTTCCTCCCTCAGGTTCTCCTCTTCTTAATATCACTCTTTTCCATTAACTTTTGGCATTAAAATATTTTATTAATGACAGATAATCCCATATTCTCCTCGATACAGTTTCTCCCAAAAGTAGGGCCGAAACGTGCGGAAGCATTCGCGAAAAGCGGACTGCGGACAATCCGCGACCTGCTTTTTCTCTTCCCATCCAAACATCTGGACAGAACCAAGATTGTTTCTTCCTCGCAGGCACATCAGTACGTTGCAGAGGGATACGACGGGGAGATTACGATCATTGGGACGGTTTATGATACTTCGGTAAAAGAATTCCGCGGAAAAGGAATTCTGAATGTCGTTTTAAATGACTCCGGCGGATTTTTCGAATGTGTCTGGTTTCAGGGCATAAAATATTTTAAGGACCGCTTTAAGGCCGGGGATGTTTACGCAGTCTCAGCAAAACCGTCCATCTCAAAATTCGGACGGCTTCAGTTCATTCATCCCGATTTCGACGCTCTATCCAGTGAAGAATCCACCAGTTTCTACAGCACCGGGAAAATAATTCCGTTTTATAAGATACCGGCTGAACTAAAATTAAAAAATGTCGGTGACCTAAGCCTGCGGAAAATGATCGGGTTCGCGATTGACAAATATTTAAACTATATCGAAGAGACTGTCCCTTCTTATCTTCTAGATAAATACAAGCTCCCTTCCATTAAGGACACCATACGGGGAATGCATTTCCCTGAAAGCGCGTCTGATCTTGAACGATATTGGAGCCGTTTGAAGTATGAAGAACTCCTTTACCTGGAAATGCTGGTGGCTCTGCGTAAAGAAAAGAACAACTGTCTGATCAAAACGAGGAGCCTGAGCGTTAAATCATCGTTAGTCGCTGATTTCTTAAAAATACTTCCTTTTGAACTTACGCAGGCTCAGCTGAGAGTTTTAAAAGAAATAAGGCACGATCTCGCCCTTGAAAAGCCGATGAACAGGCTTCTGCAGGGAGATGTGGGGAGCGGCAAAACGATTGTGGCATTAATTGCGATGCTGATAGCGATTGATAACGGATTCCAGACTGTGCTGATGGCTCCGACAGAAATACTGGCAGATCAGCACGCGAAGAATATAAGTAATCAGCTCGCAAAACTCGCTGCACAGTTTCCCGGACATCAACTGAAACTCACACTGCGGCTTGGCGGAAGATCGAAGGCAGTCAAGGAGAAAGAAAGGGAGAAGTCTGAACTAAGAGAAGCAAACATAATTATAGGAACACACGCGCTCTTTGAAGAGAAAGTTGAATTTGATAACATCGGCCTGGTTGTAATAGATGAACAGCACCGGTTCGGTGTGGCGCAGCGCGGAAGGCTTCTCGCGAAAGGCGCTAATCCGGATGTTCTGATTATGTCTGCGACCCCTATTCCCAGAACTTTAACAATGACGGCTTACGGCGATCTCGATTCCTCTGTAATTGATGAAATGCCGAAGAACAGGCTGCCGATAAAGACGTATATGCGCGGCGAGAGCGCCCTGCCGAAGATCTACGACTTCGTGCGGAACAAAGTTAAAGAAGGTTACCAGACATTCATCGTATACCCGCTTGTGGAAGAATCCGAGAAAGTGGAATTAAAAGCCGCGGAAACTTACTACAATGATCTCTCAACAGGATACTTGCAGGATCTCCGCGTTGGGTTGATACACGGAAAGATGAAGTGGCAGCAAAAGGAAGAGATAATGTTCCTTTTCGCCGCGAAGAAGTATGATGTTCTGATTTCCACCACGGTTATTGAGGTCGGAATAGATATTCCGGATGCAAACATTATAATCATTAACGATGCTCATCGTTTCGGACTTGCACAGCTTCATCAGTTGCGCGGAAGAGTCGGCCGCGGCAAAGAGCAGGCGCACTGCATCCTTGTAACAAGGGACGACCTTGCTGCGTCAGTGAACCGCTTTACAAAGAATACCGGGTATATGGCTTCCTCCCAACTGGAAAAATTCAAAACGGGCGTAAGACTCTCAACAATGGTAAATTTTACTGACGGTTTCAAAGTTGCAGAGGTTGATCTTAAACTTCGCGGACCCGGTGATATCTTCGGGATAAAACAGAGCGGCTATCCCGAATTGATTTATGCCGATATTACAGCAGATGAGGAAATTATTTCAAAAGCGAGACAAGACGCTTTCGAAATCATTGAAACCGACAAACAACTGCGCAAACCAGAGCACCTCCCTCTCAGAAAGAATCTTTTGCAGTATTATTCAGAAGTTTTGAAGTTTTCGAGTATCGGGTGAGATTAGTTACCGGAAATCGCGGAGGGTAATGATCAAAAAGTATTTCCGGGCTTTATCCCGTTTTCTTTTCACAAATATATTTTTCTCCCTTCACCTCTTCCACATCACAAATCATTTAAAATATATTTCTTAAAATATTTCCGGCTGTTAAAACATTTTTTGTGTCTATGATTTTATTTTTTAAAAGTCATTGACAAAAAAATAATAATAGTTATATTGCTTAAAATATTTTATTCATCAAGGAGATTTTTTTTTATTTTGCTGCTACGCGACAGATTTGATGTAGCATTAACATACAACACCAAACCAGAAAGTAAAACTTTCCTTGAAGAAGTCCCCTCTTTCCGATCTGAATACCTCTCTTCCGGCAAAAAATCAGATGATCTCTTCGCTGAATGGGATTCAATGGAGACTGTTTACGCTTTAAGGGACGCGCTGGCAAAGCACAACAACGTTCATCTCATCGAAGCTGACTTCGATGCATTTGACAAGCTGCGCAGACTGCGCCCTCACATAGTCTTTAACGTTGCGGAAGGATTTTATAAAATGAGCCGAGAAGCGCAGATCCCCGCGATGCTTGATATGCTGAATATCCCCTATACAGGTTCCGATCCGCTTACATTGTCTGTCTGTCTTGATAAAGTTAGAACGAAAGAAGTCCTTCATTATCACGGCATCCCTACTGCCCCTTTCCGTGTCTTTGATGATTATTCCTCCGTTGATGATTCCGGCCTCCACTATCCCCTCTTTGTAAAGCCCGTAAGCGAAGGATCAAGCAAAGGTATTTACGAATCGTCTCTCGTGAAAAATTCCGCTGAACTCAAACGCGAAGTCGAAAGAATTAATGTAAATTACCTTCAACCCGCAATAGCAGAAGAATATCTTGACGGAAGAGAATTTACTGTCGCGATTCTCGGCAACGACGAGAAAATAAATATTTTACCGGTTGTTGAATTGAATTTCGACGGCTTCCCTGCCGGCGCGCTCCCGGTATACGCGTACGAAGCAAAGTGGATCTATGATACACGCGAGAATCCTCTTGACGTATTTGACTGCCCGGCAAAACTTGACGCCGCCCTTGAAAATAAAATTAAAGAGACCTGTAAAAAAACTTTTAAGGTACTCAACTGCAAAGACTGGAGCAGAATTGATCTCCGCTGCGATAAAAACGGCGTACCGAACGTAATTGAGATTAATCCCCTTCCCGGAATTTTGCCAAACCCCGCGGATAACTCCTGCTTCCCGAAAGCTGCCAGATCTGCCGGTCTCTCATACGATGAGATGATTAATAAAGTTTTGGAAATCGCGCTTGAAAGGCACGGGCTGATATGAAACGCGATTCACGGATCCTTGTCTGTTTCAATCTGCCTCATTCCCTGTATTCAAACTACCTGGGAAAAGAGAATAATTCCGAGACAGAAGTGGAAGATCTCTCTGAAAAGAATTTTTTTAACGAGATGGACCACATCAAGAGTTCCCTTTCAAAATATTATACACACGTGGAATCACTCGGGCTCGGGCCTGATATCCGCTCGAACATCCGCGCCATCAGGGAACATAAACCGGATTTGATTTTTAATTTTGTTGAGTCGATCGAAGGGAACGCGGAACTGGAAGCATACACCGCGGGGCTTTATGATTTGCTCGGAATTCCGTATACTGGGAACGATTTTCGTGCACTTGGGAACTGTCTGAACAAATCAATTGCCAAGATGCTGCTCAAAGCAAACGGGGTTAATGTTCCTGACGCTTTTGTGTATAATCATCAGAATACTTTTTCGCAGCTCGACGCGCTGAAACTTTCTTTCCCTCTGATGCTCAAGCTTCTTAAGGAAGACGCAAGCATCGGAATTTCGGAAAGATCGGTTGTGCGCAACAAAGCTTCGCTGAAAAAGCAGATTGAATTCCTGGTTAAGACTTACAAGCAGGATGTACTGATAGAAAGTTTTATAGAAGGAAGAGAGTTTAATGTTGCCGTAATGGGCGGCAGGCCGCTTCCTGTTTCTGAAATTGATTTTTCCGGACTTCCGAAAAATTTGCCGGCGATTGTAACTTACGAAGGAAAGTGGGTTGAAGGAAGCGAGTATTACAAACATACCGTTCCTGTTTGCCCTGCCAGAATAAGCGAGCAGCTGAAGAGCAAAATGGAAGAAGAAGCAGTTAAAGCATACAATGCTCTCAGCTGCCGTGATTATGCCCGGGTTGATATCCGGCTCGGGAAAGACAATGTTCCTTATGTAATTGAAGTGAATCCGAATCCGGATATAACAAGCGATTCCGGTTTCGCGCGCGCTGCCGCAGCGAAAGGGATGAAGCACGATAAATTTTTATATAAATTAACTCAGCTGGCTTTAGAAAGAGTTAAATATGATACGCTCGTTTAGACCGGAGGACAGGGAGCATATTTACAATATGCTATGCAGGACTGAACAGTTTAACCAGGACGATGTGAATGTCGCAATGGAACTGATTGACATTGCGGTCAGCTTACCTTCGCAAAGAGATTATAATATATTTGTTTGCGAAGAGGAGAAGATCCTCGGATACCATTGCACCGGACGAAGGCCGCTCACAGACGGGGTTTTTGACCTCTACTGGATTGTGGCGGATCCGCGCGCCGGCAAAAAGGGTATCGGAACACAGTTGCTCCGGCACGCTGAAGAGTTTGTGAAGAGTGAGAACGGCCGGCTGATGCTTGCTGAAACTTCCTCGCGCGATATTTACGAGGGCACGCGTAATTTTTATCTGAAAAATAATTACGATCTGCTCGCGGAAATAAAACACTTTTACAGCGAAGGCGAGTCGCTTATGGTTTTTGGAAAATACTTTAGGTTAAACTAGACAGGATCATTTATGGAACTATGGCAGCAGATGGTCAGAGACAGTGTTCACACTGTTGACCAGTTAGTCGAGAAATTTGACATCGACAGGAATGTGGCAGAGAGTCTGAACGAATTCTTTCAGGTAAGGATCAATCCTTATTATTTAAGTCTGATCCGCTATCCGGGCGATCCGATTTGGCAGCAGTGCGTACCTGATATAAAGGAACTTCACGACTACGATGCTAACGATGACCCGTTGATGGAAGATGCTATGAGCCCCGTTCCTAACATCACTCATCGCTATCCAGACCGCGCGCTGTTCCTTACGACAAGCCAGTGCGGGCTTTACTGCCGTTTCTGCACGCGCAAGCGCAAAGTCGGCGATTCGGAAAAGATATCGATGAAAGGCCTGGAAGCAGCATTCAATTATCTTGAGCAGCACACCGAGATCCGCGATGTTATAATGTCCGGCGGAGATCCTCTTATGCTTACGGATGTTATGCTCGAGAAAATACTCCAGCGCCTGCGCCAGATACCTCACATTGAAATTATCCGTCTTGGCACAAAGATGCCCTGCGTTCTTCCGCAGCGTATTACGCCTAAACTCGTTGAAATGCTGAAGAAGTATCACCCTATCTATATTAATACACACTTCAACCATCCGTGGGAAGTTACCCCGGAAAGTTCCAAAGCCTGCCAGATGCTGGCTGATGCCGGCTGCCCTGTCGGTAACCAGATGGTACTGATGAAAGGCATTAACGACGATCCGATGGTTGTGAGAGAACTGATGCAGAAACTGCTTAAGATGCGCGTCCGCCCATATTATATTTATATGGCAGACCAGACAAAAGGCGCAAACCACTTCCGCACAACCGTAGAGAAAGGACTTGAAATAATCGAGAACCTGCGCGGCTGGACAAGCGGACTTGCCGTGCCTCACTTTGTTATTGACGCCCCCGGCGGCGGCGGAAAGATACCGCTGCTTCCGAACTACGTATTGCATCACGACGAAAACAAAATCATTCTCCGTAACTTCGAGAAAAAAGTTTTCGCTTATGAGCAGGTAAAAGAAACGGAGAAGTTAAAACGGAAAACCCATAAACCAAAGTCTCCTTCACGTAAAGTAAAGAAGGATAAAAAGCCCGTTGCAAATATCCGGGAAGTTGTCCTTCCGGGGATAATAACTTCAGAGAATTAAATCCGACAAACGTCAAAAAGCCCCGTAAGGGGCTTTTTGGTTATTGCGGGATATACCCCGTACCGCGGAATAGTATCCCGCGTGGGCGCGGTGCAACAGTACTTCGAAATATGGGCCCGATAATATTGGCGCCGATGGCTTTGCGGGATTATCGATATAATTACCCCTGCGCAGATTGATAATCCGCGCTACGAAAATCGAGTAGGAGGCGGTAGATTAGTTCTGCCGCCGTCCTCTCACACCACCGTACATGCCGTTCGGCATACGGCGGTT
>CAIMOS010000024.1 GCA_903843135.1 uncultured Ignavibacteriales bacterium | reverse complement strand
TCTCTGTTAACTCGATGTAATATGTCTCTCCGAATTCCTCGGCGCTGCCTTCTTCTATGAAGTTGGTCACTTCGAAGTCTTCCAGTGTTCCTGGCGGTAAAAACTTTCCAATTAGGGCATCTGATCGCATTTCTGTCTCTTTTTTATCCCCCAATTTATTCTTTTGCCACCGTTTTTTCAATTGAACCATCCTGCCTTCCCTGCAATAAATTTTTGATTTATTAAGGACTTTAATTGTTTTTTATAAAAAATTTTAATAATTTTTTCTTGCTGGAAAACAGAAATTCTTCAATTGGTGGATCTCAGGCGGAATAGAATTTTTGTTTTTATTTCTGAATAAAAATGGTTTGTATAATGGAATGGCAAAATGCTTCACTAATAGGAGACGGCTCTAAAAATTCTGAGAGTCAGCGCAGAATTACGGAAGCCCCAATCATAGATCTATACCCCAAAAAAGAATTCTCAGTTCCCGCATTACCTTTTTTAACTGTATTCGAAAAACTTGATATACCGGCCCTGGTAATAGAAAGCGACGGGAAAATCTGGTGTGTAAACCAGTTGCTCTGTAAATATTTCGGAGTCAGCGAATTTGATTGTAACGGCAAAATTCTCTACTCTCTTATACCCGGACTTAAAAACTGGGTTGAGAATGAAATGAGTAACTGCGTTCCTGCGGAGTTGAAATTACAACTTGATGCGGAAGCTGCAGTAAAAAAAAATTGCATTGTGTATATTGATCCGATGGTTACCGGCCCGCAAGTGTTCTTTATTATCACTTTGCGTGATGTACGAGGAGATCATAACGCCGATTCAACTTACCTTCATAAGAGTCCTTTGAACCTGGCCATTAATGCCATTCCCGGGCCAGCCCTGATCACCAGGAATAATGTTATAGTATATGCAAACCAGCAGGCCGCTGTTCTTTTCGGATCTGACCATTATTACGAATTAGCCGGACAGAATCTGTCCGATTATTTCGGTGAGAAGGCATCAGATTCCGGCGGCATCCTACTCAATTCTGAAGATTGCCTGTTGAAGAAAACTGACGGCTCTTCTGTTTTGGTCCGTATCGAATCCCCAATGTACGAATCTGAAAATTATGATGAGAAATTGTTCCGTTTTCAGGAGATAGTTCCTGCTGAACTTCAGCGCAATAAGAGGTTTGAGCTCTGTTCAATGATCCATCAGATTGGTGATTTTTATTGTGTGCAGGATGTACACGGAACTTTCGAATACATAAATGCCGCCTTCACAAAATTTCTTGGATATGAGAACGATGAAATAACCGGCAAGCATTTCTCTTTTCTGATGCAGGAGCGTTCCGCACAGGAGAAGTGGCAGGAAATTCACAGTCACTTACAGAGTATCGGGGAATTCGCAGGAACAATTTTATGCAGAAAAAAAAGCGGTGAATTGTTCTACTACTCGCTTAGAATGGGAGTAATTAAGAAAAACTGCCGCAACTCTTCCGGTTACATTACGATAGGGGAAGATGCAACGGCCCGGATCTGTGCTGAAAATGAGCACCTGCTTAAAGAGGAGCGCCTCAGGGTAATAGTTGAACATATCACTGATATTATATTTGTCATAAGAGGGGATGGACTGGTTGAATATGTCAGTCCGTCAGTTTTCAAATCGCTTTCTATGCTGCCCGAAGATATAGTCGATAAGGATTTCTTTTTACTTGTGAATGAAGAAAAGAAAGAGGAGATATCGAAAGTATTTTATGTCGGTGCGACTACGGATTTCAGAACATTCAATTTCGAACTTGAAATACGGGATAAAAACGGTTATTACCAGACATATCACGCTGCCGGAGAAAAATATTACGAAGCAGACAGAATTATTAAATTTATACTGGTATGCCGGAACATTCAGCAGCAGAAGCAGCTTCTGGATGAACTCACCGGATATAAAGATAATCTGGAGCAGTTGGTTGAACACAGGACTTCTGATCTTACAGTATTAAACCGGCAGCTCAATAATGAGATCTCGTGGCGAAGGGAAGTGGAACAGGAGCTTTTGGTAAAGGACGAGAGGCTTGCTCTTGCCCTGGAAGTCTCGGCTTACGGATTATGGGACATTAATCTTGAAACTGACTCGATTTACTACAATGAGCGGTTTGCAGATATTCTGGGCGTTCCGGAGGGGGAGAGAACAGGCCTTACGGTTGAGTATTTTGAATCCTTAATTCACAAAGATGATATATATTTCTTTAAAGATAAATTCGCGAAGCACCTGAAGGGCGAAAATGATCTTTTTGAAATTGAAGTCCGGATACTTACAAAAGAAAATGTGCTGAAGCATATTTCAGTCAGGGGCAAAGTTGTTTTCCGTGATCCTGAAGGAAATCCGATGCGCTTTATTGGCCGGGTAGAAGATATAAGCCTCAGGAGAAAAGTGGAGGATAAGCTTGAGAAAGCGCTTGAACGTGAAAAGGAACTGCTTGATTTGAAGACCCAGTTCATATCAATTGTTTCGCACGAGTACAGAACTCCGCTGGCAACTATTCTTTCCTCAGCCGAAATACTCGAGATGTACGATGGTCAACTAAACCAGCAGGCCCGCCAGGAACAGCTGAAAAAGATTGAGTTATGTGTGGACGAAATGAGCCAGCTGCTTGAGGATGTGATTGTCATAAATAAGAGCGATATGGGAAAACTCAACCACGCGGTTGTTGAATTTGACCTGATTTCTTTTTCACGAAATATTATTTATGATATATCCGGGACCTGCAAGCAGCCTCCGACGGTTCATTTTAATGCGTTACTGAAAAAACTTATGGTCCGTTCATCTCCGGCGCTGTATAAGCAGATTCTTGGAAATCTGTTCACGAATGCGGTAAAATATACGCCTCACGGTAAGAATATCAGTGTAATGATCAGCGCGCGTTCCCCGTATGTTTATCTCGAGGTGCAGGATGAAGGTATGGGTATTCAGAAAGATGACCAGAAATTACTCTTCGAACCGTTTTTCAGGGGAAAGAACGTCGGTACAATCTCGGGTTCAGGGCTGGGCCTGCCGATCGTGAAACGGTCTGTGGATGCCCTGCAGGGAAAACTCAGTTTCGTGAGTCAGGCCAATATTGGCTCAACATTCCGTGTTGAACTTCCGATGGAATTCCAGCTTTAATGCCGGGGGCGGGGATAAAAAAAATACTGGTGATTGAGAATGATTCTTTACTTGCCCAGAATTTAAAATTTCATCTGGAACAGGCAAAGTATAAAGTCTTAGTCGCTAATAACGGAGAGGAGGGTTTTGATTTAGCGAAGATTAACCTGCCGAACCTGATAATTTCAGGGATTGATTTACGCGGAATAAACGGATTTACGATCTGCGAGGAACTGGGGAAAGGAGAACCCACAAAAAATATTCCGTTTATTTTTTTGACTACCAGATCCGGTCAGGAAGATTATGCCAGGGCAATTGGACTGGGCGCAAGCAAGTTCCTGACAAAGCCGCTGCGGATACGTTCTCTGCTCCGTGTAATCCACGATTTGATCGGTATTGGCGCTGCGGTTTCCTGTTCAATTCTGATCTTCTCGGAAGAACTGAATGAATCACTGGATCTGAAAAACTATCTTATACGCCAAGGTTATGAGGTTCACCTGGCGCATATTTCGAATAAGTTCCGCACACAGACCTCCGGTCATAAACCTGAAATCATAATTCTGGATTTTCTGGATAAAGACCGTAATGAATCAGTAATGATGAATGCCCTGGAGTCCAGCAGTGAATATGCAGATATTCCCGTCATAGTTCTGGGATCGAAGAGAGAATCTTCGTCTTTTGTAAAAAGTTTGTCCAATAATGCAAGCGATTATTTCGCAAAACCGGTCGATTTTCCGAGGCTGCATTCCTCGATTCAATTCAGGATTGAGAAGAGAAATTTTACAATGCTGGTAGAATCTGACACCCCCGCCGAAGTCAGTACTGATGACAAGGAACTTATTAACGCGATTGCCACAAGAAAAGAATTAAGATACCGGAACCAAAAAAGCATTTTAATAATCGAAGATGACGCCAGTCTAACGGAAAACCTGAGGATGCATCTTGAACTCAACAGGTATGCCGTGTTGTCTGCACAAAACGGTGAGCGGGGGATTGAATTAGCCTGCATCAACCTTCCGGATTTGATTATATCCGATATAATACTCCCCGGAATTTCAGGCTATGATGTGAGGGCATATCTGAATAATAAAATAATCACAAAAAACATTCCGTTCCTTTTCTTAAGCGCGAAAGTTGAGTATGAAGATATACGGCAAGGTATGGACCTCGGAGCGGACGATTATCTGATCAAACCCGTAAAGACCAGGGAACTCCTTCGATTGATTAAAAAAAGAATTGCCGGTTCCGTAAAGAATACGGAATCTTCTCCGGATATTCCGGTTGAAGAATGGCCCGAGCAGAATGTTTTACCAATCGAAAGTAAGGCGGTCATAAAACAAAAAAATTCGCAGGACTCCGATTCATTCAGACGGACCAGGGAAATCCCCCCAGAACAATCTAATTTGCCGTCTGAATCAAAGGCAAATATGACTCCCACAGCCCCGCCGCCCCCGGTTGAATCTATTGAAAAGGAAGTGAAACACTCTTCGTCAGAAATCTACCGTAAGCTGGAACCGCTTAAGGGAAAAGTAAACCCACAGGATGAATATCAATCTTTCAAATGGGTGGATGGAATGGTGATACGGGTGAATATTTCCTGCGGAGTCGAGAAGGAATCAGCGGCTTTTAATAAGTATTTACTGGAAGTTTATAATAAAACCATTAAGAACTATATCATTGACCTGACAGAAACCGAATATTTGGATGCTTCTTTTATGGGGGTAATAGTTTCATTCGAGAAGAGGGCAAAAAAATCCAATTGCAGGCTGAAACTAGTGGTCAGGAAAGAACTATTAATGAATAATGTAATCTTTCTGCACGGGATAAGCAGACTTTTCGAAGTGTTCAATTCGGTTGAGGAAGCCATACGATCAAAATAAACAAGAATTGAGGCGGTTGCGGCAGTCCGCTTAGCTTTAATTCACGAACAATGCTGTTATTGAGTCCGACGGAGACAGGAATAAGCCACACGGGTACAATACGCAAAAAAAAGACTGCCCCGGACAGGCTGAAGGATAACCCTCAAAGCCGTAATTTGTTAAGCAAAACACAAATTATGCGAGACAATCTGTTACAAATTTAAATGTTTTTTCACAAATGTTGAATACCGTCCCCCGCCCGTTTTTTTAATTCAGCCGTCAGAAAGAAAAATTTTTTCGAATGAGGGGGCAAATCGGGTCACTTTATTAATCCCCCAAAAGTTCGTAAATTTAAGTTTATATTAATTGAGGATTTATGTGCGGAATTGTTGGGTATATAGGTTCTAAAAATTGCATACCGATAATCATTGAGGGACTCAAAAGGCTTGAGTACCGCGGCTACGATTCAGCTGGAATCGGGTTCATCGAGAATAACTCCTGCCGTGTCATCAAGAATAAAGGTAAAGTTTCTCTCCTTGAGAAAAAAGTGGCAGAAGGCGTCTATTCTCCTTCGGTCGGCCTCGGGCATACACGCTGGGCAACCCACGGTGAACCTAATGAAATCAACGCTCATCCTCATTATAATGCCGATAAATCCCTGATGATCATCCATAACGGGATAATCGAAAATTACCAGACCTTAAAAACCATTCTGATAAATGCCGGATACGAATTCAAGAGCCAAACCGATTCAGAAGTACTCGCACACCTGATAGACAGTTTCCTAAAAAAAGGCAATGAGCTTTTTAAGGCGGTCCGCCTCGCGCTTGCCGAGGTTGAGGGTACATACGGACTGGCAATACTTTACGATAAAGAACCGGATAAAATTATCGTAGCCAAAAAAGGTTCGCCGCTAGTTATAGGAGTAGGGGATGACGAGAACTACATTGCTTCTGATGTTTCGGCATTAATAGCATACACAAGCCGGGTAGTTTATATAGAAGACGGAGAGGTTGCTGAAGTTTTCAGGGACGGGTTCAATGCTAAGACCATCTTGGATGAAGATATTAATAAAGAGATCCACAAGATTTCTATGAGTCTCGAAGAGATCGACAGGGGCGGATATGAAACATTTATGCTCAAGGAAATTATGGAGCAGCCGGAATCGGTCTTAAACTCTATGCGGGGCAGGCTCCTGTTTGATGAAGGCACTGTAAAGCTTGGCGGTATTCAGAATCTTGCCGAAAGACTTGCCAAGACAAAAAGAATTATTATAACCGCCTGCGGTACATCCTGGCACGCGGGACTCGTAGGCGAATATATGTTTGAGCAGTTTTTAAGAATTCCCACCGAAGTTGAATACGCATCCGAATTCAGGTACCGCAATCCGATATTACAGCCCGATGATGCAATATTTTTTATTTCGCAAAGCGGTGAAACCGCTGACTCGCTGGCAGCGCTGAAAGAGGCAAAGCGCAAGGGCGCGCTGGTGCTGGGTATTTGTAACGTTGTCGGCAGCTCTATAGCCCGGGAGAGTGAGGCCGGCGTATACATTCACGCGGGTCCTGAGATTGGAGTCGCATCGACAAAAGCTTTCACCTCACAGCTTGTTGTTCTTGCCCTTATTACGCTGCTTATCGCGCGTAAAAAAGATATGAGCCTTATTGACGGGCAAAAGATTGTTGAAGAATTTCAGGCAATTCCCGAAAAAATTAAAACTATTTTGAAACTGAACAGCCAGATCGAGGAGATCGCATCGAAATTTAGGGATGCAAAGAATTTCCTTTATCTGGGCAGAGGATACAATTTCCCCGTGGCGTTAGAAGGCGCATTGAAATTAAAAGAAATTTCATACATCCACGCCGAAGGATATCCGGCGGCAGAAATGAAACACGGCCCGATAGCGCTGGTAGATGAAAATATGCCGGTCGTATTTATCGCGCCGAAAGATTCGACCTACGATAAAATTGTTTCCAATATTGAAGAGATACGGGCGCGGAAAGGCAGGATCATTGCTATTGCAAGTGAGAGTGACAATCACATCGACAATCTTGCTGATTTTACAATCAAGATACCCGATACAATCCGTATGTTAATGCCGATACTTACAGTGATTCCGCTGCAGCTGCTGGCTTATCATATCGCGATGAAAAAAGGATTAAATGTTGATCAACCGAGGAATTTAGCAAAAAGTGTAACAGTAGAATAACAAATAACAGGAAACCTTATGGTACGAAAAAGTGTGCTCATTATGGGAGCAGCAGGCCGCGACTTCCACAACTTTAATGTGTTTTATCGCGATAAAGAAGAATACAATGTAGTTGCGTTCACGGCCACCCAAATTCCCAATATAGAAGGCAGAATCTATCCCCCCGAACTTGCAGGCAAATTATATCCCAATGGAATTAAAATTTACGAAGAAGCTGATCTCGTTAAATTAATCAAAGAGCTTAACGTTAACGAGGTCGTTTTCTCATACTCCGATGTTACCTTTAACTATGTAATGACCAAAGCCGCAATTGTGAATGCGGCGGGCGCTTCCTTCAGAATGCTGGGAGCCGAAGAGACAATGGTTAAAAGCACTAAACCGGTTATCTCAATTATTGCCGTCCGGACCGGAGCAGGCAAATCCCAGACATCCCGGAAGGTTGTTGAAGTTCTGAGGAAAGCCGGGAAAAGGGTTGTTGCCATCAGGCACCCGATGCCCTACGGCGATCTTAACGCGCAGAAAGTGCAGAGGTTCGGAACGCTTGCTGATCTCGACAAACATAAATGCACAATTGAAGAGCGGGAAGAGTATGAACCGCACGTTGTTGCGGGCGGTGTCATCTATGCCGGAGTTGATTACGAAGCTATTTTGAGGGAAGCAGAAAAAGAAGCCGATGTAATTATCTGGGACGGCGGAAATAACGATATTCCTTTCTACAAATCGGACCTGATCTTTACCGTTGCCGATCCGCACAGGCCCGGAAACGAAATGAACTACTATCCGGGAAATACCGCGTTAAGAATCGCAGACGTTGTAATATTAAATAAAGTTGACTCAGCCACTCCCGAGAACATTAAGACCGTAAGAGAAAATACGATAAGCGTGAATCCGTCAGCCCTTATTATAGATGCGGCTTCTCCTATTCGTGTGGAGAATGAAGACCTGATAAAAGGGAAGCGCGTGCTTGTGGTCGAAGACGGCCCAACTTTAACGCACGGAGAAATGGCATACGGAGCGGCAATGATCGCCGCGCGTAAATTCGGCGCTTCCGAAATCGTTGATCCGAGGCCATACACAGTCGCATCGATTTCCGCTACTTATAAAAAATATCCGAAAATCGGAATACTTCTTCCGGCGATGGGTTATGGCGATGAGCAGATGAAGGACCTTGAAGATACAATCAATAATACTGATTGTGATTCGGTTTTAATTGGTACACCGATTGATCTTGGCAAATTATTAAAAATCAATAAGCCTGCTACCAGAGTTAGTTATGACCTTCTTGAAATCGGAGAGAACACGGTGGAAACCGTTCTAAAGAGTAAAGGGCTGATATGAAAAAACTTGCCGTGGCGGCCTTAGGAGGGAATGCCCTCATAAAAGGTAGCCAGACAGGTACGATTTACGAACAGGCTGATAATGCCCGCCAGACTTGTGAAGGTTTAATAGCCCTTATCCAGAAGGGCTATGACCTTGTAATCACGCACGGCAACGGCCCGCAGGTAGGGAATATCCTCCTGAGAAATGAAGCGGGGTATAATATTTTTAAGATTCCGAAGATGCCTCTTGACATCTGCGTTGCGGATTCGCAGGGAGGCATCGGTTATATGCTTGAAGTTGAATTGAAAAATCTTCTGCAAAAGTATAAGATCAAAAAGAATATTATAACCCTTGTAACCCAGGTTATAGTTGACAGGAATGACCCTGCATTTAACAATCCGACGAAACCTGTAGGCAGCTTCTTTATTAAAGAAGAAGCTGACCTGCTTTCCAAGGCCAACAATTGGGTGTTTCGTGAGGACCCGAGAAAACGGGGATGGCGCAGAGTAGTGCCGTCTCCTTTACCAAAGGATATTTCGAATAAAGATATCATTCGTGACCTGGCGAAAAAAGGGAATATTGTGATTGCGTCAGGCGGGGGCGGAATACCCGTAATAAAGGATGAGGACGGAATGATGCACGGCGTTGATGCCGTGATTGATAAAGACCTTGCCGGCGCTTTACTGGCTCTTGAGATCGGTGCGACTGAATTCTATATTCTTACTGATATTGCCAAAGTTTATCTCAATTTCCGCAAACCGGATGAGAAGGCTTTAGATACAATACCGGTCCGGCAGGCAGCGCGTTATCTTAAAGCAGGTGAATTCGCCGACGGCAGTATGGGCCCTAAAGTCCTGGCTGCCATTAATTTTACAAAAAAGACCGGACGGTCAACAATCATAACTGAATCCGGTAAACTTAATGATATTAACAGCGGCACTATAATTACAAAGTAAAAGGACATCACTATGGCAGTGAATATGAAAGGCAAAAGCCTTATATCAATAAATGATTTAACTTACGAAGAGATCTGGCAGATTTTTGAACTGAGCCAGACATTAAAACAAAGAAGATTAACAGGAGAACCGCACAGGCTTCTCGAAGGTAAAACGCTCGGAATGATCTTTGCAAAACCTTCAACAAGGACCCGTGTTTCATTTGAAGTCGGGATATATGAACTCGGCGGGATCGGAATGTACTTCGGGCAAAATGATCTCCAGCTGAAAAAAAGCGAGAGCGTCGAAGATACGGCCAAAGTACTCTCCCGCTATCTGAGCGGAATAATGATCAGAACTTTTGACCATCAGGATGTGGTTGATCTCGCAAGATACGGCAGCATTCCTGTTATTAACGGGCTTACGGACCTTATGCACCCTTGCCAGGTTCTCGCGGATTTATTTACTATTCTTGAAAAGAAACGGGAATTAAAGGGATTAAAACTCGCGTATATCGGTGACGGTAATAATATGGCGCACAGCCTTCTTGAGGGCTGCTCAAAAACCGGTATGCACGTCTCAATAGCTTCCCCATCAGGATATAAACCTGACGGGAAAATTGTGGCCGATGCAATCGTGAATGCAAAATATTTCGGCAGCAAGGTGAACATACTTGAGGATCCGGTAGAAGCAGTAAAAGACGCTGATATCATTTACACTGATGTCTGGGCAAGTATGGGACAGGAAAGTGAAGCTGCGGAGAGAAAGAAAAAGTTTATGAAGTACCAGGTAAACCCTGATCTTGTTAAGCACGCTAAGCCCGATTATCTGTTTATGCACTGTTTACCGGCGCACCGCGGTGACGAGGTCGTAAATGAAGTTGCTGATTCTGCCAATTCGATAATATTTGATGAAGCGGAAAACAGACTGCACGTCCAAAAAGCCATAATGGCTTTGGTAATGTAATACCATTAATGTATTAACAAAAAAGCCGTTACGAACTTTGGTTTGTAACGGCTTTTTAATTTTAGCAGCCTTCTTTTTTCTTCTTCTTAGCGGGGGTTGCTGATGAACCGTCACCGCCGGAAGAGGAAAGTTTTGGAAGTTCCCTTTTCAGTGTCGCGGTTGAAGGGGCCGCGGCTGAGGCCGATTCCTGAGGTGAACCGCCGAAATATCTGCTGACAGCTTTTAGCTTCTCAAAATTAATTGAGTCGATAGCGGAAGACCCGGCAGGGAGAGAAGGGAACAAAATTCTGTCTTTCCATGCATCCAGCCCGCCGAGAATTGTATAAGAATTATCATACCCGTTAGCTTTAAGAAGCATCCAAGCCTGCGCGGCGTGTATACCGCCTGTTGAATACAGGATGATCTTTTCATTTTTCCCGAGCCCGCCGTCAAGCAGGGAAGTCATTTTAATGTTCTCCGCGTTCGGAATGTGATAATCATTGAATTCTTTTTCTTCATTTATATCGACAAGCCTGAAGTCCGCGCGTCCCTGGATTAGCCAGTCGGCAAGATCATCAACGGTTATATGATCAACCTTACTCTCAACGATGAGGGCAAGCTCTTTGTTATCGATGTTTTTTGAAGCATTATTTTTTATATCACCGGCGAACAATCCGATGACTCCAAGTATGATAACGAAAACGGCAAGATACCGCGGAGCATTTGCTTTAGAAAATTCAAGTTTCATTTAGATGCCTCTGCGTCTTTCTTGGCGAAGTATTTCTCGACCTTTTCAGCGCCGATAAATCCGCCGATTGCCATAAGAATTACCAGGAACATAATAACGCCATACGGAATCCCGGTAAGTTCATAGAGTGTAATCTGTCCCATTTTGCCGGATACGTAAAAATCTTTCCAGATAGAGAAGGATTCGCCGAACACAAATATTCCGGCAAAAACCCCGAGAATATAGATCATACCATCCACACGCCCTGTTGACAGGGAAGCCATTCCGGTACCGGGACAATATCCGCCCACTACGAAACCGAGGCCGAGTATTAATCCGCCGACCACCTGGGGCGTGATATAGGTGGGGGTGAGGTAAATAAGAGAAATATCGAGCCAGCCGAGCCAGCCAAGATAGAAAACGCCGACCATTGCAGTTACAATCGCGGTGAACATCACTTTGAAAACTGTCATATCGCGGAAATAAAACTGCGCCGCAAGTTTACGCGCGCTTCCGAAACCCGCCTGTTCAAGGAAGAAACCGAAACCGATTCCGATCAGTATCGCGATAACAAGGCTGAAGTCCGGGGTAAAATATTCGAATTTAAAAAACGGTGCGTTCATCTCCACTGTCTCCTCATTACATAAGCAAATGCGTAAGCGCCCGCGAAGACGCACATCATAAAGGCCCAGCTGCCGACATTGAGCATCGCGCCGCCGGTAAGCGCCTGACCGCTTGTGCAGCCGCGCGCTAATTTAGCGCCGAAGCCCATCAGTCCGCCTCCAAGGAAAGCGAACATAAGCCGTTTACCGGCCGTGATATTCGGCCCTTTCTCAATGGTAAATTTACTGCGGCCGGAGATTAGCCCGGAAAGCAATCCGCCGAGGAACAAGCCGATGACCTCAAAAACGAGCCAGTCCTTAAGAGGGGAGACCGTCCCGTCGCCGAGGTATTCTGAATAAAATTCATTTCCTTCCACGTGCGCCGGAGCAACACTGTGGAGCGCGGATGTAATCATTGAAGAGAACGCGCCGGATGCGCCGAGTCCGCGTCCCATAATTACAAACGCTGAAAGCAAAACCAGGCCTAAACCGAATCCCGCTAAATAGGGATTCATATAAGGCTTCGGCTTCACTTCTGTTCGCGCTTCAGAAACTAACGTTTCCGCAGCCGCGGTTTCAACTATTGTTGACATATCAGATTCTTTCTATAATTGATAAAAAATCATTTTCGAAAATGCTGTAAAACAAAATATTTACTTATTTACGAGCTTCATTTATATAACCCAACCTCCCCATCACTAAAAGAGGAGGAGATTTAAATTTCTAACTCTTAACTCTTAACTCTTAACTCTTAATTCTTAATTCTTAATTCTTAATTCTTAATTCTCTAATACCCGCTGAGTTGTCCTGCATACACAATAACGAACCGGAGAATAAGTCCGCCTGCGATTACCATAAGCGGAGCAATAGGGGTGTGCTTTACCTTATGGCTGACCGCTAAAGACTGGATGATTAACGGAATTATTATTCCCGCGATAATTACAAATCCCCAGAACGAAGGGGCGTAAGCTCCGGATAATAAAATTGTTGCTGCCTGTATATGAACAGCTGACGAACTCAAAAGGGAAGTCAGAAAAAATGCAATTACAAATAATTCGCCCGCCAGAAGGTAGTTATCCGTTTTAGCCATCATCTCACGTTCTCCCTTGTCAGGAGCGATAAGATGTATAAATGCTGCCGCACCCGAAAGTCCCGAAACGAGGAAAAGGAGCCATAGTATTCCTGAGTTCCACAAAGGGCGGGCGCCAAGCGCGCTGAGGAGAATACCTGTATAAGCGCCGAGCATCGCACCGATAACTATATTTGCGTATGCAATAAAATTTTTGCGGTCAGCGGACGCATTTAGAAATTTGTAAAACTTAGAAATCGGGGCGACATCCCTGAAGAGGAAAAAAGGATTAATGAGTATCTTCAGAATTAGTACCGGATAGACGAGTAATAATATCCACGCGCCCCAGGACATCGGTGAGAGGGGCTTGAATGTTAAGTATAACCGCCAGGTATATAGCTTATGTTCCAGATCAATAAAAAGAGCTAACATACCCAGCGAAAGCAGTATGAGGCTGATGTACGGAAGGATAAATACTACCGTCGCTCCGGGTTGGTTTCTTCTTCTCAGATAAATAACTCCGGAAAGGATCATCATTCCGGCGACAAACCCGCCAAGGAAAAGGTACACCGGTATTTCCCAACCCCATATAGTAAGGTTCGGATCAATCAGGTGGTTATGTCTTGTGTGCGTAAGTTCTTCCATTTCAAATCCTAAGTTAAATAGTAAACGTGCGGCTCAGTTCCGGCAGCCGGGTGATTAACGTGATAATTACGGGAGTTCAGCAGTTTCGAAACTTCACTTTCCGGATTGTCGAGATCGCCGAAATGCATACAGTGTGTCGGGCATACGGAGACGCAGGCCGGCAGTTCGCCCTTTTCTGTCCTGTGGATGCAGAATGTACATTTATCCGCATAACCGTCAGGATGAATAAACCGGGCGTCATAAGGACAGGATGCAACGCAGGCTTTGCAGCCGATGCATTCGTTATGCGTTACTAGCACAACACCGCCGATATCGTGAACGTGGCTTGCGCCGGTAGGGCAGCAGTGCACGCAGGGAGGATTAGAGCAGTGGTTGCATCTCTCGGTCCTGATTTCCATATGCAGATCAGGCATTTTACCTTTAACTGCCGTTGTGATCCAATCGCGGTTAAAACCTTCCGGCACACTGTTCTCGGTTTTGCACGCGACTACGCAGTCCATACATCCGACGCATCTGCGTGTATCTATTACCATCGCGAATCTTGCCATATTAAACCTCCTCCTCAAATTTTACGAAGTTGACATTCATCGCTGTGCCTCCCATAAGAGGATCGGTTTCATATTTTGTTATAAGCTGCGAGTCGCTGGCTCCTTTTCCGTAGGCGCCTTTTAACATTCTGGAGTTGTGCCCGAACCCGTGGACCATATACACGCAGTCCGTGCG
>CAIMOS010000023.1 GCA_903843135.1 uncultured Ignavibacteriales bacterium | reverse complement strand
TTGCCGCGCTTGCCGGCACGCTGCTCGGTAAAAGATTAATTAAAAAAGTTACATTCGGCAGCATCCGGTATTTAACCGCTCTTCTTCTTATGCTTATTGCCCTGCTGCTTGGCGCGGGTATTATATGACAAATACCGGGTTCATACTTTTAGTTAAGCTGGCAGGTTGTTTTGGGTCCGGGTTTTAGCGACAACAGCCGAAATCGTTCATTCACAATGCACGCTTTTAGCTGTTTTTGTTCATTCTGAATGCACGGGGTTGGGCTATTTACTGCCCTTATAAGTCTTTCGAAGACAGCTCTAAACCGGGGAATTCAGAAAGAATTTTAAGGCCCACCATGTTTTTGCAGCTCCTGCCATAAAACAGTAAGCACAAATTTGGTGCCGGGAGTCCCGCAGTTTTTAACCTGCCAGCCCTTAGTGAATTTCGGTTTCGGCGAATGGAGTATTATGAAATTTGCCTGCATTTTCTAATAGAACAGCATTCCCCCATAACAATAGATTAACATTCCTGCAGTTTATGTCCAATAAAAATGGACATAAACTGCAAAAACTGAGCGGCTTTACTATAAGAGCAAGTTTTTTAGCGGATTCTGATAGAGGGGTGACGCCCATCGGGACGCCGGCTATAAATAAAAAATCCCCTCCCGTCTTCCGGAAGAGGATTCGTACATTTATGTGTAGTTTATACTATGCTACAACTTCTTCTTCGGTTTTAGCCATTTTGCTTGCGTATTCAAATCCGGCTTCAAATGCTTTAAGGTTCAGTTCATCAGTTCCTTTCGGCACTGATACTTTCACCGCCTGCTTAACCGCGTCGTGGGTGCAGAATCCGGTCACGCCGGTGGTGAATCCCATCATCACGATATTCAGCACCATCCGTTTGCCGAGTTCTTCTGCAATCCTGGTGGCGGGAATTGAGTAATGTTTTATGTCTTTGCGCAGGTTATGCGGCACCACAAGTTCCGATTCCGTGATCAGTATTCCGCCGGGCGCGAGTTCCGGTGAGAACTTTGTGTATGCTTCCTGCGACATCAGCACCATTATCTGCGGAGTGGTGATGTAGGGATAAGTTATTTCATTTGCAGATACAATCACCTGGGCGCTGCACGCGCTTCCGCGCGCTTCCGGGCCGAATGCCTGTATCATTGTCGCGAATTTATTGTCATATATCGATGCCGCGCGGCCGATGATGTATCCGCTCAGGATTACACCCTGTCCGCCGAATCCGCCGATTTTAATTTCAGTTCGTGTCACAGGCACAGCTCCTTCCGGTATAAGTTTCGAAAGTATCTCCCATCTTGTGTTTGTAGTACTCGTTCATCGCGTCGAGATAAGTCGGGCGTTCAATATCAACGAACTTGCCCAGAACGATCTTGTCCTGGAATCCGAGCCCGACCGTTTTTGTATCGGCGCCGTTCATCACGACACTGTGTTCTTTGTAATGGATCATCTGATCCAGGCCGTCGCCGAGCTTATTTCTTCTGGAATAAAGCGTGGGGCACGGCGCGAGGATCTCAACAAATGAAAATCCTTTTTTCAGCAGCGCTTCTTTGATCGCTTTCTGAACGTGGCGTACGTGATATGCTGTCCAGCGCGCAACGTAAACTGCGCCGCAGGACTCTGCCAGATAAGGAAGATTAAACGACTGTTCGAAGTTTCCGTAAGGCGCTGTTGTGGCAGTTGCAGTAAGGGGAGTTGTAGGTGCAACCTGTCCGCCGGTCATTCCGTATGTGTGATTGTTAATGAGAATCACAGTCATATCAACATTGCGGCGGCAGGCGTGAATAAAGTGGTTGCCGCCGATCGCGGTTAAGTCGCCGTCGCCGCTGTAAACAACAACTTTAAGATCGGGATTGGCAAGCTTCAGTCCTGTCGCGAACGGTATTGCCCTGCCGTGTGTGGTATGGAACGAATCCATATTCAGGTAACCCGCAACGCGGCCGCTGCATCCAATGCCGGATACAATCGCCACTTTATCGAGATCGAGGCCGCTGTTTTCAAGTCCGTGCGCGAAGCAGTTGACCGTAGTACCGATTCCGCAGCCGGGGCACCAGATATGCGGGATCCTGTCCATTCTTAAAAATGCTTCAACCGGATTTGCCGGTACCGCTTCGTTAAACTCCATTAATACATCGGTATCAGGCATTTGCAGCTCCTTTCAGGCTTAAGA
>CAIMOS010000022.1 GCA_903843135.1 uncultured Ignavibacteriales bacterium | reverse complement strand
ATGTGGGATGGTATCGAACAATACGTGAAACCTGAAAGTAAGTGAACTGAATCTTTACCCAAAATTCTTTAGGAGGGGAGAATTATCTCTTAACTTTCTTTTTTATAGACGTAGGAACGACATAATACTTTTGCCACCGTTTTTTCAGTTGAACCGATTGGAGGATGGGATTCATTCCGGGGTTAGAATTAATTATTGGTTAATACAAATTGAATTTATAATTTACAATAGCTGGAAATATTTTCTTCGTCATTAACGCCAAAAATGAAGCGGCTTCGATCAATTCCTATTTTTTTTGAATTTATTAAGGTGAGACAGGTATGCTCGGACAAGTTGCGGATAATGATTTTGCAACACTCAAATCACTTCGTTCTGTTCTTTCTCCCGATGAATATATCGCGAAACTCGAATCATTCATTGAAAGAAATCTGCAATTCGATCCCACCAACCGGGACTTAAACGCTGATAATGGATCCGTCGATAAGACTTTTATCAGGCAGGACCACTACCGGAAATTATTCCAGAACCATCAGGCTGTGAAATTAATAATTGACCCCGCAACAGGACAGATACTTGATGCCAACAACTCAGCCGCAAAATATTACGGGTGGTCGTGCGAAGAAATGCGGCAGATGAATATCAGCCAGATCAATACAATGACTAAGGAGGAAATCCGCCGCGCGATGCAGCAGGTTATGAACCTGGAAAAACTACATTTTGAATTTAAACACAGAAGGGCTGACGGTTCTGTAAGGGACGTTGAAGTACTGAGCAGCGCGATCATCGAGTCGGATACGCCCTATCTCCAGTCTATCATAATTGATATTACGGACCGTAAACAAAAAGAAGAACTGATAATTGGGCAGAATAAACAGCTCGCCAAACTAAATGCTGAAAAAGATAAGTTTTTCTCGATAATTGCACACGACTTGAAAAGTCCGTTCCACGGGCTGCTTGGATTTTCCGAAATATTCTCCCATAGCGTGAGGGAAGCTGATTTTGATACGATAATGGATACCGGCAGCAGAATTTATGTTATCGTAAAAAGAACCTACGAACTTCTTGAAAACCTGCTTGAATGGGCTATGCTTCAGAGAAATGATATTAAGCTTGCGCCTAAGAATAAACTGCTCAAAGTTTCTGTCGATTCGGTGATCACTTTGTACGAATTAAGGATAGGAAAAAAGAACTTAATCGTAGAAAATATGGTGCCTATGGGGCTTAAAGTATTTGCCGATTCACATTTATTAAACATTGTGCTGCGGAACCTTATTTACAACTCCATTAAATTCACAGGCAATGGCGGCAGGATAGTTATAGACGCGAAACCCGCCGCAGAGATGACCGAGATATCTGTTCGTGATAATGGTATTGGGATGAACGCGGCGATTAAAGAAAAGATCTTTTCATTAACAGGGAGTGTGAACCGGAGGGGGACCGACGGTGAAGAAAGCACAGGGCTGGGCCTTATACTAAGTAAAGAATACGTTGAGTTGAACGGCGGGAAGATAGGTTTTGAGACAAAAGAAAATGAGGGAACGGTTTTTTATTTCACGGTACCGTCCGCGCAGTAAAGCATAAAGAAAAAGAACAGGTATATTATTTTATTCAAAAGGACCGCCTGTTAATCTTCCCGGTCCGGCACATACAGCGGAGCCAGCGCCGAGGCAATAAAGCATACTGCGGCCAGGAAAATAAAAAAGAAAGCAACTGCATCGGAATACCGGAGGATTCCAAAATGATTCAGCATCCAGTTCCAGTCGTGTTTTGCTCCCGGGGGCCCGAACAGTCTTAACTCCATCGTCTGCGCGTCTGCCGCATAAATACTTACATTGATAAATGAGTGTCCTTCAAGAACCACCCCTGCCTGGAAAAGCAGACGCATCCTGTTCAGGTAAAAGTACAGGACCAGTAAACCGGGTATTGCCAGCTGCATTATCGTCCCGCCCATAAACATAATTACTTCGCCGAACATTCCGAGTATGAAATGGCCTGCTTCGTGCGCGACAAGGTGAAAGTTATCGATTAGTGAATATTCGCGGCTGATGAGAAGATATATGCCAAGCGGCAGGATAACCAGCGATGGGAACCAGCGCTTAACCGTATCCGGAGCAGCGTATGTTTTCGATTCTTTCAATTATCTCTAATGGACATTTTTGTGTTCATAATTTAATGAATTATCTCAACTTCTTTATCCTTGTAGTCCGGCGAAAGTATTGAAGGATGATCTGAGAGAATAGCAGGCTGATGACGCTGATTTCGATGGATGATCGCAGATCAGTGTATTGCGCCGTTGATATCCCGCGAAACATTTTATTCACCACGGTAATAGAAATGATAATAAGCTGAAGAAAATTCTTGCCTGATATTAGGGAAAATTCTTTAATTTTAATATTATAAATTATATAGTTAGGTCCCGGGAATCGGAGAGGCTCACCTGCTTTTCGTCTGCGTTCAGAGTTGTAAGTACTGCAAATGGACGGAGTGTATTTTTAGGAATACTCAGATATGCGTATTCCTTATTGGTGATAATAAATACTAACTATTAATTATTTCAAGTGGGGTCCGTATGTCCGAAGCGTTTGTGATGACAGGGTATGATTATGAGCGGTTCTTTGACCGTTCGGCAGACTTATTATGCGTCGCCGGTTCAGACGGGGAATTCTTAAAAGTCAACCGGAGATGGAAAGAAGTTCTTGGTTTCGAAGCTAATGAAATCGAAGGACAATCTTTTGCCGGTTTCGTGCATCCGGAAGATGCGGAACCAACTCTTGCCGCAATCAGGATGGTCAAACCAGATCAACCGCTTCGCTCTTTTGCAAACAGATTCCGCACCGTATCATGTGATTATTGTTATCTGGAATGGAATATTAATCGCTTCGATGAATTTTATTTTTGTTCCGCACGCAACTTAACCCGCGAAATTGGCACACAGGCTAAACTTGCAGAAAGTGACCATAGTTACCGGTTCCTTCCCGAACAAATGAGCGATGTGCTGTGGTGTTTTGATACCGGGTCATCCAGATTTACTTATATGAGCCCAACAGTTGAGAGTATCCTCGGATATACTGTTGAGGAAGTACTGGCGAAAAAATTCGAAGAAATGGTAACACAAGAATCACTCAGTGTCATAGAGGAAAAACTTCCTGCTCATTTCCGGCAATTCCTCCGGCAAGGCATAAACACTCCTGAAATTACCCAAATAGAAATGATAACCAAGTCCGGAGAAACCATCTGGACGGAAGCAGTCACAACCTTCAACACAAATAAGCCGGATAAACTTGAACTTATTGGTGTCTCCCGTAATATTACTCAGCGGGTCGCCGCCGAGAAAAGGGTGAAGGAACAAAATGAAATTCTGACAAATCTTCTTGTTGAACGAAATAAATTCTTTTCTATTCTCGCGCACGACCTGAAGAGTCCTTTCCACATCCTCCTGGGATTTTCTGATATCCTGCTCGACAGTGTACAGGAAGGGGACCATTACACGACAAAGGATATGAGTATAAGGCTACATACTATTGTAAGAAGCATATACGAACTTCTGATTAATCTTCTTGAATGGGCGAACCTCCAAAGGGACGGCGTAAAATTTTTACCAACGAAGATCCGCTTGTCGGATACTTTAGCTAAACTCCTGACCCTATACGAACATAAAACTGAAGCAAAGGCTCTCAGGATTGTGAACAAGATCGGCCAGGATAAGAGTGTATTTGCCGATCCGCATATGCTGGAGACAGTTTTAAGGAACCTGTTTTATAATGCTATCAAGTTTACTCCCAGGGGAGGCAGCATCACTCTTGACGCCAGGCGCTTCGACTCAGTTCTGGAAATTTCAGTTTCTGATACCGGAATAGGAATGCCGGACCAGTTAGCTTCAGGGGTTTTCTCGCTTGGAAAGTTTTCCAGGCGGCAGGGGACTGAGAGTGAAGAAAGTACAGGCCTTGGGCTTATCCTCTGCAAAGAGTATGTGGAAAGAAACGGCGGCACCATTCGTTTTGAAACCGAAGAAAATAAAGGGACAAAGTTTATTTTTACCGTGCCGGCAAATGATTGATTTTAATTACCGGTAATCATTGTTTGCTGCGCGGAAGCAAAGATTTTTGAATGTCCGCATAATTCCAAGTGATCCGCTTTTGTACTGTTTTACTTAAACGCAAAGGCGCAGCGATTTCGCGAAGAGCGCAAAGATGGCTGATTAAAATCCGCGGGTTAGAGGCGGAAAAATAAATCAGGTTCAACTGATTCTCCGGTGTCATTTAAAAATATGCCGTTCCGACGTAACTTTGGATGTGTGGTATGGTAATCGGGTTACTAATATTTCGCTCCTCCGGAACTTCCGGGCAGGATGTGTCTGACGATGTGAGCGGAATACTTCTCTACAGGTTTAGTCTGTCTGCCTTATGTACTGAGACCTAATCCGGCGTTTCTGAAAAATTAGATTTTCATTGAAAATAACTCCGGCCAATCAATGTGTTAACTGCGCAGCAGTGCATCTAAGCAACAAACCCTGCCAGAATAAATATAGAATTCCGCAGGAATGGCATTAAGATCTTGCCGCCGTTTTTTCATTTGAACCTTAAACGGGCGCTCTATTGACGGACGCGGAGAACAGCGAATTATTTGCTTTGATTTGGTCTGATTTCAACTTAGTTTTGATACTGATAATGCTGGAAATATTCCGGGATGCAGAGCTTATTGAATCTGCAGTATTTCCTTTTATTTTTATTTGCCCGGGTATCTGGTTAAACATATTAACCAGACTTTTTAGCAGGAGCGAACTTCAATGGATATCGTAATATATTACCATTGAAATATTTTTTCCCGCTGACATCTCACGGAGTTGTTATGTTCAAAAGGTTCGGGTTTTTGATTTTCACTTGTCAAATATTGATTGCAGATGACTGATTATATTTCTGCTTTCTATATGAGGCTCCTGAGTTTATTTCCCTGCAAACTCCGTAAAAAAAGTCCGGAACTGCACTTCCGTTTTACTATACAAACAATCCGAGTCAGAATAAAATGAAAAGAAAACCAATTCCCAAAACAGCGAAAAAGAAACCCGTAACTTCTGCGGCGGAGCCTAAACCAATTAAAAGAGTTAAACGGACAGAAACTGCGGACAGCTTTCCGATAGTGGGAATAGGCGCGTCCGCGGGCGGTCTGGAAGCGCTTGAACTGTTCTTTAATAATGTACCCGATAGATGCGGCATTGCGTTTGTTATTGTACAGCACCTGGATCCCACGCACAAAGGTATGATGGTCGAACTTCTGCAGCGGTCAACTTCAATGAAGATAGCCCAGACAACTGACCGGATGAAGATAAGGCCTGACTGCGTTTACATAATTCCGCCGAATAAAGATATGTCCGTGCTGCACGGAGTGCTTCACCTTCTTGATCCTGTTGAATCAAGGGGGTTACGGCTTCCGATAGATTTCTTTTTCCGTTCTTTGGCCGATGACAGGCAGGAACTCAGCATCGGCGTAATTTTATCGGGGATGGGCACAGACGGAACTTTGGGCATTCGGGCAATGAAAGAAAAAGCGGGAGCTGTATTTGTACAGGATACTGCGACCGCAAAATTTGACGGTATGCCCCGCAGCGCCATTGAATCCGGTATGGCTGATGTAATTGCGCCGGTTGAGGAATTGCCTTCCCGGATCCTCGCGTATCTCTCCCACAAGCCGATAAGGTCAAAAGAGGGAATCCCTGAAGAGGAGACAACCCGCAGCGACCTTGAGAAGGTTGTGATTTTGCTCAGAACTCAGACCGGCCACGATTTTTCGAATTACAAAAGAACAACAATCTACCGCAGGATTGAAAGAAGGATGAGCATACATCAGATTGACAGGATCAATGCTTATGTAAGGTTCCTTCAGCATAATCCTAAAGAGGTGGAACTTTTATTTAAGGAACTTCTTATTGGCGTGACCAGTTTTTTCCGGGACGGTGATGTATGGACCCAGCTTCAGGATAAAGTCATTCCTTCCTTACTCACGGGCCATATAAGAGACCATACCTTACGAGCCTGGGTTGCGGGCTGTTCCACCGGAGAAGAGGCATACTCTCTGGCAATAATCTTCAAAGAAACAGTTGAAAAATTAAAGATTTCCCCGAATGTCGCGCTTCAGATATTCGCGACCGATCTGGATATGGATGCGATAGATAAAGCGAGGGAGGGAATATTCCCCACAAACATAGCCGCTGATGTGAGCCAGGAAAGGCTGAATAAATATTTTCTGCACCGTGAGAAGGATTACCAGGTTTCTAAGCAGATCAGGGATATGGTTGTTTTTGCCCGGCAGAACATAATTATGGATCCGCCGTTTACAAAGTTAGACATTGTTTGCTGCCGGAACCTCCTGATCTATCTTACCGCAGACCTGCAGAAGAAACTTATTCCGCTGTTCCACTATGCGCTTAATCCGCGCGGAATCCTTTTCCTGGGAAGCGCTGAAACAATCGGCGGTTTTTCCCATTTATTTACGCAGGTTGACAGCAAGGCGAAAATCTTCCGTAAAAACACTTCCGCTTTAACCAGTGATCAGCTTGTTTTCCCTACATCTTCCGGTTATGCGTTAACCGCGGAAAAGCAGCAGCAAAAATACTTAGGCCCCGTAGTAAATATTCAGACCCTGACGGACAGGCTGCTCCTGAAGTATTACTCCTCCCCGGCCGTTCTCGTAAATTCCAGGGGCGATATTATCTACATCAGCGGGCGGACCGGTAAATTCCTTGAGCCTGCTGCGGGAAAAGCAAATTGGAATATTTTTGCGATGGCGAAGCAGGGCCTGCGTTACGAACTCGGTGATGCTTTTCAGAAAGCAGTAAAAGGTGAAGCAGTTGTTAACGTAAAGAATATTGTTTTAGGGACAAAGGCGGATACACTGACTTTGAACCTCACAATTCATTTTATTAAGGAGCCCGGAGAGCTTAAGGGGCTGTTATTGATTGTTTTTAAAGAGTCTGATCCTCTTCCTAAAATCAAAGCAGCCGGGAAACTCAGGATTACAACCAGCCGCAGCGCAAGGATAAAAGAGCTTGAGCGAGAAATTGAATCCGCCCGGCAACAGGTCCAGATAATTACTGAAGAGATGCAGACTTCGCAGGAGGAGCTTCGTTCTTCCAACGAGGAACTCCAGTCAACTAATGAGGAACTTCAGTCAACAAATGAGGAACTGACTACGTCGAAAGAAGAAATGCAGTCCCTGAACGAGGAACTTCAGACAATCAATCACGAACTTCAGATAAACGTTGAAGAACTTTCGAGAACTAATAATGATATGAAGAACCTTCTCGACAGTACGGATATAGCAACATTATTTTTGGATAATTCGCTGCGCATACGGAGGTTCACTCAGCAGACAACCAAAATTACGAAACTTATAGCCAGCGATGTCGGAAGGCCTATTACAGACATAGCTTCAGATCTCTTCTACCCTGCTATGGCAGAAGATGTGAATGAAGTGCTCCGGAATTTGCTTAGTATGGAAAAACAGGTTGTTATCAGCAGCGGGCAATGGTATTTGCTCCGTATTCTTCCTTACCGGACCCTGGAAAATACGATTAACGGGGTGGTGATAACATATTCTGATATTACGGTTGCGAAAATGCTGGAGCTTAAACTCAGAAAAACACAGGAGGAACTTGAAAGCAAAATTTCTACAAAGAAAGAAAATTAGCCGGATCTGATTTTGCCCGAATGACCGTTTGATATATACCAGGACCAGGAGAAACATTTATGAAAAAGAACCAAAACATATCATCTGACGCTGACCTCCTGCGCCGGCAGGCTGTGGACAGGTATAAGTCAGCCGGAAAGCAAAAGTCCGGCCCGGTAACGGAGATAGAACAGAAACGCCTTATACAGGAACTCCAGATTCACCAGATTGAGCTGGAGATACAGAACGAAGAACTTCAGAAATCCTGGTCTGATCTGGAAGAAGTAGTGCATAAATACACTGAATTATACGAATTCGCGCCCGCGGGCTACTTCACTATCGCGCGTAACGGAACTATACTGGAAGTTAATCTGGCCGGCTCTATTATGCTTGAGGTTAACCGGTCAAAACTGATTAACAGGCGCTTCGATTCTTTTATCTCGGAAGATTCCGTGCTGATCTTTGCTGATATGATGCGGAGAGTATTTGAACGGAAAGAAAAGGCCGGGTGCGAAATATCGATACTCGCGAATAGTTCCGGGGTCAGGTATGTGGACGTTAAAGCCACAGCAAACGAGAACGGGCAGAAGTGCCTTCTCGCTTTGCTCGATGTTACCGACCGGAAAACGGCAGAACTGAAACTTGAAAAGGTTGCAGGAGAATTAAGGGAATTAAATCAGAACCGGGAAAAGTTATTTTCGCTGATTGCTCACGATCTTAAAGCTCCTTTCCAGGGTCTTCTCGGCTATTCGGAAATATTTTCTCAGGGTGTGGCTGATCAGGATTTTGAATCACTCGCAAATTCGGGCCAAAAAATTGACATAATTGTAAAAAGGCTTTACGAACTGATTGAAAACCTTGTGGACTGGTTTGTTTTGCAGCGTACCGAAAGGAAAATTTCACCCGAAAAAATCTCATTTTGTCAAATAACAGACGATGTAATCGAGCTATACTCATTTAAGTTAGAAGAAAAGCGCCTTCAGGTTGATAATAAAATACCGAAGAATTCCCTCATTTTTGCTGATCCCCGTCATATGAATACTATAATGAGGAATCTTTTCCAGAACGCCTGTAAATTTACCCCCAAAGAAGGGAAAATAACTATAGATGCTAAGCCTGCCGGCCCTATGCTGGAAGTATCAGTGAGCGATACCGGCATCGGGATACCTAAGGGAATCCGCGAAGCTATTTTTTCCCAGGAGAGAGCCAGGATCCGGAAAGGGACCGAGGGGGAATCAAGCACAGGTTTGGGGCTGCTTCTTTGCAAAGAATTTGCCGAGCTGAACGGCGGAACAATCCGTTTTGAAACAAAAGAAAACGAAGGAACGACTTTTTATTTTACCGTACCGTCAGCACGGTGAAAATAATGATCAATGAACCGTAAACCGGAATAGCATTCCGGGCAGCGCAGTGTACGAAACCGTAAACCGGAATAGCATTCCGGGCGGTTTTGTTTAATCGAAAGCTCTAAGAAAGCCCGAGCGTGTTACAACGCATACGACTTAAACTGAGCAAATCTGCTGAACAGCGCAGTATCGGAATACTATTCCGAGCTACGAAGAAACCGTAAACCCGCCCCTGCCGGAATTACGGACCCCGCCGCGGAGTTTGCCCTATCATTAGATTAACTTTGTAGATTCAGATTCTGCCGAATAGGCATTTTTCACCTCATTTATTAATTCCAAGAATCCCCTTATTTAATTATTATACCATATCAGATTTTAACATTATTGCTATTTTTTCCCCAACCCGGAAGATTATGAAAGAACCTGTTGTTACTTTAGAACTTGCTCTTCAGCACGGACTGAATGAAGAGGAATATGCCCGGCTACTGGATATACTTGGCAGGGTGCCGACTTTTACCGAGCTTGGTATAGTCAGTGTTATGTGGAGCGAGCATTGCAGCTACAAAAATTCCATCAGGCTGCTTAAAACATTGCCCCGTTCGGGCGGGCGGCTGCTTGTCGGCGCCGGCGAGGAGAATGCCGGGCTGGTTGATATCGGAGACGGCTACGCGATTGCTTTCAAGATCGAGAGCCATAACCATCCGTCAGCCGTTGAGCCTTATCAGGGCGCCGCAACCGGAGTCGGCGGGATCCTTCGCGATATTTTCACAATGGGCGCCAGGCCAATAGCAGCGCTTAATTCCCTCAGGTTCGGAACGCTTGATGACGCCAGAACACGCTATCTTTTTGACGGCGTGGTACGCGGCATCGGCGACTACGGGAACTGTTTCGGCGTGCCTACCGTAGCGGGTGAAGTTTACTTTGATGAATGCTATAAGGGGAATCCGCTGGTTAATGCGATGGCAGTCGGTATAGTTAAAGCCGGTAAAACGGTTTCCGCGACCGCCTACGGCGAAGGCAATCCAGTAATGATTGTCGGTTCCTCTACAGGACGAGACGGAATACACGGCGCAACATTCGCGTCTGAAGAGATTTCGGAAAAATCGGAAGCAAAACGCCCGTCAGTACAGGTCGGCGATCCTTTCACGGAAAAACTTTTGCTCGAGGCTACGCTTGAGATTATAAAAGAAGACCTGATTATTGGCATCCAGGATATGGGCGCGGCAGGCATTTCCTGTTCGACGAGTGAAATGAGCGCCAAGGGTGAGTCCGGAATGAAGATTGACCTGGATAAAGTCCCTCTTCGTGAGGCGGATATGAGCGCCTATGAAATTATGCTTTCTGAAAGCCAGGAACGTATGCTTGTAGT
>CAIMOS010000021.1 GCA_903843135.1 uncultured Ignavibacteriales bacterium | reverse complement strand
TTCCATCGGCGGAATAATGACGCTGATCGGCACCGCGCCCAACCTATCGTTTATTCAGAAAATGAATCTGCTTTTTCCCGCCGCGCCCAAAATAACTTTTGGCGCCTGGATGCAGGTTATGGTTCCGCTCGGGATAATAGAACTTATGATTGCCTGGCTGTTGATTACCAAGGTGATCTTCCGTAACGACAACCGGCACAGCGTGCAAATTAACGTGATACGAAACGAGTATAAATCTCTCGGCAAGCCGTCGTACGAAGAAAAAGTAATCGGGTTTATTTTCCTGATGACAGCAGTATTGTGGATCTTCAGGTCAGATCTTAATCTTGGATTCACCGTAATACCCGGCTGGGCAAAACTGTTCCCGACGGCCGCATTCCTGAATGACGGAACCGTGGCAATGTTTTCCGCGCTCTTGCTGTTTATGGTTCCTGCCCGTGACAAAGGGAAATCGCATATGCTCATTGAGCCGGATGTTTTCCCGAAAATCCCCTGGGACATAATATTGTTGTTCGGCGGCGGCTTCGCGCTTGCGAGGGGATTTGTTGAATCGGGGTTATCCCTCTTTATCGGGGAGCAGTTTAAGGCGATGCACTTTTCGGATCCTATCTATATGATATTTATAGTTGCGATAACCATTACATTCTTAACCGAACTAACATCCAACACAGCAACCTGCGAAATGGTTCTGCCTGTGCTTGCGGCCGTGTCCGTTGCGCTGAATATGAATCCGCTGCTGTTAATGATCACGGCAACGATTTCCGTTTCGATGGCGTTTATGCTTCCCGTCGCAACTCCTCCCAACGCGATTGTTTTCGGAAGCGGAAGAATATCCGTATATACAATGGCGAAGACAGGTTTCGTGCTGAATATTGTTTTCGCGGCTATAATTACACTGTTCGTCTACTTTGTAGCGACACAGGTGTTTAGCATAGATCTGAATTCTATGCCCGCGTGGGCCACGCAGAAGCAGTGACAGGAAACAGAATTGGAAATTTTCGCCCTATAATTTTACACCCATAATATCGAATGGTTAAATGCCGCTTAAGTAAGCGGGGTAGGTGGAAGGTGATAATGCCTTGCTATTATAAGTTGCACGTGCAATTTTTGAATTATTAATCAAATAAGTTGGGTATGCTTTTTGCGGCTGGAAAATCAATGTTATCCAGCGGAAATCCTTCCTGTAAATATTGGCGGGCATTCAACAGCGCTTTTTCCGGATCCATATTAGCATAGCAATAAATGCAACCGTGGGGGCAGCTGTCATAGTAGCCAAGGTCCTGACTGTCAATACACCCACAACCCAACCGCGAGGGTGAGAGTTTGTAATCACCCGCAGATTCTTTTTCATAAAGGCTATTAACGATGTCTGAATCCACACAGTGGGCTTTTTTGATTTTGGGGATTAGCTCCAAAACCTGGTCTTCGGCGCACGCATAGAGATCAATTTTAAATCGCTCTGCAATTATTTGCAATTCCTCAATTAATTTTACCTGCTCACTAATTGAAGTTGGATAGAAATTAATATTGTTTTCATTT
>CAIMOS010000020.1 GCA_903843135.1 uncultured Ignavibacteriales bacterium | reverse complement strand
TTGAAGGTACATCGGAGTTCTTCCCAGTATTGAGTCCCCCCTCGAAACAACTGCGTCAGAAGGGACAGTATTAAAAAAGGATATATCAGGCTTCTCATATTTCCTGGTATGCATAACACCGCAACTATCTACCGGGATAATTTCCGAATTGATGAAAGTCCATTCGCGTAAAGAATTTTTTATTCCCACGAAATGCCGCCCTGAAGTGAGTTTAAGTGGATTATTGGCGGATAAATACACAGAATCATCAAAGACAATAACATTCCCGTTTTTTACGCCTTCAAGTTTCAGATAGCTTATGCAAGGCTGGCAAAAGATATTACCTGACAATACGAGGAGATAAATAAAGATGTTACCTGATCGCATAAGCCCCGAGAAGATAATTATCGTAACCAAAATAAATATTAATGCTGTCCACCGCCGGAGTATGGCGAACGCGGCCCTCAAAATTCATCTGTTTGATCAATCGTCCGCTTTGTTTTTCCAGGAATAATACTTTCCTGTCAAGATTAGGCACTATGAGTTGAGAATTAAGCACTAACGGAGCAGCGCTGATAACGCCGCCGTGATTTGCTTTCCACAATAAAGTTCCATTCCCTTTTTGTAAAGCGAAAATATCGCCTGATAATGTTCCGAAATAAATATTAGAGTTGTCTGAAGCCGGATACATCGCAATCCGGCTGCCGGAATTATATTTCCACAAAACTTCATCGTCTTTTATTGCATAACAAATACCGGCATCATCTGAGGTATAAATTATATTTTCTTTTATCGAAAGATTACCGACAGGCGAATCTGATATTTTAATTTCATTAATCAATTCACCCGTCGCATAATTTAACCTGATAATCTTCCCCGTATCATCTCCGAAATAAATGCTGTTTTTAAGTCTGAATAAATTCGAAGTGTTACGGAATTTCAGGTCCCTTCTCCATTCAACTTCTCCGTTCAGGCTTATTTTAACAACAGAACCCCCGGTAGTCAAAAGGTAAATATATTGTTCATCTATCAATGGGTAGGAGATTACTTTTCCGCGAACGTCAATCTTGTATAGTTCGCTCCCTTTGGCAAAATCGTAAATGATCAAATTTGTTTCACCGTTATTCAACTTCACCAGAGGAAAGATCAGAAGGTTCTTTTTAATTACAGGCGCGCACTCAATTGATCCCTTGTACCTTAGATAGCCAATCCGTTTTCCGGTAATTTTATTAAAGCAATATATCCTGCCGGACAAATCAGACAGGAATACCAGTTTGCCGGTGGTAACGACCGAATTAAAACCCAGGTTGCCATTTGTCTCGCCTTCCCATCTCCTTATAAGTGAATCCGGAAGAGTGATATCTGCAAAGAAATCCCTTTCAGCATTAATTCCGAAAACCCCCGCACCGTTCAGCACAACGTCATTGCCCACCCGGATAACTGACGTTGCGCATCCGGTTAGGAATAAATTCAGTAATAAAACAGAGAATAATAATGTTTCTTTCAAAAATCGTATCCGAAGAAAAATTGATAAAAATATCCGTCCTGGAAGGTGGTCAATTTGTTCTGTATTTTCTTGCCGATATCATATCTCAGAACAAGCACATTAAAAAGATTAAAACGCAGCCCTGCACCCACACTGCCAAGCGACTCCTTATACTCCTTGTCCCACGCACCGCCGACATCACAAAAAACGCCGGCACGGATTCCGTAGACCGCCATATCGACAAACGGAAATTTCACTTTCACAAAATCGATTACGGGAATGCGGACTTCCGCGGACGAGATCCACATTTTTTCTCCGCGAATACTCCATCTCGGCCACCCCCTGAGGTCCCAGCTTCCGCCCATTAAGTATCTTCTCGCTTCTTTCCCTTCGTTATAGTATAAAGACAGCCTGAAAGCAACGGATGAGCGGAGCGTTATCCGCTGGTAATATCTCAGATCTGAAATAATTGAATAATAATTTACGTTGCTGTACTTAACATCCGTGGTATAACCGAGCTGAAACCTGTAGCGCGCCCCGTCAAGAGGGCCGGTCAGATACCAGAGCGCGTTATCGAAAACGTACGATACAGAATTACTTACCAGTAAAGCTTTCCGCTCAATCACTCCGGAGATAACCTGCTTATCCGAATTTGCGACCGTCGCGTCGATTTCAAGCCTGTCAAATCTTGAAAACGGGAACTCCATTACGAAATAGCTTCCAAAATTTCTTTCATAATAAAATTCGTCCGAATCCCTGATGTCGTACCTTCTTCCGCTAAAATTAAAAATACCGAATCCGTAATTTGCTCTGCTCCCCATCGAAAACCTTGATAACGCAAGATTAAAACTTTGTAAAAAATCTGACTGCACCTGCGCGGTATTGTACACAAGGAAGTAGTAATTATCATCGCCAAAAAGATCGCTCAACGAGAAGACGGCGCCGCCTCGTGTTCCGAACACCGGATCAGTGCTGATCTGGCTTTGCGCATAATCGAGAGTGTATTCCTTCTCATACGAGAAATATTTCCTCTCAGATTCGAGCTTATATGATTGCTCTTTCCAATGCTGCCCGAGATTGCTGAAATCGTAATTAACTGTATCAGAAAAATCGGAACGGAGGTTTGCAGAATAAATATTAAATGCCTGGTTCTCAAATCCCGAGTAATACAAAGTTTTCCCTTTGATAAAGGGATTATAAATACTGGAGATATATCCCGTTTCCCTAACGATTGTTGTACGGTCAATATTTTTATAATCAAGCGAAAACAAATTTTTCACGCTGTCCAGATCAGTAAGGAAATATAACTTTCCGTTTTTTCTGTCTAAGAAAGGCTGCTCGCAGTTGTATTGCAAATTTGTGATGTATGAGATGTTCCCGCTATTTATTACAATCTCAAACAGGTTTGTCTTTCTGGAATATTTACCCGAAGTCCTGTCCGATGAAAAAATAACAGTTGAATTATCCGCTCCATAGACAGGATCAGAATCGGAGTAATAATCGTTTGTCATTCGTAACTCTTCTCCGCTGTTAAGATCCAGTTCAAACAGGTCCCGGAAACCTTTCTGGTCAACAGCGCTGAAAACTAATTTATTGCCATCCGGTGAAAAAGATGGAGACGTAATACTGATAAGATTGTTCCTGCGGTAATTGTAAATTACTTTCCCCTGCTCAATGGAATAAATATAAATTGCGTCGGTAGAGCCGGCTTTTGACACAAACGCTATTTTACCTTCTTCCGAGACATCCAACTTGACTTCAAAAAGATGGAAAGATTCGTAATCAGTCGATTTCTCTCCCTGAATTAGTATTTTCCGGCCTCCATAGTTACCGTCTTCATCCATCTCAATTCTATAGAGTGAGGTATAGCCATCGATATTTGCAATGAAATATATCTGGGATTTATCCTTGTGTTCATAATAAACCGGAGTAAAAGAATAACCATCCTTCATCAGGACAGTTGAATTATCCTTAAAACTGCTACCTCTTCCGACCTTTGGGAAGTATGTTCGTTTTAGTTCCGTCATCCATTCCCTGTCGAGTTCCTCTATACTTTTACCGAAGACATACTCTGTCAGATCAGTGAAGTTCTCATACATCCAGAAATCTTCAATCAATTGGCGTACCTTATGCGGGCCGTACCTGTCGCGCACAAAATATAAAAATGACTGGCCCGCCTTGTACATCAGATAAGTGCCATAAATCGAATTGATCTTTTCAAGCCCGGGGAAATAGTTATTCAATACGGCGTCCCTGAGTACCATATCGGACTGAGCGTCCCACTCCGCGGAATAATACTCCGCCAGGCCTTCAACAAACCATAACGGCGGCAGCCTGTCTGAATACATTCTGTGATCAGACAGTACTTTCATAATCTTGGTTGTCATAAAGACGTGGACTAACTCGTGTTCAATCACGTGGCGAAATCTGGCTAGTGACCCGGTATAAGGTATAACTACCCGGCCTTTAACAAATTCAAAGAAACCTCCCACACCGTCAGGGATAAATCCCGGCGTCGTGTTAGTCTGCTGAAAATGATTTTGCGTGTTGTAAAATATGAGGGGAACCCGGCGGGTGAAGATGTGCGTAAACTGTTCTTTGTAAGCGATGTAAGCATCCTCAGCATATTTTGCGCCTATGGATGCAATGTCATCCATCTCACCGTAGTAATAGATGTCAAAATGTTCGGTCTTGATCAGTTTCCAGTTAAACTGTTCATATTGCACCTTATTCCTTCCGAAAAAGAATATTTGCGTGTATGAAACTACTGAAAATTGAATCAGCAGAAAGAGTGTAAGATATTTTTTCAAGGCATAATTCCTATACTCTCAGGCCGATCTTATGTATACTTAATTAAAAGATTCGATTCATTAAATGATACGCGTACATTTTACTCAAGGTTCTTCTTGAGAAAATGGATGTAATCAATCTCACTCGGATCTTTCTTGCCTAAAACCGCGGCGTAATAAGTCAGCCAGTCCACTTTTAGTATCAGATCAAGCAACCGCTCTTTTAAAGTGACCTCATCGCTCTCAATTGTAATAACCTCGACTCCTTTGCCTTCAATAAGTCCGGTAGTGATCTCAAAACGCTTTTTTATTTGGGAATGATATGCTGAATCTTTAATATTGAGAACAACGAATGAACCCGGAGAGTCAACATTCTCCCAGGATATGATCTCGTTATGATTCATCTCAGGATACTCAAGATGGAAAGCCATCTTTTTGGAATTTTCATTCAACTGGCCTTTTAATCTCATCCCGACTGAGTCTGTTGAATCTGCACCCGAATAGATCACTGCTGCCCGCCCTAATATCTTCAATGCCTGTGATATTAATTCCACATTGTCAGAACCATATTCTTCAGATTTGAGGCGCCACATTTTCGTAAGCCTCTCAACTATTTGGTCCTGTGCAGGGATGAGCCCGATTGTCTGAAGAAGTTTTAGCAGTGTAAAAAAGCTCTGGCCGATGCTGAACCGGGGCTGATAGCCGGGCTTAAGATTAATTCTGGTAAGTGATTTTTCCGCGGCAATCGCGCCAATCTTTCCGCCCGTAGTAATACAGGCTATTTTGCAGCCCTTCTGTAATCCTTCATTAAGGGAAGAAAGAGTTTCTTCTGTGTTCCCTGAATAGGAAGAAATAATTAACAGGGTTTCAGGGCCTGCGAATAATGGCAGATGATAGTTCCTTGAAATAAAAAGAGGGATCATCAAATCATTTGCCGCATAGTTTCTCAGAAGATTTGCGCTTATCGCGGAACCTCCCATTCCGCTTATGATGATTTCCCTGGGTTTGAATCCTTTTAAATCATCTGTTATGTTATACTCATTACTCCAGGCTGACTGGATTTGAGTGTAATAATTAAGTAAAACATCATACTGATTATCAGGATCATATTTCGTAATTAAGGATGAAATGTTCATTAGATTATATTCCGTGTGCGTTGTATAGAATTTTCTTTAAAGAATTTTTTAATAATATTTTGTATTTCCTCTTCGTTATCAGAATCCAAACACTGATTGACAAGCGCCTTAGCTTTTTTCATTGAGAATGCGCGGATGGTCCTTTTAATTGAAGGTATTGCTGAGGGGCTCACGCTGATCACATCTATCCCCATTCCGACCAAAAGCGGTATTGCGAGCGTATCGGCAGCCATTTCTCCGCATATACTGACAGTTTTACCTGCTTTTTTGGTTTCGGTTATGATGTGATGTAAAGTCCTGATAACTGAAGGGTGAAATTCCTGATAGAGAGCTGAGACGACGTCATTCCCCCGGTCAACTGCAAGGAGATACTGTATCAGGTCATTTGTTCCGATCGATATGAAATCTACGTGCTTGGCATATTCACCGGCCATCACAGCGCTTGAAGGCACTTCAATCATAATACCGAGTTTCAGGTGCTTATCAAAAGGTATCTTTGAAGAATTTAATTCGGTCCTGCAGGAGTGGAGAATTTCCTTTACTCTCTTGATCTCCTGAAGAGTCGATACCATAGGTATCATAAACTGAATATTCTTATTAACGCTGGCCCTCAAAACTGCTTTTATCTGAGTTCTGAATATCTTTTCGTTCTCCAGAAGAAATCTTACACCGCGCAGGCCTAAGAACGGATTAGCTTCCTTAAAATCCATCAACTTAACTTTGTCTCCGCCGGTATCGAAAGCCCGTATCGTTATTACGTCCGGATAAATCCTGCTCGCAAGATTGTTATAAATATTGTATTGTTCTTCTTCGTCAGGGAAACTGCCGAGTTCTTCAATTATTTGTTCCGTCCGGTAAAGTCCAATTCCGTGCGCGCCTTTTGTCACGACTGTATCAATCTCGCCGGAGACATCGACATTCGCCATAATCAGAATATTCCTGCCATCGGTAGTTTCAGCAGGTTTATCCTTAAGACCGATTAGTTCGGTATTTATTTTTGTAAGATTGTCAATCTTATTTTTATAGTAATTGATCTGCTCTTCGGTCGGATTAACAAAAACATAACCCTGAAAACCGTCAATAATCAAAAAATCTTCGTTTTTGATTTGTTGTGAGCCGGAATGTGTCCCGACAACGGCAGGTATATCAAGTGAACGGGCAATTATTGCCGCGTGAGAAGTCAGCCCGCCGTGATCAACTACATACCCCAGGACGCTCGATTTAGCAAATAAAATTGTATCCGCAGGAGTTATGGAATCACTCACAATTATCCTGTTTGGCTGAACCTTTGACTGAAGCCGCTTTTTCTGAAGATTACGGATGATCCTTTCTTTGATGTCTTCAATATCTATGGCCCTCTCCCGCATATAGAGCTCGTTCGCAATGATCATTAATTCCTGATATTTGGTGATCTCTTTGTGAACGATATATTCCGGAGACCTTTTTTCTGACCGTATCTGATTTTTTATGCTTTCCATAAGAACAGGGTCATCAAGTATCATCAACTGGGCCTCAAAAATATCAGCCCTCGCCTCCCCCATCTTTTCCTTTGCCAAAGAGAATATTTTATTCAGCTCTTTTTTCGAGCGTGCAATCGCCTCATCAAGATTTTGCAGCGCTTCTTCAACATCGGTTATCAGGGCAGTCTCAACACTAAGAATGTCCTTTTTATATAAAAACGCAGTACCGATCTGTATCCCCGGTGCCGCAGGAATACCTTCAACAATATTGGTTGAGTGGCTCAACAGATCCTTAAAGCCTTTCACAGCTCGTCAAACCCCCTTTCAAAGTATCCGCAAATTTCCTCTTTCATTTCATTTTCATCAAGCCCGTCAAATTCCAGACACAGATCAGAATCTTTTTCAGCTGCCATAGTCATAACTCCGATAATACTTTTGCCGTTAATTCTCAATCCATCCTTAGATATAAAAAAATCCGATTTATACTTAGATGCGAGTTTGACAATCGTAGCTGCCGGCCTTGTGTGAAGACCAGCGTTATTAACAATCTTAATATTCACTTCGATCATCACTTCGTCCTCTTAATAAGAGAAAAAGCAAGCCATTCCAAAAGTTCCCTGTTCTTTTTGTCCGGAATTGTCTTGAGGGCCTTTAAAGATTTGGCAGTATATTTTTCAATTTCATTGCCCGCGTCAGTCAATACACCCAGATCTTCATAAATCTGGCGATACGCACTGACCTCATCCGGCTGAATACCTTTATTCAATACCACCTGCATCAGTTTTTTCTTATTCTGGCCTTCGGATTTCTGAAGCGCTTTAAGAAAGAGATAAGTCTTTTTCCCTTCTATCAAATCGCCGCCGATAACTTTACCGAATTCCGCCTCCTGGGCAGTAATATCAAGCAGGTCATCCTGTATCTGAAAAGCAATACCGAGATTCAGCCCGTAGCTCTCGAGTGCTTTGATTTGCGATTTGCTTCCGCCGCCCAAATGCGCTCCAATCGAACAGCACATCTCAACCAGAAGTGCAGTTTTTTTCTTGATCATCTCAAGGTACTCTTCCAGTGTAACGTGTTCCCTGGTTTCAAAAACTTTATCAAGGCTTTGTCCCTCACATACTTCAACAAGACCCCTGGTGAATAATCCGACAACGTGTTTTTGTTTAGGTGAAATATCTTTAAGAATATATTCATAAGCTATAGCAAGAAGACTGTCCCCTACCAAAATAGCAGTGCTTAGATCATAACGTTTATGAAGCGTCAGCAATCCGCGGCGTTTATCCGCGTTGTCCATAATATCGTCGTGAACGAGGGTAAAGTTATGCAGTAGTTCTGCTGCTACCGCTGCATTATAAGCATCACTAAATTTCCCTCCCACCGCTTTTGCGCACGCCAGGACTATAAACGGTCTTAACCGCTTACCCGGATTCACCATTATATATGCCGCAGGCTCATAGAGAGAAGCCGGTTTACGCCCCTTAAAGACATTTATGATTTTTTTGTCTATCTTAATTCGTTCTTTGTTATAAAGATCCTGAAACTTGTTCATTGTTTTATCGGGTATTGTTTACTTGCATTAATAATTTGTTGTTAAAATCTTCTTTTGTCTGCGCGCCGGTCAGATACATTATTTTTTTAACGGTCTCGAACCAGTTCTGAATCATCCCTGTAACACCTGTTACGCCGCCCGCGTTAAGTTGGTGCAAAACGACACGTGCTGACGCCACCATATCTGCTCCCATAGCAAGGGCTTTTGCGGCCTCTTCGGCGGTGTTCACTCCGCCAGAACCTATTAGCAGGAACTTATATTTATTCTTTAATTTGTTCACTTCCAGGATGCACTGTGATGTGGGAAGACCCCAGTCCCAAAACTCATTATTCTCATCGTCTTTATTCCGTATAATTTCTACCCCGGCCCAACTTGTTCCGCCTGCGCCGGCGACGTCTATTCCTCTGATTCCCAATTCTAGTAATTCTTTTGCGGCATCTCCGCTGATTCCGGCTCCAACTTCTTTTACGATAACCGGCACTCCGATATGTTCATTAATCTTTTTGAGAGCCTTCCTGAGCCCCTTAAAATTAATTTCTCCGCTCTTCTGAATTAATTCCTGCAATGGATTAAGATGAACAACAAAAATATCACAGCCTGTTTTTTTGATAAGCGATTTAATGATTTTAACACTGTCCGCGCTTACTATCTGGGCCGCGCCTATATTGCCAAGCAAGGGTACTCCGCCTGCTGTTTCTCTGATTTTGCTAAGATGGAAATTATGCTCTTCCGTATCAATGGCATATCGCAGGCTTCCAAGGCCGATAGGTATATTCAGTTTATTAGCGGCCTCCGCCAAACTCAAATTAATATTATTTAATTCATCGCTGCCTCCCGTCATACAGGAAATCATAAACGGATAGTCAATCTTATTCCCAAAAAATCGCAGGCTAAGGTCAATTCTCCCTATCTCCACTTCAGTCAGCGCGTAATGACGGAAATCATATTTTTCAAATCCGTTTGATTTCAGCCGGAATGCAGCTGCGTCACCTGAACAAATTTCCAGATGTTCTTTTTTTCTCAACCTAATTGATTCTTCTGACATAATAGAAAATAATTAAAAACGGAGTGAATTCAAACAGGATTCGATATTGTTTGGAGTCTCTGATAAATTTTTTGATAGAGGAAGTGAGAATTTCCCGAACCGGTAACATCGAATGAGCCCGGAACCTGTTACAATCGGGTGAGCTAAAATTTATTTTGATTTTGTCAATGGATTCAATTCTTTATATTTGACATTCGTTTACAATAATGATTCACAGGTTATGAATAAAAATCGATTAAGTTTCTGGCAGATCTGGAATATGAGTTTTGGTTTCCTTGGGATACAATTTGGATTCGCGCTGCAAAACGCCAATGTCAGCAGAATATTTGAAACTTTAGGTGCAAATATTGACGAAATTCCCATTCTCTGGATTGCCGCACCGGTAACAGGCCTGATAATACAGCCGATTATCGGACATATGAGTGACCGGACCTGGAACAGACTTGGGAGGAGACGGCCGTATTTTCTCGTCGGTGCGATTCTTGCATCCTTAGCGATAATAATAATGCCAAATTCCCCTGCCCTCTGGGTTGCCGCCGGTATGCTGTGGATAATGGATGCTTCGATAAATGTCTCTATGGAGCCGTTCAGGGCATTCGTAGGCGATATGCTCCCATCTGAGCAGCGGACAACCGGATTCTCTATGCAAAGCTTTTTCATCGGAACGGGGGCTATTATTGCTTCCGCTCTCCCCTATATGATGACAAACTGGCTTGGAATCTCAAATGTTGCGGCAGAAGGGACCATTCCTGATTCGGTCAAGTACTCTTTTTATATCGGCGGTTTAGTTTTCTTTCTAGCCGTATTGTGGACAGTACTGACCACAAAAGAGTATTCGCCTGAAGAACTTGAAAAGTTCAGTAAGGCGGAGATTAAGGACACCGCAAAAGCTCACACAGGTCAACAGGAAGAACTACTATCTCACGGGAAATTTATTAATAACGGAATTGTCTGGGCGATCTCAGGAGCTGTACTTTTTATTTTGTTTTATGTTTTGAATTTTCTTGATTATGGCCTCGGTGTTTTCTCGGGCGGAATATTCTTGTTCGGAGCCCTTCAATTATTCGTTGGCCTGCTTACCAAGCAAAAGAAAACCGAGGGCGGGTTAGTAGTAGTGATCAATGATCTCTACAAAATGCCGAACACTATGAAGCAGCTGGCGCTTGTTCAGTTCTTCTCCTGGTTCGCGTTATTCGCAATGTGGATCTATACTACTCCTGCAGTCACACGGCATATTTATCTTACAACCGATCCCACATCCCCTGAGTTTAATAAAGGCGCTGATTGGGTTGGAGTCCTGATGGCAGTGTACAACGGTTTTGCGGCTGTAACAGCTTTCCTATTGCCTGTTCTCGCACGGTACACATCCAGAAAAACGGTGCATAGTATCAGTCTGATAATCGGCGGCCTTAGCCTCGCCTCTTTCTATATAATTAAGGACCCCAATCTTTTAATCATATCTGAATTGGGAATAGGTCTTGCGTGGGCATCTATCTTAGCAATGCCATACGCTATCCTCGCAGGATCGCTCCCATCAAATAAAATGGGAGTCTATATGGGTATTTTTAATTTTTTCATTGTAATACCCCAGATTACCGCCGCGGCTGTGCTGGGACTCATCGTAAAAAATGTATTTGATAATAATGCCATTTATGCTCTGCTGATAGGCGGAATCTCGATGTTCATTGCGGCACTTTTAGTAATATTTGTTAATGATGTTGACGAAACAAAGTCAGTTAAATAAGAGGTAATTTTGGACTTAAAGAAGAAAGTATCATCCATCACTTCAATGTTTCCCGGCCCTTTCTGGGTTGCAAACATTATGGAACTTTTCGAAAGGCTTGCCTACTATGGCCAGGCTACAATCCTGAGTTTATTCCTTAGGGATCATCTCAAACTTAGTGAAATTGAAGCCGGGCAGTTGTCTTCCGTTTTTGGGGGATTGATTTATCTATTACCGATTTTTGCGGGCGCCCTGGCAGATAAATTTGGTTTCCGCAAGGCGTTCAGTACTGCGTTCGGCGGTCTGACAATAGGATATTTCCTGATCGGATCTATGGGAATGAATATGTTCCGTGGAATTTATTCCGGCTTTCCTGTTTACTGGCTTTTATTCATAATTTTAATTTTTACCGCGATGGCCGGTTCCTTCATAAAGCCAAGCGTACTCGGTACGGTAGCGGTAACCTCTACTCACGAAACCAAATCTTTAGGTTACGCAATTTATTACTGGCTTGTAAACACCGGCGCGGCTATTGGCCCGTTCCTTGCATACCTTGTACGTGACCGGATCGGCATCTCCTCTGTTTATCTGGTTTCTGCAATCAGTTGTGCACTGATGTTTATAACTACAAGGATCTTTTTTAAGGAACCTCTTGTCCACAATCAATCTCAGGATAAAGGCATTTTGGAAATCGCTGCTGATATCTTAAAAGTCCTTCTCAATTTCAGGTTTATTATATTCTTGCTGCTATTTGGACTTTACTGGATGCTATTCTGGCAGTTTTTTATCATTGTACCTTTTTATGTGAGTGATTTTATCAGTCCCGACGCCCCGATTGAACTTATCATCTCTGCCGGTGCGTGGACAATTATCTTATTACAATTACCTATTAATCGCCTTACGAAGAAAATACCTACTCAGACAGCAATTCTTATCGGTTTCATTCTGGCTGCGTCGTGCTGGCTTATGTGGTTTTTTGCTCTGCCGGCAGTAGGGTCAGGTAAGATAATGTTTTTGGGATCCGAATGGTACGCCGGAAATATCGTTCTGATTGCCGGAATCGTGATGTTCTCGATAGGTGAACAGATACAGGCACCCCGTTTTTATGAATACATTGCTGATCTGGCTCCGTCAGGGCAGGCTGCATTGTTTCAGGGTTACGCGTTCTTACCCATAGCGATTGCGTGGGGTTTTGGCGGAACCTTCGGAGGCTGGATCTATCAAAAATATGCGACGACCGCAAAAGATCCGCAATCGATTTTTATGATATTATTTATGGTCGGAGCCGCCGCTTCCGTGGGAATGATGCTATACAATATTTTATTTATCAGGAGAAAATCTGCCTGATCCGGAATTACAGACTCGAACGGATTTTTCCCCATAAATTTTCGCCAAGTATCGCGCTGGCTGATTCGAGTAAATCATCAATAGTCAGGAAGAGATCTTTGTCCCCTTCCCATAACATTGATATATATTGCGGATCGACTTCTTTGGAAACTTCTTTTACAACATATGCAGCGACCAATACGTCATCGAGGTATCCGGAGAGTCCTACAAGAGATTCGGGAAGGAAGTCAACATCTGACAGGAAGTACTTCATTCCGCCATTCAGAATTTCATTGGCAGTGTCCGGTATGTTTGTATCTTCCTGCAGTGCACACAGGAGTTTAAAGAAGTTGGGAGCCATTTTAACGATGCTTCCCCACTTATGTTTGGCGAGTTTACCCTGAAGTTTCCCGCTTTCGATTTCAACAGTTAATTGCTTCAGGTATAAAGTTTGCTCCGGATTCATAGTTCACCAGACTTTCTAAAAAATGATGTATGTAATATTAAAATAATTTTAGTAAATAATAAAAATGAATAACCAATCGCGAGGTGTTGATGAGCACAGAGAATACTGAAAAAAAATCGGTTTTTAAGTCATTCCCATTTAATTATTGGGTAGTAATTCTGATGGAATTCTTTGAAAGAGGTTCCTACTACGGAGTTACATCAGTGATTTACGTATATATGGTCTTGAAATTGAATGAGGGAGGATTAGGATTCACCAAGGAGAGCGTTGGCTTAATTAAAAGTACCATAACTCCCCTGTTATACATCCTTCCTATTCTCTCTGGCGCAATCGCCGATCGTTACGGATACAGAATCACCCTTATGTTTGCATTCATTGTAATGAGTGCGGGATATTTTCTAACCGGCCTTTCCACAGATTATACATTCGTATTTCTTAGTTTGATTCTTATGGTCACGGGTGCGGGGTTCTTTAAGCCAATTATTTCCGGAACTATTGCCAGAACAACGGATAAATCAAATTCCACGCTTGGATTTGGAATCTTTTACTGGTCAATAAATCTTGGCGCGTTCATTTTTCCCCTGATTCTTGTACCTTTTCTTAAACAGTATTCCTATTCCTACATCTTTTTCATGGCATCCATTGTAACAGGTTCGTTGCTGTTATTGAATCTTTTCGTTTATAAAGAGCCTACAAAACTCGATAAAACAAGTAATCGCTCACTTATCGACGTCCTCAAAGACGCTCTGGTTGTACTGAAAGATGTCCGTTTTGTAACACTTATTGTGCTCTATTCCGGTTTCTGGGTGCTTTATTTTCAGATGTTTGACACGGTACTGTGGTATATGCAAAGATTCGTTGATACAACGGTAATAAGCGGAGTGGTTAACTCGTTCCTTGGTTTATTTATGACAAATCCGCAATGGAAATTTGATGTTGAACACGTTACAGTTATCAATGCCGGAACAATAATTCTTCTGCAGATCCTCGTTTCCAATATTGTAAAGAACAAAAAATCTTTACCGACTATGATTACCGGTATAGGAATCGGAACCTGTGGTATGGCTATACTTGCAATATCAACCTCACCCTGGGTGTTTCTGGCGGGGATAACAATCTTCTCTATCGGAGAGATGACGACCCATCCGAAATTTATCAGTTACGTAGGACTGATTGCTCCTCCGGATAAGAAAGCATTGTACCTGGGGTACGCATTCCTTTATGGAGTTATCGGAGGCGGCATTTCCGGTATCCTGGGAGCAAATTTATATGTGAAATTTATTGATTCCGCCGCAACACCGCAGCCCCATCTATTGTGGCTGTCATTAAGCTCTATAGGTGTGGTATCGATGGTGGGCTTATTCCTCTTTAATAAATTTCTAGCCCCTAAAAATTCGGACATCTAATTTCTTAGGGTATTTGCAGGATGAATTCATATTGGTTTTTTGTTTTTCTATTTGAGTTCATCCTGCTTCTTTTTTACTATCTCCTGATCCGAAATTCAGGGAAACTATCCGGAAACAGATCAATGCCGGTGATGGAAAATGAGCCG
>CAIMOS010000019.1 GCA_903843135.1 uncultured Ignavibacteriales bacterium | reverse complement strand
CCTTAAGCCCCGACAGTATTTTGTTATTCTTAAAAATAAATTCATCCTGTTTCTTTGTAACCGCAACCATATCATCCCACAACTTATATACAAGGGACACGGTTGCGCGCACATCATCAAGCGCGTTGTGAAAACGCACTTCGGGCAGGTTAAACCTCCTGATGAGATCGCCGAGTTTATATGAGTTAAGGTCCGGATGGCATCTTCTGCTTAACTGCAGTGAATCATACCAGTTCTTCGATTCTTCCGAAATGTCACGGAGCCCCTCCCTCAGAAGGTTGTGCTTTAAGATGTTCCTGTCGTAAGAAATGTTGTGTGCCAGCGCTGGGCTTCCGTCAAGAAATTCGAGAAATTTCTGCAGCCCTTCTTTTCTTGCGAGTCCGTTCTTATTTAGGAATTCCGGTGTAACGCCGTGAATGGCCGTTGTGTTCTCGAGAGACTTTTCTGTTTTGAGGAAAACTTCAAATTCACGCCCCGGTTTACCGTCTATTATCTCCTTAGCTGCTATCTGCACAATATCATCGTTCTGAGTATTGAGCCCCGTGGTTTCCGTATCGAATACAACAACGCGCCCTGCCGCCCGGATGTTCAGGAAGCTCCGCAGATAAGAATTGCTGAACGCCCGGCCGGTTAAAAATTCATCCGGTGTCAGACCGTGCCGGTATGTTTCTATCATAAGCGTGCGCGCTTCGCTCAGCTGTTTTATTCCGCTGAATATCCAGTACATTCTCGCCCAGGAAAGACGGTCCCAGCTGCTTGTAAGTGAAATGAGAAACGCCATCGTGTCTTTGGTCAGCCTTCTTTTAAACAGATCATATCCCGAAACGCGGAAATGTTCGAGTTTAAATCTGTCCATCACTGTACTCAGCCCGTCCGCCTGCCTGTTGGTCCTCACCAGTACGGCCGCGCTTTCCCCTTTCATCTCTTTTGAGTGTTTTAGGATGTTTGCGATGCGTGCGTCTTCCATCGTTTCGATTCCGTTTACCGCGTGGATGACAAGGTCGTCCTCGCTTGCCGCTTTCTGCACCGCAGCTTCGGGAGGCTTTTTCCATTTAAAACTAAGATTGCAGTAAGCGTATTCCTTGAACAGATCAAGCAGGTAGGAGGGTGAGCGGAAGTTTTTCTGAAGGTTGTGCACTTCGCAGTTCTTTGCCGCAGTCCTCAGCATATCCAGGCGCGCGCCCATAAAAGAGAATATCGCCTGTTCGTAATCACCAAAGAACATTACGTGAACATCATCGGAGGAGATCAGTTTAATTATCGCCCACTGGAGCGCGTTGAGGTCCTGCACCTCATCCACCATCACCCATTTGAATTTACTGAACTTGATCCCCGGCGTCTTTTTGTTTAAAACGAAATACGATTCAGTCAGCAGGTCATCAAAATCAAGAAGCTGAAGCGCGGTTTTATTTTTTTCATACAGGTAACAGACTCCCTGCGCGTCATTATCGTTCAGATATTTTTTCTGCGGCGGCAGGAGGATCTCCGCCGGGAAATTCATTTGCTTCTGTTTGATGTATGTTGAAAGCCTTATCAGTTCGCCGGTTCCCCCGCCGAAATAATTCATTTGGGATTTTGCTTCTTCCATCAGCAGTTCAGCCTCAGCCTCATCCATCACCGCTGCGGACTGCGGTATAAGCCTGTTCGCAAACATAAACTTCATACAGTAGTTATGTATGTTCCCGATAAACACTTTGCTGCCGGGGAACTTCATTTCAACCCGTTCCCGCATACCCCTCGCCGCGCGGTTGGTAAATGTAAGGCAGATTATCTCTTCCGGTTTAACGCCGGACTCAAGCGCTTTCTGCACACGCAGCGCAAGCATCTCCGTCTTGCCGGTGCCCGGAGGCGCAAGAACAAGGTGCCTGCCCGAGCCAATATCTATTATTGACTGTTGTTCAGAAGATGGTTGAAAAGTGATGTTCTTTGTCATTTATTATGGAATATTCTGTGTGAAAGTAAAAACTTATTCTATTAATATTTAGCCGGGAATTTGACAATTATCATCGCCTTCCCTCACATACCCGTCCTCCTTCAGCATCTTTAATATTACCCTCCGGGTACCGTCAGTCAGCGGAGCGAGAAACTGACGCCGGAACAAGAACGAGATTTCCTTTTTAAGCGCAGGGTGACGCTGGACTGTTTTACGGATGTGTTTGAATGCTGTATATCTTATCGAAGGGGATTTGTTGATCTGCTCCCGGAGCGAAACACAATAATCAAACAAAATTGATTCACTTTTTCCTCTGAGCTCCATTTGCAACAGAATTCTCATCAGTTCACGCTGATGCCCGCCCTTCTTATCGGGAAGAGCGCTGATAATTTTACATGTATGCTTTCTGATCGCGTCGTCATTAATTTGTATATAGTTTGAAAGAAGCCACGCAGCCCGCCAGGAGTATGGCTGTTTATCGGTTAATGCCTGGCATATTGCCTCATTAAGATCCTCCGGATTCTCCCTGAGATAAGCAACTGCCCCATCCTTTCCGGCTTTCATTAAAACCTCTTCGAGCGTAGCGTTCATTTTTGCAACTGGTTAAACTGATTTATCAAAAAGTCAATCTTCCTGAACATTTGTTAATCAACAACTTATTGTTTCAGTGAATCCTTTCCGGAGAATTGGAATCTCACTATTTTATAAAATAAATTTACGTTTTATTTCACAACGGACACAACAAACTAAAAAGGACAATATGGAAACTACTGAAAAATCGATAATGCCGAGAATCGGCGAAGCAGCCCCTTCATTTAAAGCAGTAACAACGCAAGGCGAAATAAATTTCCCGCAGGACTACACAGGCAGCTGGGTAATCTTATTCAGCCATCCGGCCGATTTTACTCCCGTGTGCACATCTGAGTTTATGACTTTCGCGACTATGGAAGAACAGTTCGAAAAAGCCGGTTGCAAACTCGTTGGGTTATCGGTTGACGGCCTCTACAGCCACATCGCCTGGCTCCGCACAATCAAAGAAAAAATTGAATACCGCGGAATGAAAGATGTTGAAGTCAGGTTCCCGCTTATCGAGGACATCACGATGGAAGTCGCGAAGAAATACGGGATGATCCAGCCCGGTGAGAGCAATACAAAAGCTGTCCGCGCTGTCTTCATCATTGATCCTAAAGGTGTGATCAGAACAATCATTTATTACCCGCTCAGTCTCGGAAGGAACTTCGATGAACTTTACCGCGCTCTTATCGCTCTGAAAACCGCGGATGAGTTCGGCATCGCCACTCCTGCAGACTGGCGCCCGGGCGATGATGTCATAGTTCCGCCTGCCGGCTCCTGCGGCACTGCAAAAAACAGAATGGACGGCAAGGAAGAAGGGGTCGAATGTAAGGACTGGTTTTTCTGCACAAAGAAGATTGACAAAGATCTCATTCTGAGTAAAGTGCTTAAATAATTCATATAAATACTTAACCGGCTCCGGAAATCCGGATTTATCTTTCCCTTCCGGAGCCTGGTTTTTAATAATTATGTTGAATCCTCCTGATAAAATCATCTTTTCGCTTAACTAAAATGAATGGGACAGAAACATCCTCCTCACGTTATCAGTCTGAACACGCCAGATTAATCAACCGGTATCATTCTAAATGCCTCTTCAACGTTAATCCGCCTGTGAATAAATTGAATTTTACTTTCCGGGATGACGGCAGCTCATACGCGAAAGTATTCTTTAGTGAGATTCATCAGGGCTACGACGGGAAAGTCCACGGCGGGCTTGTCGCCGCGGTTATTGATGCGGCTATGGTACAATGCCTGATGGGCCACGGTGTGCTGGCTTATACCGCCGAACTGAAAACCCGTTATAAATATCCTGTTGACATTTTAACAGAGACAGAATTTAATACGGTGGTTTTATCTGAGAGTAAAGGAAAGCTTTTCCTTCTGGAAACGAGGGTGTTACAATTGGGAGTGTTAAAAGTAGCTGCAAAAAGTAAATTTATACGTGCAGAAGATTTAGATTAAGAGAATTATGGAATCAGCGCTTTTTTATATTGTTTTATTTTCCATCCTTTCCGGGCTCGGTTCTGTATCACTGGTCGGATTAGTACTCCTGATACCTACCGATTTCCGCAAAGTGCTTCTTCCCTGCCTGGTCAGCTACGCCGTCGGCACATTACTCGGAGCTGCATTTATAGGAATGCTGCCGCGTGCGACTGAATTAATCGGGCCAAAACCAGCAGCCTATAATCTGCTTGCCGGATTTATAGCGTTCTTCATTCTTGAAAAACTTCTCCTGTGGAGGCATTGCCACGTGCCGGAATGCAAAACGCACAAGGCTTCCGCCAATCTCATTCTGATAGGAGACGGCCTCCATAATTTTATAGATGGACTCGTGATCGCATCAGCGTTTCTTATATCCGTCCCGCTCGGCATTGCAACAAGTATAGCGATTATAGGCCACGAACTGCCGCAGGAACTCGGTGATTTTGCCGTTTTACTCGACGGCGGTTTTTCAAAAAAGAAAGCTCTTTTTTATAATCTTCTCTCCAGCTCCACCACTCTGGTTGCCGGCGTTTTAGGTTATTATTTCTTTGATTCCATCAGGTGGCTGCAGCCCTACATACTTTCTTATGCCGCAGCAAGTTTTATTTATATCGCCGTTGCCGACCTCGTCCCGGGCCTGCACGGTAAAGCAGGGATTAAAACTCTAATCCGTCAGACTGCTTTAATAATCTTAGGGATATTTACAATTATCTTTATTTCAAATCACGTTCATTAGAGCTAAAAAGGATTAACATAATGCCACAGAACTTATCATTAGATACCCAAAACCTGCGTGTCGCTTTCGTCAGTGATGACGGCGAGACCATAAGCCAGCATTTTGGCAGAGCCAGATATTACGAGGTATTAACTATAGAAAACGCAAAAGTAACCAAGAAAGAGCGCCGCGATAAAGCGGGGCATCATACTTTTCATCCGCAGGAAACTGAAGGCGGCCATCAACATCACAATGAAGACCCCGAACACCAGCTACATAAACATAATATAATGTCTGCGAATATAGCCGATTGCGATATTCTTATTGCAGGGGGTATGGGGAACGGAGCGTATATGCATTTAACCGAAGCGAACATTAAACCGGTGGTAACAAGCCATAAAACTATTTCGGATGCTATCGACTCCATACTGAAAGGCTCGATAGAAGACCATACCGAACGCCTGCATTAAACTCGCTTATTTTAGATCTTAACCTCAAACCCGCATAAGCGATTGTGCGGGTTTTTTATTGCTTCATACTTGAAGTGGAACGGCTAACCAATATGCATTTTTGAGCAGCGTTGCCGGAATAAATTTATACAGAATCAGAAATAATTTTTTGTAATCTTTTCCTGATATAGAAATATTTCTTTCTGAGGGAATCAAAGCACAGCCCACTGAGCACGGCAGGACTCAACAGTCAATATATTTCCGACATCGGGATTATTTTTATCAGGGTAAACCACGGTAATCATTCAAGTAATTTTATAAACAAGCGCTACTTCGTATAGTGCCCGGCCATTTCCTTTTCGCCATTTATAATAGCCTCAGCTTCTTCGGGCGGGATATTATAATCCCACACAATGCGTTCTAACAATGGTTTTCTCTCTTGGGTATTCATTACAATACATTAACCAATAAAGATTTTTAAGTTAAATGATAATTTTCTCATCCGGGAACCTCGCTTGTCGGATATTTTTATTATTTCAATAAAAAGGATTAAATTTAAATCAGCGCCGGTTTTTACTTAAGAAGCCGGGCATTTTTCTAAAATAATTTTTAATTCTTCATCCTTAATTTTTAATTAACAAAATGCGTCAATACATTCTGGCCGAAGCCAACTGGAAAACAATCCGCGAAATTAAATATGAACTTGCCATCCTCCCCTGGGGAGCCACCGAAGCTCATAATTATCACCTCCCCTATTCTACCGACAACATTGAAACAACAAATATAGCCGAAGATTCCGCCGCGATCGCCTGGAATAAAGGAGCGAAAGTTTTGGTTCTTCCGGGTATTCCCTACGGCGTGAATACCGGCCAGACAGATATCTTTATGACAATGAATATGAATCCTTCCACGCAGTATGCCATCTTAAACGATATCACGGAAAACCTGAACAGATACGAAATCGGGAAATTACTTATAGTCAACGGACACGGCGGCAACGATTTCAAACAGATATTACGTGAAATCGGGCATAAATATCCGGAGATGCTGCTCGCTACCTGCAACTGGTACCAGGCGGTGGAGAAAACAAAATACTTCGAGCAGGGCGGCGACCACGCGGACGAAATGGAAACAAGCATAATGCTGCATCTCGCCCCCGAACTTGTTCTCCCCCTTACCGATGCGGGCGAAGGAAAAAGTAAAAAGTTTTCCATTTCCGGGTTGAACGAAAAATGGGCCTGGACCGAACGGAAATGGAGCCAGGTAACAGATGATACTGGCATTGGCAACCCCCGTTATGCTGATGCAAAAAAAGGCGAAGCGTATTACGAGGAGGTAATCGAAAAACTCAGCGAACTGATGTTTGACCTCTCCAAGACATACATCGAAAATTTGTACGAATAATCAGCTGCCTGATTGCCGGCTCCCAAAAACGCAGCAACAGAAATATCCATATTTATTTATGGATAAATTGTGGATAAATTGTGGATAATTTTTAGTTACGTCAAGACATTACACTTAACGGGCACTATTTACTCCACCTCAACTGTACCGCTTTATACTTATATTTGCACGCCGATTTTACGAACAAAAAAGAATATACATCAGCATAATGACCAGCGACAAGAACTATTATTCAATAGATATACCGTTTCAGAAGTTTAAACTCAAAAACGGGCTTACTGTAATTATTCACGAGGACCACAAGTCCCCGATCGCGGCGGTGAATATCTGGTATCACGTCGGAAGCAAAGATGAGAAGCCGGGCAAGACCGGTTACGCGCACCTGTTCGAACACCTGATGTTCAACGGAAGCGAAAATTTTAATGATGATTATTTCCAGGCGATGGAGCGCGTCGGCGCCACGGACCTGAACGGCACAACCGGTAACGATGTTACAAATTATTTTCAGAATATTCCCGTCTCAGCGCTTGATGTTGCGCTATGGATGGAATCCGACCGGATGGGCCACCTGCTCGGCGCGGTAACCCAGGATAAACTTGACGAACAGCGCGGCGTTGTGCAGAATGAAAAACGCCAGGGCGAAAACCAGCCGTATGCCCTCAGCCAGGAAACCATTGCCGAAAATACTTTCCCGAAAGAACACCCTTATTCGTGGACCGTCATCGGAAAAATGAAAGACCTTGATGACGCGAAACTTGAAGATATGCACGAGTGGTTTAAAAGCTATTACGGCGCGGCAAATGCAGTCCTGGTTATCGCAGGTGATGTTAATACCGAAGAGGCATTACAGAAAGCCGAAAAATATTTCGGAGATATACCTGCCGGACCTCCTGTTAAACGGTTATCAAGATGGGTCCCGAAAATGCAGTCCGAAAAAAGAGTTAAGGCACAGGACCGCGTACCGCAATCGCGTATATATATAGTATGGAATACGCCCGGACTAGGCGAAACTGAAACCGTTTATCTTGAATTACTCAGTGAAATTCTCGGCTCAGGAAAAAATTCCCGCCTGTTCAAAAAACTTGTATATGAAAAACAAATCGCGACCGGTGTGTCAGCGTTCCAATACCCGCGGGAACTCTGCGGACAGTTTTACATTACCGCAACCGCCAAACCCGGCGAGTCATTGGAAGAAATTGAAAATATCATTGAAGAAGAACTAAACCGCCTCCTCTCCGAAGGACCGGCAGAAAAAGAGCTTGAGAGGATCAAAGCTGAATATTTCTCGCTTGTTGCCCGCAGTGTTGAGAGGATCGGCGGATTCGGCGGAAAATCCGCGATACTCGCTGAGAATGAGATTTATTCCGGTGACCCCGACAGCTATAAAGAACATATTGAAATGATCGGGAAAGCAGGCGTTACTGAGATCGTTTCTGCCGGCCAAAAATGG
>CAIMOS010000018.1 GCA_903843135.1 uncultured Ignavibacteriales bacterium | reverse complement strand
CTACCTTGTTTATCTTTGAAGATAGGCTGAATGGCTGCTCGAGTAACATGTATTCCTCGATATACAAAACGGCTTTCTATCTTTGCTTCCGGATAAGTTCGAATCACCGAATACAATCCTGAAGTGTCTCCAGACCATGATTCTTGATGCATTGAAAAATTCCGGCGCAAACCCTGATGACATAACCGATGTGTTGCTTACTCATCTTCATTTCGACCATACGGGCGGCTCCACGGTTTATGAGAACGGCAAACTTTTGCCTGCTTTTAAGAACGCAAAATATTATGTGCAGGAAAAGAATTTTAAGTGGGGAATGAATCCTTCCGGCAGAGACAAAGGAAGCTATATAAAAGATAATTTTGAGCCGATCGCAAAAGAGAACCTCTTCTCCTTCAATAACGAGGATAATCTCATATTCGATGATGAGATAGAATTGTACCCGGTACACGGACATACGTATAGTCAGCAGTTAATTAAGATTTCAGACGGATCCACGACTTTATTTTATTGCGGGGATCTCTTCCCGACTGCCTCTCATATACCCCTCCCCTATATTATGGGATACGATCTTCAGCCGCTGATTACGCTGCACGAAAAAGAAGCAGTATTAAAAAAGGCAGTTGATGAAAGCTGGTATTTGTTTTTCGAACACGACCCTGTTACTGCTTTCGCCAAAGTCGAAGCCACACCAAAAGGATTTAAAGCAGGAGAAAAGTTTGCATCATTCTGACGAGATACCGGAAGGCTTTTCCGCACTCTGCTCCGTTGACGATCTTGAAGAAGGGAAAGGCGTCAGGTTAATTATTAACGATGAGGAGATTGCTGTCTTCAAGGTAAAAGATAAAATATATGTTGTGAGCAATGTCTGTCCGCATCAGCATACTACCATTATGTACAAAGGATTTGTCGAGGATGGTTTTCTCGCCTGCCCCGCTCATAGCTGGAAGTTTAATCTGGAGACAGGCAAAAAGCCTGACGGAACCCGCGGACTGACAACGTACCCTGTTAAAATCATCGGCAATAAAGTTTATTCTAAGGTCATTCCGAAAACGTTTAACTGGTGATGACCCCTAACCAATTTCTTATTTCACTTTCAGAAGCAGCAGGTTTTAACCTGATCGGTTTTGCACCGGCCAAAATACTTGACACAGAAACTGAACGGCTGAGAGAATGGGTGGCCTCGGGATACCACGCGGGGATGAAGTATATGGAGCACAGCTTCGAAAAAAAAGCCGATGTAAGAAACGTTCTCCCTTCTGCAGTCTCCGTGATCTCACTCGCGATGAATTATTACCCGGGTGAATTTGGGCAACTCCCTGATAAAGCAGGGAAAGTATCACGATACGCGTGGGGAGAAGATTATCACAATGTCATCGGTGATAAGTGCAGAAACATCATCCGGAGCATTCAAAAAGAAGATCCGGCGTTTGAGGCTGCATACAACGTAGACAGCGGCCCGGTAATGGATAAAGCCTGGGCTGTGCGTGCGGGAATCGGCTGGCTGGGGAAAAACACAAATGTAATAAACCCCAAAAACGGGAGCTGGTTTTTCCTCGCGACAATAATCTGTAACCGAGAATTTGAATACACCCCGCGTATTGAAGACCACTGCGGAGACTGTACCGCTTGTATTGATGCCTGTCCCACCGATGCGATAAGGAATGCGTATACAGTGGATTCCAATAAGTGCATCTCATACCTCACAATCGAAAATAAAGGAGAAATAGACGCGGGTTTCAGAGGGAAATTCGAGAACTGGTCTTTCGGATGCGATATCTGCCAGGAGGTCTGTCCCTGGAATATTAAGTTCAGCTCAATCACGCGGGCCGATGAATTTAAAGGCGGCAATCGTATTTTAGAGCCGGAGATTTTTGAGAATATGACTGACGGCGATTTTAAGCTAAAGTATGGTAACAGCCCGATCCTAAGAGCAAAACTGAAAGGAATAAAAAGGAACCTGGAATTCATTTCGGATAAATCAGTTCTTAGCCCGAAACCGGAACCACTAAATTGAATCTAACTATTTATAAAACGCAAATAGAATTTTTGACAAATAAAATCATATCGGAGAAATAATGCCGGAGAATAATCACCACCGCATCGCAATAATCGGATCAGGTCCTGCCGGACTTACAGCAGCCTTATATACAGGGAGGGCTAATTTTAATCCTGTAATTTTTGAGGGAATGCAGCCGGGCGGACAACTAACAATTACAACTGAAATTGAAAATTATCCCGGTTTTGAACACGGGATTCAGGGCCCGGAACTTATGGACATAATGCGCGCGCAGGCGGCGCGATTCGGCGCTGTGAGCCATTATAAAGAAATCACCAAAGTTGATTTCTCTAAACGGCCATTTACGCTTCATTCCTATGAAGAGGTTCACACGGCTGATGCAGTCATCATTTCCACCGGTGCTTCCGCGAAACTGCTTAACATAGAGAGTGAAACGAAGTTTATGGGTTACGGAGTTTCTGCCTGCGCAACCTGCGACGGTTTTTTCTTTAAGGGCCAGAAAATCCTCGTGGTCGGCGGCGGCGATACCGCTATGGAAGAAGCCAATTACCTTACAAAATTCGCGTCGGAAGTCACGCTGGTTCACCGCAGAAGCGAATTCAGGGCTTCAAAAATTATGACGGAACGCACCAAAAAGAACCCGAAAATTAAATTTGCCGTGAATAAAGTAGTTCACGAAGTTTTAGGTACCGATGAGAACGGAAGAAAAAGTATGACCGGTGCAGTACTGAAAGATACTGTAACGGGAGAACTTACCACCGCAGAGGCGACCGGACTCTTCATCGCGATCGGGCATCAGCCGAATACCTCGCTGTTCAAAGGAATACTCGATATGGATGAAACCGGATATCTTATAGTAAAACCGGGTACGACATATACTAATATAGAGGGTGTCTTTGCAGCAGGCGACGTGGCGGATAAAAACTACCGCCAGGCTATTACTGCCGCGGGATCAGGCTGTATGGCTGCTCTTGACGCAGAAAGATGGCTGGAAGCCCAGGAATAGTATTCCCGGAATTTCGGAAAAAGTTAAAACCTCCGGCGCCGATGCTCCGGAGGTTTTTTTTATTATTCCTGCGGTGTGTCTTTTTTTGCTTCACCGGCTTTATAGGCAAATACAAGTCCCAGACCTGTAAAAACAAATATTAACAGCGGGGTCATATATTCCATATGAAATTGTTCTTCCATCATAACGCCAAGACCTACGCCTATGCCGAAGAAGACAAATATGATTCCGGTTTTAAGCAAACCCTTACTGTCTTTTCCTGCTTTGCTTTCCATAATTTGCTTATACTCTTCCAGCGAACCTGCTTTCTGTATCAAAAGCTGTTTGCTTCTGAAATTGTAATAAATCATCAGTGCCAGCACGAGACCGGTAACCAATAAAAAAATTATAGGTATCATAAGTGCAGCTATGTCGGTTTCCATCGGATCTTCCTTTCTAAAATTATGTTCTCATTGGTTAAGACTGAAAAACCGGCGAGCAGGTTACACCGGAAAGAAAAATATTTTCCGTGTAACCTTTTTGCGTATTTTTAGTCAAAACGTTTATGAGAGCTCTCAGTGACCAGGAAATAATTGAGTCTGTATTGAGCGGTAATGTCAACGACTATACTTCCCTCATTAACAGATACAAAACTAAAGCCTTTTCTCTGCTTCTGAGGATGCTTCGGAACCGGATGGAAGCTGAGGAAGCGCTGCAGGATTCCTTTTTAAAAGCTTACCGGAACCTTGGCTCCTTCAGAAAGGAATCTGCTTTCGGCACCTGGTTTTATAAGATAGTTTACAATACTGCAATTACCCGGCTTAACAGCAAACGCAGCAGGAATGATAAAGGACTGATTTCAATCGATGAAAAGGAAAATCTGCCGGAACTCAACTACACCGGAGACAGGAACTCAATCAGTGAGATTTTATCGGAACTGGTGGATCAGCTTCCTGAAAACTACGGGACCGTTATTACTTTATTCTATATAAACGGTTATAACTGTGAAGAAATCGCCGGCCTGACAAACAATTCGGTAAGTAACGTTAAAGTTTTGCTCTACCGCGCGCGGACGGCGTTAAAGAATAAAATTTCGGAATTAAAACTCGAAAAAGAATTATTATGAACCATATCACAGATGAACTTTTGAATTCATATCTCGACGGCGATACCGGTTCGTCTGTCAGCAGCGGGATATCAGCACATATTCATATTTGTGAATCGTGCAGGACCCGGCTGGATGAATTAAAAGAAATTCATCATCTACTATACAAACTGCCGTTGGCCCCGGCACCCGAAAGAACTGAAGATCAGATATTAAAAATATTATTAAGTAACTCGTATGAGTCTTTGCGGATGCCTCTCTTCGTAAAGGTTATCTTAACAATATTTGCGGGTTTGATCATATTCTTCATTGGTTATGCCTTTTCTCAGGCAGGTGTGCCTTCGGTCTCACCTGCGAGCCCCGGAATTCTTAAACCTGCTCTGAAAAACTATTCACTTTATATAAGTAATTTTTTCAGCGGGATCATTAGTCCTAAATATTACAGAT
>CAIMOS010000017.1 GCA_903843135.1 uncultured Ignavibacteriales bacterium | reverse complement strand
CATTTACCTTGCGGTCACTCCCGTGCTGATAATTATCTCACTTACACTCGCAATCGCCGTCCGGGAAGAAACACGCTTCAACCGCTTTTTCAGGACGGTATATTTCCTGCCCGTTATTACACCGCTTGTTATTGCCGGTATCATCTGGCGATGGATCTTTGCCGAAGACACAGGCTTATTGAATTATCTTCTCTCGGTAACAGGAATTGAAAATGTGAAATGGTTAAGCGCCTCCCCGCAGAATATGTTTTCCGTTATGATATTAACTGTCTGGCGCGGCTTCGGCTATTATCTGCTGATCTTCCTTGCCGGGCTCGCGCTTGTATCGAAGGAACTGGAAGAAGCCGCAGAGCTTGACGGCGCAACGAAGTTTCAGAGATCCTGGTACATACTTCTCCCCCAGCTTAAACCATCAATAATCCTGGTCTTCGTGATTTCATCCGCTTCCGCGCTTAAAATATTCACGGAATTATATATAATGATCCCCGGCTCACCGATGTCGAACAAGACCCTTGTTTACTATTTATTTACCGAAGCCTTTGAGAGATTTAATTTCGGATACAGTTCCGCGGCGGGGGTTGTGCTTTTTGTAATTACCCTCGCATTCAGTTATGCCAATGTAAAACTAACTGCCGGGAAAACGGAATAATGACCGGCAGGATACTTCGATATACAATTATTATTTTGTTCGCGCTGATTGCGGCGGTCCCATTTCTTTGGCTCCTTAGTTCAAGCTTTAAAGGCGCGGAAGAGATATTTTCCTTCCCGCCTTCGTTTATACCCGGCTCTTTCAATTTCGAAAACTATTCCGGCGTCTGGAACAATATCAGCTTCGGGCTATATACTATCAACAGCCTGATAGTTGTTTCGGCAACCGTGATATTGAACCTTCTCCTCTCATCACTCGCGGGATTTATCCTTGCAAGGTTCGATTTCCCCGGCAAAGGGCTGTTCTTCGGACTGGTACTTGCATCGATGATGATACCGAAAGAGATCATCATTATCCCGCTTTACAGCACTATACTTTTCGCGGGACTTGATGATACGCTTGCCGGAGTAATAATCCCCTTTGCGGTTGAGGGCTTTTCGATTTTTCTGATGCGGCAGGCCTTCCTTTCCATCCCAAAAGAAATTGAAGAAGCAGCGCTGATGGACGGATGTTCCCTCTTTAAGCTTTGGCTGAGAGTTATGATGCCAATGACTAAACCCGCGATAGGCACACTTGTGATTTTTACTTTTATCGGCACCTGGGGCGACTTTATCTGGCCCCTTGTTGTCCTGAAAAGCAGCGAGCACTATACGCTGCAGGTTGGGTTAAGTTATATGACGGGGACATTTGTGAATAATTACCGTTACGTTGCCGCCGGTTCGGCACTGGCGCTTGTTCCTGTTTTTTTCGTCTTCCTTTTTATGCAAAAATATTTTCGTAAAGGCGTTTTCGCGGGAACGGGCAAATAGTTATTATATATGTATAACTTAATTTTATTCGGGAGTGATTATGTTTTTATGGCTTTTACTGACATCATTCGTTGTCGCCGTTCTCTGCGCCTTGCTGACAATTTACATTTTCCGGACCGCGCTGGTTAAAACACTCACCCGGATCGTCGGCGAGGATCTTGCCTTAAGTTGGAAAAAATTCATTCAATTCGCGCTCTTTGTTGTCGGAGTTTCCGGAGGCATCCGGGTATGGGACCTGGAAAAATACCTCCCTGCCGCAACGCCCGACTCCAGGCCCGTAGTACTCACGAATGAACGATGGGTCCTGGAATTATACAGCGTCGTCATTAACACCGTGCAGAGTATGGCGTGGATGCTGTTTGTTTTTTTCCTTTTCACATTAGTCACGATCGGGATACTGCGCATTTTTGAGATGAAATCGGAGAAAAAACCCGGTTCCTGACCAAAATTCTGGCTTATTTTTTCGGGCAAAATGTCGGATATTCCGATATAGAATTATATAAGGTAAAATTAGTTAATGACGCTTTTTGAAATATTGATTTTCACTTCCGGTTTTTTGCTTTTCGCGATACTGCTTTCCGTGGCTTATGGTATGATGGCCGAAAGGAAAAGCAGCCAGAAACTCAAAGAGCTTAATCAGCGGGGGTTTAAGGTTGTTAACGATTTAAAGAAGCAGACGAAAGAATCCGAAGCTCCGGCTCCCGTTCACGAACATACGAAGATTGAAGATGAGATCAGGGAGATAAAAGAAATGAAGAGTTTTAAAAAACACGAGACTACGGAAGATGCGCCGCAGCCAAAGCCCCGGCGCAAGCACAAAAATATTTTCGAACCCGCTAATAATGCCCCTGAGTCCCAAAAGCAAATGAAAAGAAACTACAGGGACCTCTGGAGATAACCAAACGATGCAAGGCGATCAATTCAGGGCCGGATAAAAATGATTGAGACTATTAAAACCGAAGCTGAAATTTCGCAATGCGCGGAAATTATGATTTCGAGCGAACCGTGGCTCCGTCTTGGCACAACCTTCGCCGAAGCAGTTGCCACACTGAAAGATCCCGATAACCACACTTATATAGCTAATACCAAAGAAGGCCCCGCCGGATTTGTTACAATTACTCTTAAAGGGAGTTTGCCCGGATACATCAAAAGGATTGCAGTAAAAGAAGAGTACCGCTCAACGCAGATCGGTGAGAAACTGATGCAGTTCGCCGAGGAACTGATCTTTCCAATTACAAAAAATGTATTTTTGTGTGTTTCCGATTTTAACTACGGCGCTGTAAGATTCTATAACCGTCTCGGATATGAAAAAATCGGCGAGATTAAAGATTATATAATTCCGGGAAGCAGTGAGATTATTATGAGGAAAACAAAGGGGCCTTTGAAAATGTGAGGTTTTTACGGAGCTGAAGGAGGTGGGAAGCACCTCCTCAAATCCGCCTCCCCCTGTTAGTGCCCCCCGAACGTCTTGGTAACGTATATGTAAACATAGTATTTTGGTGTTATTTTTTCCATACGTATTAGAGCGCAATAGCATAAAGTAAATACGTATATTATACCTACAAATCATATTTCAGACAGTAGTATCTTGCAATAAGATAAAATGCTCAGCAACAGAAACGATACATTCAGTAACAACCCGGTAAGAGTTATGGTTGCCGATGACCATAAGCTTTTCCGCTCAGGGCTCATTGCTCTGCTTCAGACACAAAAAAACATTTTTGTTGTCGGTGAAGCAGAGAACGGTGAAGAATGTGAAGATGATTATTTTCCTCTCAATCCGGATATCCTGCTGATTGATGTCGAAATGCCCGCAAGAAACGGCATTGAAACAATACGCAGCATAAAAGAAACCGACAAAAAATTAAAAGCGATTATTCTTTCTCAGCACGATAACGAAATAATGAGGGCACGCGCGTATGAGGCCGGCGCACGCGGTTACATTAGCAAGAACATCGTTCTCGGCGAACTGATGTATGCCATCAACGCAGTGTTGTCGGGTGATATTTACTTTGGCCCCGATTACACTCTCAAAAAATTAGACACACTCGCGCGCAGGCTTGATGAAGAAGAGCAGATGTATGACCTGAAAAAATACCGCCTTACAAAGAGGGAAACGGATATTGTGATGCTTCTTGCCGAGGGTTTTACAAGCCTTGAAATTGCCGATAAACTCGAAATCAGCAAGCGCACCGTTGATACTATAAGAAGAAATATTTCCGAAAAATGCGGTTTCAACGGAGGGCAGCAGCTTCTGAAATTTGCCATTTGGTATAAGAAAAATCTGGACAGCAACCCGCAAAATCCTTCCTTATAACTTTCCCTTTTTCAGGGGGATTTCTTACATTTAGTTTACTATTTTATCACAACACCGGTCATTATCCGTATGTTTAGAATATATATATTCCTGTTTACAGCGGCGTTTATTTTCAGCGGGGTAAAGGCGCAGACGGCAAGGGAAGAACTGGTTCCCGTTAAACAGCTTATTCCCGATATCGCAATGGACCTGAAATATAACACCACGGATAACTTCACTCATCAAAAACTATATACCATAGATGAGGCTTACCTTGCGTTGGGCGCGGTCCTTAAACTGAAAATTGTTCAGGACAGCCTGAGAAAAATCACGAGCCATAACGGTATCAGTTATCCGCGGGGGATCGGGCTGAAGATCTACGATGCCTACCGGCCGCGTGCGGTCCAGTACCTGATGTTTGAGATTTTCCCGAATCCCATATATGTTGCCGATCCCGCGAGCGGCTCTGTTCATAACCGCGGCGGCGCGATTGACGTCTCGCTGATAGATTATGCCACCGGTGCTGAACTGCAGATGCCGACTGTGTTCGATTGGTTCGGCGAGGAGGCAAGCCACGATTATACCAACCTCCCTGCAAATGTTATCGCGAACCGGCTTCTTCTTAAAACGATGATGACACAGGTCGGCGGCTTCACTTTGTATACCTCGGAGTGGTGGCATTATACTTACTCCCCCGCTTCCGGTTATCCGTTATTAGATTTTCAGATGAAATAAGGAGGACGGGATATGAAAAATATTTTATACATAATTTCTTTTTTTGTTTTATTACTCGCTCCCCTTTCTGCCCAGAACGAGATGATTGTAAATACATTTTCGGACAGCACCCAAAAGTCTCCGGCAATCGCGCGCGATAATGCGGGAAATTTTATTGTTGCCTGGACAACGGTTCTTCCGGGCAACAGAGTGGATAAGACTGACATAAGAATGCAGCTGTTCGATCCTTCCGGCGGAAAAATCGGCGGAGAAATAACCGTCAACTCAAATACCGCGGGGGAACAGGAAAAACCCGCGATCGCAATGAACGGACAGGGCAAGGCAGTAATTACCTGGGCTTCATACACAGATACTGCGAGTTTTTATGATATTAAATTCGCCAGATTCACCAACGGCTTACCTCTGACGATTGAGTCAACCGCGAACACTACTCTTACAAACACCCAATCGAATCCTGCCGCAGCAATACGGGAAGACGGTTCATTCGTTATTGTGTGGGATTCCTGGTTCCAGGACGGCTCTGACCGCGGTGTGTATGGGCAGATGTTCGATGCCAATGGAAATAAAACGGGTTCGGAATTCGCCGTGAACACTACTACAGCATACAGCCAGACCAGGCCGAGGGTAAAGTTCACGCCAGACGGTAAATTTATTGTCATCTGGGAATCTTATAAACAGGACACGGATTCACCGTCCGGATATTCTTTGTATATGCGAATGTTCTCTTCAACAGGTACTCCTCTCACCGGCGAGCTTTTGGTTAATACGTACATAAGAGATTTCCAGTGGTTCGGCGATCTGACTGTATTCGACGATAATTCTTTCGCTGTTGTGTGGGTCAGTTGGGAGCAGGACGGCGAGGACGGCGGTATTTATATTCAACGCTTTAACTCAGACGGTTCAAAATCCGGGAATGAAAGAAGGGTAAACAAAACCACCGCGCAGTATCAGTGGCTTCCGAAGATCCATAAACTAAACGGCGAGAACGTCGCGGTTGTATGGTCAAGCTGGAAACAGGACGGCAGCCGCGAAGGCGTTTACACAATATTTCTCGATGAGAACAACACGGCTTATACATTCGAGACCCGCGTTAATGATTACACAACGTCTTATCAGTGGGAACCTGATTTTATCCCCACGGGCTCAGATAAAATCCGGGCCGTTTGGTCAAGCTGGAACCAATATGGAAATGATTACGACATCATCAGCAGAGAAGTCCGGCCCAATGTACCGTACGGCATTTTCGGCGTATCAAGTTATTCTCATCCAAGCGGGACGGGAACGGGAAAAGTTTTCGTACACGCGGTAGATTCCACGCAATTCACCGGGCACCAGTATGAGATAAGTTTTGATACAACCGCAAGCAACGACTCGCTGTACTCTACAATCAAAGATATTAACACTAATACCGTGAAGGTACAGTCATTCCCGCTGAATAAAGGAAATAATAATTTCTATTTAACTCCCCTGTTCGACGGGTGCGCGGTTGAATATATTCCGGTTTATAAACTTGGGATTGACGAATCCGGTTCTTACTTTAAGAAAACAAGCGGTACAAATCTGAATTTTAATGTAACCGCGTCTTTAACCGGAGTTAAGAAAATAGCTCCGGTTGACATCGTAATGGTATGGGGAAGTACTGACACACTCCCTACCGGCCAATACAGTTCTCCGCTGGACACGGCCCTCAGTACAAGCGGAACAAAAAATATTCTGATTCCGTTTACGGCAAGGGACATTACGCAAAACCAGAAATGCACACTGTTGGTTAAAGAAAGCGCCGCAACGCGCAATTTCAAATGGGACCCGGGTGAAGATATCATATTCTTAACTCCTCCGCCTTACCAGGTAACCGGATTTAACACCCACGCGCAGCTTACCGGCGTTCTGCCCGGCGGCCCTATAATTATGCCGGGAATTGGTGATACAAATTTTGTTCTTACGGCACGCCCTTTAACGCCGCAGGATAAATTCCGTTTTACTCTTAACTCATCATATATTATAACTTCCGCAGAGGAAGCTGTAACCCCGGGTGATTTTTATCTTTCACAGAACTACCCGAATCCTTTTAATCCGTCAACCACGATCAGGTTTTCTCTTCCGTTTGACGGCCCCGCAAAACTTTCCGTTTACAATTTACTTGGTGAAATAGTGGCCGTTCCGGTAAACGGATTGATGCAGAAGGGTAACCACACGGTGAGAATTAACGCCGGAAGCTTCGCATCGGGAATATATTTTTATACAATTGAATCGGGCGATAAGTTTATAACACGAAAGATGCAGTTGATTAAATAAAAAATCCGGAGCCCTTCGAAGCCCGCAAAAATAATGTAGTGCAGCTCGCGAGCTGCGCTACAATTTATTTGGTTAAAATATTAGCAAAATCCCTATTGCGAGATTGTGTATCCCAGTTTCTTCAAAAGCGATGCAATACGTTCCCGAAGTTCATTTTTAATGATCGGTTTCGCAAGATAATCCGTAAATCCTTCCTGACTTCTGACGGTTAGTGCGGTAAGATCTTCCAAGCCAAAATTAAATCGGCAAGCGGACTATCCCATATTTCGTCCGTTAGGGTAGAAAAAGAAAAGACTTTCTTCGTTAAATCATCTTGAATGTGAGTTTCGGTAATATCCCATATTAAATCCCTTATTCTCGGCAACGCCATTTTAGTAGTCAGTTCCAAATATTTCTCCATAATCAACGCAGTAAAACAAATTAGAATATGAGAACGGATCGCCTCCTCTTTATGATGAAAAATCGGTCGGGTCCGCAAATCACTCTTGCTCATACGGAATTACTGCTCAATTCTCCAATTGAAAACATACCCCAAATTAATCGTTAGTGCGGTTTTTCTAAAATGCAAAAAAAGTAAGTCCTTATATTCCAACCACTTACAGGAACTGCTCCTCAACTTTTCGCTGCCCGTCAGAAGTCAGGAGTATATACCACGAAAGATGCAGCTGATTAAATAAAAAATCCGGAGCCCTTCGAAGCCCGCAAAAATAATGTGGTGCAGCTCGCGAGCTGCGCTACAATTTATTTGGTTAAAATATTAGCAAAATCCCTAT
>CAIMOS010000016.1 GCA_903843135.1 uncultured Ignavibacteriales bacterium | reverse complement strand
TTTTGCGGCCAAGTTATATAGATGGTTCCGTTGTTAACTCCGCCGCTGCGGTCAACGGCCATAGACGGGAATGAAGCAACTCTGATGCTGGCTTTACTTGTAAGGTTTCCTCTGATACCAAAGTTTGCGGCAGTATATGCTTTCTTGGGGGTTCCCCAGGTAGCTCCGCCGTCTGTCGACACGTTAAATCCGATTGCATCTTCACCATATGAACCTGAGGCCCATTGATCATATACCGCCCAGGCAGCGTAAACCTGTCCGTTCGGTCCTGTCTGCAGGTTAATGCCCTGATTATGGCTTCCGGCATTCAATGCGCCGCTTATGTTCGTCCTTCCGGTCCAGGTCTGGCCGTTGTCTGTAGAATAATTTACTTCAATTTCATTTTCAGCTGCGTTTCCTGTAATGAAGCAGGTCCAGGCGGCATATACACGGTTAGCAAACGGGCTTCCCGCTTTTTTGTCCGCTACGAGATGATTTTTATCCAGCATATCCGATGTACTTGTGGGCCTGGGAGCAACGATGTACCTGCCCCAGGTCGTTCCATTGTTCGTAGAAACAGCAACACCCTGACCACCGTCATTTGCGCCGCCGTCAATAAATCCGACATACATATTTCCGTTTGCTGCGAATGAGGCCGCCGGATCCCCGGAATTTGTGCCAAACGGAGGATTATCTCCGCCTGCCCAGTTCGTTCCGCCGTTGGTTGTATAATAAACACCTGTACCGTAAATAGTTGTTACAGGGTTATTAGTAGCATTGGCAGAGCAAAATATTACCTGACTATTAGCCGGACTTATATCTATACTCATCTCCGACTGAGTTGAGTTAGTAGTCGGCCACGGACGGTAATTAGGATATACAATAGCCTCAATACCTTTCAGTCTGTGAATTGTGGGAACCTGCGGAGCCTGAACATAATTCGTATAATCAGTGATCAACGCCGTTGTGGCGCGGGTATCTGCAGCTATACGAGACCAGGCTTTTGGCTCTGTGGTGTTCCTTCTTTGTGCCATTGTGAAAACCGTACAAAGAATCACAATGAAAAGGGTAAAACGAATCTTCATTATTACTCCGGAGAATGTATTTATTAAAGAATGGATAAGTTATTATCCGTTATTTTTTTCTTTTACAAGTAACCATAAGAACCCCGATACAGTGAGGGAGATACCACTAATTAGGAAGATATTGCTTTTGTCTGCCATATCTTGAACGATGCCGCCAATAAAAAGACTGACTAAAAGCTGGGGTATAACCACAGACAAATTAAAAATGCCCATAAAGAAACCCATTCGTGTTTTGTCAACTTTTTCACTCAGTATTGCAAAAGGAAGGCTTACGATTGCTCCCCATCCGATTCCAACTATAAGCATTAATAAATATAACATAAAACTTGAAAAAACGGTATAGGCAATAAAAAAATATCCGATGGCCATAATAAAAATGCTGATTATGTGAACCTTGATTCTCCCGATTTTCTCAGATACAGGTTCTAATAGAAATACCGGTACGAGGAATCCGACGGTATTCAGGACAGCAAAAGAAATGGAGATAAATTGACCTGTCTCAAAATTGTTTAGGGGCTTTAGGTTTTGCTGCACGAAAGCGATGATGAAGACAAACATAGTCTGAACACCGATCCATGAGAACCCGTGGGCAGTAAAGAGAGTCAGGAGCTGACCCCAGTTTGTTTTAGTTTCGCCGGCAACTTTTTGATCGTTATCAACAGAGGATACAAGTTCCCTCGGCTCATAAATAAAAAACATTGGGATTATGGAGAATAATAAGACTATTAATGATCCCGAATAAATCAGCGTATAGTTCCCGACCGTCGCGCCGATCAGATACGCCATTACACCAAAAAAACCTGAAATTGTCTGCATCCAGGTATACCCTTTGGTCCGGGCTATTCCCTCCGGAGTTACATCCGCAATTATTGAACGGGTCGGGTTAAAACTAATATTTATTGATAGATCAAGTGTTAAGGCAACAATCAATGCAACTATAATCAGGTTGCTGATTCCCAAGACCGAACTGATAGAATCTATATTCGGTAGTGCGATCAGCATCAATGCGGCCAGCGGGCCGCCAATCAGCACAAATGGCCTTCTTCTTCCGCCCCAGAACCAGGCTTTATCGCTGATCAAACCGACAATCACCTGCCCGAAAATTCCGGCCAAAGGACCGGCCGCCCAAACGAACCCGATCTCTTCCAAATTAAGATTGTACCTGGTGCCGAGTATCCAACTTAGCGCGCTTATCTGCACAGACAAGGCGAAACCCATTGCTGTCGCGGGTAAACTAAGAAGTATATAGAATGAGTTGGTAAGTTTTTTTTGAATCTCTAACATAAAATTATCTGATTATCCTTTCACGCTTCCAAGAGTAAGACCTGATACTAACCATTTACTAAGTATCACGAATAAAGCTACAACCGGTATGCTGACCACCAATGATGCAGCGGCATAAAGCCCCCATTCAGTGGACATATTTGATTCAAATGATTTCAAACCCAAGGGTAATGTATATAATTGCGTATCCTGCAAAACCTGTGCGGCAACTATATACTCCGACCAGGCAGTCATAAAGGAGAATAAAGCCGTGATAACAAGCGCAGGTGCGGCAAGCGGAAAGATAATTTTATAAAACGCCTGCCACCGCGTGCATCCGTCTATCCTCGCGCTTTCTTCAAGGCTGAACGGTATAGTATCATAATATCCCTTCATCTGCCAGACACAGAAAGGAAGCGCCGTTGCAGAGTAAACGATAATGATGCCGAGATAACTGTTGATAAGTTCCAGTTTGATGAGCATTATATACATTGGTAATAAAAGCATAGTTGCCGGAAACATCTGTGTAGTTAACAACGCAAGCATACTGCTCTGCTTTCCGACAAACTGAAACCTCGACAATGCGTACCCTGCTGTTGATGCAAGCGCCACGCCTGTAAAAGTAACCACTGCCGAAACGATGGTTGAGTTCCATACCCATAGCATAAAAGGGCGGTTTGTAAATAATTCCGCATACTGCTTGAATGTCGCGCCGTCAGGAATTATCGCAAGCGAAGTTGAAAGAAGTTTGTTTCCCGGCCTGATCGAAATGGTGAACACATTTATGATTGGATATAATGCTATCACTGTGAAAAATATCAGAAACAGGTATGTGAAAAAATTAACGATATAGTTTTTCTTGTTCATCTTAATCTCACGCATTAATAAACAGATTCAGTTGCTTTTGTCTTACGCAGGAACGTCAGGCCAAACGATAGTAATATCAGGAATAGCACGACACTAAATGCGGCCGCGTAACCGTATCTGTATAAATTGAATGCGGCTTTGTATACATATGAAACCAGGATGTGAGTCTGGTCAGACGGTTCGCCTGCATTACTGACGAGCCAGACTACATTCAGGTTGTTGAATGTCCAGATCACGCCGAGAGTTATGGCAGGGATCATTACAGGCTTAATCAGCGGTATTGTAATATTCTTAAGTTTGTGGAACCACTTTGCGCCGTCAATATCGGCGGCTTCATACAACTCCTGCGGAATGCTCTGAAGCCCGCCAAGAGCAATTATCATCATAAACGGGAAGCCGAGCCATATATTGGTAATTATAACTGCCACAAATGCCTCCACAGGAGATTTAAGCCATTCGATTGGCGACATCGACAGGAAGTGTGTCAGAATCAAGTTGATTGACCCATACTCGTAGTTGAACATTCCTCTCCAGGTTAAAGCTACGATATACTGCGGAACTGCCCAGGGAAGAATCAGGAGTGTCCTAAAAACCGGAGTACCCGGCAGTTTTTTATTCAGCAGAAGCGCTAAAGTGACTCCAATTAAAACGTGGAAGAAAATGTTCGCAAATGTCCAGATGAGCGTTTTCAGAAAAATCGTATAAAGCTGTGGTTCTTTGAACACCTGAAGATATTGAGCAAATCCGACGATCGTCCAGTCATTAATATGTGCGAGGCTCATATTGGAGAAACTAAGAACAATATTATACGCAAACGGATAGAAAATTACCGCGAACATTATTGCAATGGCAGGCAGTGCCAGCGCATATGCAAATTTGTCTTTACTCAGATTCTTAAAGAATGCAACAATAGTTTTGCGGAGATAAAAAATTAATGCCGCAACGGATCCAAATAACAAAATCTGTACAATTAGTCCCCCGACAGGATCGTAAATATCTTCCCGCAATTCTTTGATCTTTACAATCGCAGCCTTTTGCATTTCCTCCGCGGCCTTCGGGGCGGTAATCGAACCGCCAAGCACCGCCTGATATGCCGGACGCATTGCATCCCAGATCGCCCTCATTTCGGTCACGATCGGCAGAGCTATACCAAGATCAATCTGCCTTCTTGAATTCTGCAGGACTGAATCACCTAACAATGCAGGGTGGTTATATAAAGCTACCGCCGTCGGAAAAGTTTTTGTTTTAAGCGTTGTTGCAAGCTGCTGATCGGGACTAAGAACATACTCGAGAAACTTCCTAATCTTCTGCAGTTTGTCATCTTTAACGTTGATGTTAATAGAGTAACCCTTCGGTGAAATCATCGGCGCACAATATTTGCCGGATTCTGTTATGAATGGCAGAGGTGTAATGCCGTAATCGATTCCGGACTCGCCATAACCTGACCAGGACCAGTCACCGTTAATTATCATGCCTGCCCTGCCCTCTTTGAAGAGAGCGTCAGCAACATTATAATCAGCCTCATTCGGAATGATCTTATATTTATCACGGAGATCAGCTATAAAATTGAGTCCCTTGATCATCTCAGGCGTATTTAAGGTAGGTTTATTAAGGCTGTCAAGCACCCACCCGCCAAATCCTGTAAGGAAAGGGACAAAGAAATATGGTTCGGTGTAATTCCACACCAAACCGTACTGATCAGGCCTTCCGTCACCGTTTTTATCAATGGTAAGTTTCTTGCCTAATTCTATAAGTTCCTTATCAGTAACAGGAGGAACTTTAACGAGTTTTTTGTTATAGACTAAAGTTAAATGATTCCCGAGTTTATCAGCAATCTGGAGCAACCTCCCTTTTGAATAGATAAGCGCTTTCTGATTAAACTGGTCAATAAATTCTTTCGGAAAAACTGTATTAAGCGGTTTGATAATATTGATTTCCTCAAACGGCCCGATCTGGTCCGCCGGGCCGTATACAAGATCCGGTCCCTGCCCGCCGATCGCCGCGACGATAAAGCCCGATCTCATCTCTTCAGTTTCTTTGAAGAGTTGAATTATTTTAATTCCGGGATTTTGTTTTTGGAATTCATCGATCTGGCTTTGCAACTGCCGGGTTTCTTCGGGACGCATAGTATGCCAGATAACTATTTCTTCCGGCGCCTCCCTTTTGCTGCATCCCCAAAATGTAAGTGTTACTAAAAAGAGAAGAAAAAAGTAATGTGTAATTTTCATCAAGAATTTATGCTTATTGTAATTCGATTATCTTAAATGATTCTTTTTCAATGAGAAAGTCTTTTAAAGTTAAATAATTGTTCTTTCTGACCAAAATGCTTTTATTATCATCATTGACGTATCCGCTGCCGTCAAAAACCGTTGAATAATTTATTAGTGAATTTTTCAACTTAACGGGAAGATTTTTCATTGAGATATTAAGAGTGGAAATTGCTTCACTATTATTGTTCCCGATGAAAAGGAAAGCTTTTTCACCGTCCGTTCTTAGGAAACACAAGATCTCCTTCTCCTTTGTATCTAAAACATAAAGTGAAGGATCTTTTTTGCTGTGCCTTTTCCACAGCGCCGGATGCTGCTCACGCATATTGATCAGGTCAGTATAGTAATGCAGTAATGACAAAGTATCATTCATTGCGCCTGAAAGTTTTGACCATTCAAAATTCTGCCTCACATTCTCGGGAGGAAGTAATCCGGTATAACCAAGTTCATCCCCATAATATATCATCGGCGTGCCCGGCAGTGAGAAAATAATGGCTAACGCCATCTTCGTCAGATTCTTATTTCCCCGGAACTTGCTCAGCGGCCGGTCATTATCGTGATTTGAAAGAAAATTAGCATACTGAGATCCGGCAGGATATAATTCCTCCGGTTCCATAAGCCGCTTCCTGAGGCTCCGGATATCTTTTTGAAGTATGTAACTCTCAATGCCGTAATACATAGGATAATTGAAAAGCATATCAAATTCTTCCTTAAAAAAAGGAATCAGGAAATATGCATTATCCCATACTTCTCCGAGAAGCAAAACATCCTTGTTAACCTTTTTCACTTCCCTTCTGAACCTGCTCCAGAAAGTGTGCGGCACTTCTTTTGCCGCGTCACAACGGAACCCGTCAATACCGTCAGAGAAATCACCGTCAGAGTTTGGATCCATCCAGAATTTCGCGACGTGTATAAAATGTTCCTGGACTTCCTTACTCTCAAAATTAAGTTTAGGCATCTTGCGTTCAATTCCGAAGTGGTTCCAGTCGGTGTTTGATGAATTGATGAACTGATACCAGGAAGTGAACTTACTCTGAGGATTATTATATGAATCAAGGAAATAAGGGTGTGTGCTGTCCGTATGATTAATTACAAAATCCATTAGAACTTTAATACTACGTTTCTTGCAGTTATCGATAAAGTTTGTGTAGTCGTCATAAGTTCCGTAATCTTTTTCCGCGGAGAAATAATCAACAACATTATAACCGTGATCGGTAGTCGATTCATTCCAGGGCATAAGCCACAAGGTATTTACGCCAAGTGTATCCTGAAGATAACCGAGACGGGATGTTAAACCGTTAAAATCACCTATTCCGTCACCGTCTGAATCACAGAATTTCCTGATAAAGATTTCATAGATAACTGCACTGTCAAAAAATGCAGGGGTACTGATCTCCCTGATGTATCTGTCCAGAAAAAACAGAGAAGTGAAACCGTCGTTTACGTTTCCGTTTTTATCTGAGAATGAGAGCCAAATTTTGTGCTCCCCGTCTGCGATTTCTTCTTTTATTTCAGCCTTTAACTCGATCTTCTTGATGTCATACTTAAAATTCAGGTCTTTATTGTCGAGTTTGATTTTTATACTTTTTTCATCAATATCCGCATTGTTGCTTTTTAGTATTGCAGTAACTACCGGAAGAGCTGATATTCTTTTATTCTTTGGCGGGAAGATACGCTCGACAAACGGAGCGCCGAATCTTTGAGGAATTATTATTCCGTTTCTCCATTCATCCTCCGTCACATCAGGAGCATTCGGGTCAGTGATCCACCATTGCCCGTTAATCACGAGTTTATACATATATTCAATACCGTTTGCGAGAGGAACGTCGACAGACCAGGTTTTTGTGGCCTTATCGAAAGTCATAGTATACATCCCGGGTTCCCATTTATTAAAAGTACCCGCTACCGCAACAGACTTGATAGTGTCGGGCTTCAAAGAACTGAAGAAGAACCTGGTCCCCTTTTCAGACGGAACAGGCTTCAATGACTGCGGAAATACCTGAATGGCCAGTATTAAAACTGTAAATACCAGAATTGACGAAATATTTTTCACTATTTATACCTGTAAATCATTTATTCTCAAATTCTGCCCGGTTTTGGAATGCGGAAGTTTTTTAAGATGTGATTTATTAATTGCTTGTTTTATTCTCTAATTAAAAATAATTTTGTGTTTTTGAATTTTCAATGTCTCAAGACGAAAATATAAGAAGAATAATCGAGAATCGTAAAGCGCGGTTTGAGTATTTTATTCTTCAAACAATCGAAGCCGGGATCGTTCTGGTGGGAACTGAAGTTAAATCTTTGCGGCAGGGAAAAATCAGCCTTACGGACAGTTACGTTGAATTTGAAGGAGATGAAGTCTGGCTGATCGGAACGCATATCAATGAGTACACCGAAGGAAACCGTTTCAACCACGATCCGAAAAGAAAAAGAAAACTTCTGCTTAAAGCCGCCGAGATCAGAAAACTCCGGTCAAAGGTAAATGAAAAAGGGCTCACAATGATACCCCTCTCTTTTTACTTCAAAGGCAATAAAGTAAAAGTCGAAATAGCGTTGGCAAAAGGAAAGAAATCGTACGATAAACGCGAAACCATTGCTAAACGGGACCTTCAGAGGGAATTTGAAGGCAAACACAAGATCAAATAACGAATCTATTAATCCGGAGAAATCTTACATAAATTGAAAACATCTTTTCCTCCAATTAACGAACAGATGGATCTTATCCGCAGGGGCGCTTCCGAAATAATACCGGAAGATGAACTTGTTATGAAACTGGAGAGGTCGCTCAAATCCGGGGAACCGCTGAATATCAAACTCGGCTGCGATCCCAGCCGCCCTGACCTTCATATCGGACACGCAGTCGTCATCAGAAAACTTGCACAATTTCAGCAGCTTGGGCACCAGGCTATATTAATCATTGGAGACTTCACCGGAATGATCGGCGATCCCACCGGCAGAAGTGTAACCCGTCCGGCGCTTTCACTTGAGGAAACACGGGCGAACGGCCGCTCCTATTTCGAACAGGCTGCTAAAATTCTCGACCCTGATAAGACCAGGATAGTTCATAACTCAGAATGGCTCGCTAAGATGTCATTTGAAGATGTTATTCGCCTCGCTTCAAAATATACAGTGGCCCGGATGCTGGAACGCGATGACTTCACCAAGAGATATAAAAACGGCGAACCGATTTCCGTACACGAATTCCTCTACCCGCTTGCTCAGGCAATGGACTCAGTAGCAATTAAAAGCGATGTTGAACTCGGCGGAACTGATCAGAAATTTAATTTGCTGGTCGGCCGGGATATTCAGCGTGAATCAGGCATCGAACCTCAGGTCATCCTGACGATGCCGCTGCTGGTCGGAACTGACGGCGTTGAAAAGATGAGCAAGTCCTACGGCAATTACATCGGAATATCCGAGTCTCCAAAGGAGATGTACGGTAAAACTTTATCTATTGCTGACTCTCTTATTCTCACTTACTTTGAACTGGTAACTGCTGTCAGTAAAGGCGATCTGCAACTCATAAAAGAGGAATTAGAAAAGCCCGAAACGAATCCTCGCAACCTTAAGAGAAGGCTCGCCCGGGAAATTGTTTCCCTTTACCATACTCCGGAAGAAGCAGTTAAAGCTGAAGAAGAATTTGACAGGATTTTTATAAAGAAAGAACTCCCTGATGAAATTCCGGAAATGGAATGGACCCGGGCGAATGGTAATATTTCAATCACGGACCTGATCACACAGGTAAGTTTCGCGCCGTCAAAAAGCGAAGCACGCAGGCTCGTACAGCAAGGCGGCGTAACTTTTAATAATCAGAAAATTTCCGACCCGTCAACAACGGTTATAATAGAAAAAGATAATATTTTAAAAGTCGGAAAAAGAAAATTTATTCGAATAACCAACAAATAGAAACGGAGATGATAAATTGTATGTACCCTCAAAAATTTTCTTTACAAAAGGGGTAGGCCGTCACAAAGAATATCTTGCATCATTTGAGTTAGCTCTCAGAAATGCGGGTATTGAAAAGTGTAACCTCGTTACTGTCAGCAGTATATATCCTACTGGCTGTAAACGCATATCAAAAGAAGAAGGATTAAAACTTCTTACCCCCGGCCAGATTACATTTTGTGTAATGGCCAGAAACTCGACAAATGAACCCAACAGGCTTATTGCATCATCAATCGGTGTTGCCCTGCCAGCTGATCCCGAAATGTACGGATATCTTTCTGAACATCATCCTTTCGGCGAGCCGGAAAAGGTAGCGGGTGATTACGCTGAAGATCTTGCGGCTACGATGCTCGCAACCACGCTCGGCGTTGAATTTAATCCCGATACTGATTGGAGCGAGAGAGAAAATATTTATAAAATGTCAGGTAAAATAGTCCGCTCGTTTAATATCACTCAGTCCGCTGAAGGCGACAGAACGGGAATCTGGACCACTGTTATTGCAACAGCGATTTTACTCCCTTAATTATTACTAAAAAGGCTGCGCAGTCCGGTACTGTACAGCCTTTTTTCTTATTTTTTTCCTTTGGATTATCTTCCTTCCCAATGATAATCAACCTGAAATTAAGTCCGTATTTTTTGTTTCATCCCTGCCAGATGTATTATTACAGCGAAGATTAATCCGGTAATCATCGGTTCAACATTATTTAAGAATGCGGTAAGAATTCCGTATTGCCTGAGTAAATGCCAGCCGAGGCTAATTATGGTAGCCCCGGTTAATTCAATAATCGCAAAAGCTTTATTGATTCTGAATCCCGGGAAATAGCTTGAGAAAATGAGCAGAATTATTCCCGGTATGCAGATGCTGCCGACAGTATACCATATTTCTATCACAGAGGGTATGTAGAGGCATAGTGCTATCGCGAAAACCCCGCTAACTATCAATCCGATTTTAACTCTCGAGATAGTATTTTTTTCATTATCTGATCCATTCTTTGCGGGAAACAGGTCGTTCCCGAATGTCACAGCGCTTAAAAAAAGGAAGCTGTTCAATGTGGAAAGTATTGTCGCAAGCAACGCGATTATAAAAAAACCTTTCAGCCCGCTGCTTAATACTTTCTCTGCTAACAAAGGGAAAGTGAGGACCGGCTGCTTTAATCCGGGCATAACCGCCCTGCCGTATAAGCCTACCCCGTTTGTCAGGATGTCAAAAATAAACCAGAAGAAAACTGAAATTATTATTCCGTTCCGGGCAACTCTCCAGCTTACGGCGCCTCCGACCCTCTGATAAAATCCGGGATCGGCAAAAGTCCATAATGCCACAAACCACCAGACGAGAATAACCGGAAAAGGCATTCCTCCCGTAAGTTCGAGGTGCTGAACTGGTAAATTCTCCATAAGGAAATCCAAACCGCCGAAATTGGAAACAAGAATAAAGAGAAATACTGCGAACCCGGAAAACATTATGATGAAGAAAAAAGCATCTGTCAGTACATCAGCCTTATACCCCCCTTTGAAGAGGTACGCGGCGGAAATAAAAAATGAAAGAATCAGTCCGGCATAAAGCGGAATTTGGAAAATGACCATTAACAAATAAGCCACCATCAAAAGGTAAGGCGCCGGTGAGACAAGGAAGAAAATCAGAACGGATGCTGTCCTTGCAACTCTGCTGCCGTAAGTATGGCTGATCGCATCGGGAATAGAATAAAAATCTTTGGCTTTGATCTTTTTTGTAAATAAGAATGCAAAGGCAACCGCGAAAATGTAATAGGGTAACCCCTGAGTGAACCAGGAAGCCAACCCGTAACGGAAACTATACTCCCCCACCCCAAGAATCCCTCCGTACCAGGTGGAGACATTCGTCATAACAAACAACGTAAGTCCGATTTTCCCGCCTGAGAGAAGGTAGTCTCTCTTTTTTGAACCCGTCCCCCGTGCTCCCAAAATGCCGATCATTGTTGATACGACAAAAAAGGCAAGGATAATGACGATATCCGCGAGTGATAATGTAATCATAAGAAGAAGGAATCTGATGATCGGATTACATAAATCTTCCCGTTTTTGATTTTAAGAGCCACGGATTTCCCGGCGGCTCTGTTGCTCGTACTTTCCTGAATACCGAATGTCAGAGAAGAATTCCTGAGAGGAAACTTTAATCCGTCGGATGTAACCCTGACTCTATCTGAAAAGCCATAAATTGATATAATTTCATCTTTTACAGTATTTAATCTGATGTTATTCTCATATACTTTTACAAACGAACCCCCGAAAAACAAAGTCCCTGGCATAACTTCAGAATACTTAAGAAGATACCCAAGATTGGCCACTGAATGGTCCAACCTGTCCCCAATTCCTCCTAAAAGAACATACTCTCTCGCGCCTTTCGAAGCGAGAAATTTGATACACTTTTCTACATCTGTGTCGCTTTGTCTTCTGTACCGGATAATTTTCATTAACTTCAAATCGTGCTCCGGTATCTTCCCTACCGAATCAAAATCTCCTATGACATAATGAGGAGTCACGCCAACTTTTTTAGCATTGTGATATCCCCCGTCCGCTGCTACTACAGTTGTATATCCCATACGTATCAAACGTTTTACAAGGGACTTTGCCGGAGGATTTCCCCCCGCGATAATAATACATTTATCCGGTTTTGCTGTTTTCATCCTAGTTTTTCATTTCTTCAAAACAAGCCTATCTCGACCCCGAACAGCACATTTCTTTCTGCTGCCGGGAAGAACTCCCCTCCGATTGCATTCATCGAATAAAAGGAGTCAATTACGTTATTTATCTTCAGGTATACCTTCGAGGGAGAGTGAACTGAAAACAAATTGGCGGAATATGACACTAAAAGATCTGTTGCGATGTACGCGTCATTCCGGTTATCGGGATAAGCAATTATTCCCGGAAACTTTTGGCTCAATTCTTCCAGTCCCTGTCCGTAATTATCCGAATAAAAGGATCCGACATATTTTGCGCTTAACTGCAGAAACACTTTCTCTGAGGTATAGTTCAAAACAGAATTAATCATAACCGAAGGAAAGCCGGCAATTGGATTTTCCTTCAGGTCAATCGTGATGATAGTGTCTATCGTCTCAATGTTGTATGGCAGGAATGTCTTACCGCTTTGGAAATAGTTTTTCGACAACGCCGCATTGGCGATTAACTGGAATCCGTCCAAAAACTTCACAGAACCAGAAAGTTCAACTCCATAATGCACTGTGTTCTCGGCATTGCCTGTTGCAGGAACACCTAATTTATCTATCTGTCCGAGTTTTACGATTTCATCCCTAAAAGACATAAAGAATGTATTGAGATTTAGCTTAAGAAAATCTGCATTATAACTGTAGCCCGCATCAATACTGGTCATTTTCTCAGGTTTTACCAACGGTTCTGTGAAGTTATATGTGCCGTTACTATTTAGCGCAAATTGCGGTGTGGCTCCTCCGCTCGCCTCTGCAGCATCATAGTAATTTCGCAGTCTCGGTTCCCTGCTGACTCTCCCCGCCGCAAAATAAAACAGGTTTTCAGGATCATATTTATAAGATACTGAAAACCTCGGATTAAGAAATAAATGTTTGATTGTAAAATCATTGCCGGCATATTTCTCTTCATATATGCGGTAAGAATTATACGAAAGATGCAGTTCTCCCGAGGCTTCGATCCGCTCGTCATATTTATAGATCTCAGTAATGTAAAGCCCTGCCATATCTTTTTCAGAACGGAATTCGTGATATCTGTGGTTCCCGTCAACGCCGGCGGGGATCTCATTAGCAAAATTGATAATACCCCATTTGAAAGATTTATGTTTCCGCAGTTCAGCGCCGACAATCAGTTCCCCGTCACGATGTTTAAGAAGTAATTTTGGCAGCCATCCGAATTGATTATTCTCGACTGTTGCGCGAATCAGTACGTTCGGCATATAGAGCGTGTCCGGATCGCCGTTTACACTGAAACCATACTCCGGCCTGATCCTGAAATAGGAGTAATTGCCCCAGCTGCCGTCGTAATCAAAAAAACCTTTCCCGACCGTATAGAACAGCGCTGAGTTAAGCTTCAGATCCCGCGACAGTTTCCATTCATTCAGCATCTCATAGTGCGGCTGTGAAAAATTTTCTATCTCTTCCGGACGCCTGCTGACAGTATAGGTATAGCTGTTACCGTCCTGCATCCAGAAGGAGTAGTTTTTCTTTCTCAGTTCTTTATCCTTAACCGCAAATTTTGGAAGTCCGGTGTAGACAAGCCCATCCGCGATGGGACCGCCGTAAAAATTCAATTGGGTGGTAAAATCTTTGTCGAACCGCGTAACTGAAAGATGATATGAACTTAAATCCGCCCACGAATTTTCACGATACCCTGATGAGATGATTCGTGCTAACTTACTGTAAACAGAATACTTACCTTCGATCAATCCGCTGGATGCTTCAGCAGAATATTTGCGGGTATTATAGCTTCCTGCAGTACTGGAAAGCTTGAACTCAGGATTAATGCTGTACTGCCTGGTTACGATATTTATCGCGCCTCCTATGGCCGGAGAGCCGTAAAGTCCTCCTCCCGCGCCTCTTTGAACCTCAATGAGATCCGTGCTCCCCATAAGGTCCGCGATATCCACCCAATAGACATTATGATCTTCAGGGTCATTTTGCGGGATTCCGTTGATTAAAACAGCTATTCTTCTCTGATCAAATCCCCTGATGCTGAGATAGTTATACCCGATGCCGTTCCCCCCCTCGGAATAATAGAACGCCGATGGGATCGTG
>CAIMOS010000015.1 GCA_903843135.1 uncultured Ignavibacteriales bacterium | reverse complement strand
TCCGAGCAGGTACCTTCGATGAAAAACTAACAACTATGTAACTTATATCCCTGTTACTTCATCCGGACAGCTAAAAACTTTGCTGTCCTCCGCGCCTTCTTAGCGGCCCTTTGCGCCACTTCTAACTCTCCTGAATCGGCCGGACCTCAGAAGTGTCGCAGAGTTACGCCAAGGAGCGCAAAGTTTCGCAAAGAATTATTAAGATCATTGCCCAACCATTAATCATGGAAATTCGATAGTAAAATTAACAACTATGTAACTTACATCCCTGTTACCTAATCCGGACAGCCAAAACTTTGCGGTTCTCTGCGTCTTCTTTGCGGCCCTTTGCGCCACTTCTAAAATCCCCCACCGGAATCGCGGATTAAGATAATCCATTTTCTCCCGGATGTTATTAAATTGTATAACTATTTTTTCATTATCAAGGTGTAAAATGCAAAGATTTTCAGGCAATCGCGGATTCATTCTCCTGCTGATTTTATTCTTCTTCCAGTGCGGTCAATTAACCGCACAGAACCGCAAGTTCACAGCGTATGACCTGCTGAAACAAAAATCTGTTGTTGAGGTTGCGATATCCCCGGATCAGAATTATACAGCCTATGCAGTAAATTCTCCGAGACAGCTTGACGATAAACCAGGCGCGGATTACCGTGAGCTTTATGTCTACGATTTGTCCTCAAACAAATCCTTACCTCTCGTTACCGGGAAAGTTTCCACAGGGTCAATTCAGTGGCTGCCCGGTTCAAAACAGATTGCCTTCCGTTCACGCCTGGGCAGCGCAGAATCGCAGCAGATATATTTCATTTCCGTGCAGGGCGGCGAACCATCTCAAGTATCTGATATTAAAGGCGGGATTCAGAATTTCACGCTTACACCTGACGGAAAAAAGATCATCTATACCGCCGGCGAAAAAAGATTCCCCGAGAAAGCTGACATTCTTGCCCGCGGTTTCGATGCCGAAATCTATGAGGAGGAGTATGACAACATCACCTTATACTCATATGATATCTCCTCAAAAGAAATTAAGGCGCTCACCAAAAAAGTTTCGGTTTTCAGTTTTGTTCTCAGCCCCGACGGTAAACTTGCCGCCTGCCAGATAGCCGATAAAAATCTCACTGACGATTCCTATATGCTCAAACGCATTTATACCGTTAATACCGAAACCGGGGAGATGAAAATGCTCGCGGAGAATCCCGGTAAAGCAAGCGAAATGTGCTGGAGCCCGGACAGCCGGAATCTCGCGTTTGTTGCTGGTGTTGATATTAACGATCCCGTTAGCGGCTCCCTATTTGTAGCATCGGCGGATAATTACAAAAAATTCGCGGATATGACGAACTACACCCTGAACTTTGAGGGTTCCGTAAAAAACGTAAAATGGACCGACAACAATACGATCATCTATTCCTCAGAAGAGAGTGTTGACCATACTTTAAGGACGGTTTCGCTGGACGGAAAAAAACGTGATATTCTGCTCCCCGGCGGCAAATACATTTTTGCATCATTTGACCTGAGAAGTACAGTAATTGCGCTTGCGGGCCAGACACCGGCCCACCCGGCAGAACTAATTTTATTTGATTACAAATCAGGAACTGCAAAACAACTGACCAACCTGAATCCGTTCCTCTCAGAAATAAAACTCGGAAGGCAGGAAAAAATTGCTTACCGCTCACGCGACGGACTGACGATCGAAGGCGTGCTGATATATCCGGTTGATTACAGCAGTGATAAAACATATCCCCTCATTACCTATATTCACGGCGGCCCGGAAGGATGCGAATCCAACGGATGGATGACAGGTTACGGCACCTGGGGACAGATTGCTTCGGGTGAAGGTTATTTCGTGTTTTACCCGAATTACCGCGCAAGTTCAGGGAGAGGCGTTGAATTCGAAAAGGCTGACCGCGGCGACCTTGCAGGGAAAGAATTCGAAGATGTGATTGACGGTATCGATTTTCTGATTAAAGAAGGAAAAGTTGATAAAGCCAGAGTGGGCATCGGAGGCGGTTCATACGGCGGTTACTTCTCTGCCTGGGGCGCCACTAAATATACAGAGCGTTTCGCCGCTTCAGTTGTTTTTGTGGGAGTAACAAACCAGTTGTCAAAATCCCTGACAACAGATATTCCCTACGAAGACTATTACGTACACTGGGGAGTATGGCCTCACGAAAATTTTGAATTGTATCTTGACCGCAGCCCTATTAAATACGCCCCCGGCGCTAAAACACCTACATTAATTCTCCACGGAAAGGAAGATCCGCGCGTGCCTCCGCTGCAGAGCGTTGAACTTTACCGCTCGCTTAAACTTCACGGGAAAGCGCCTGTCCGTCTCGTTTTTTATCCCGGGGAAGGACACGGAAACAGGAAGCATACTTCACGGCTTGATTTTGCCGTAAGGACAATGGACTGGTTTAACTACTATTTAAAGGAAGGCAAAGATAAAACCAAAATGCCTCCTATGTTTTATGATCTGAGATAGATTATTTTATTCCGGGCGGCTGTAATCTGATCTGCAGCCGCCTTTTTTTATTCTCATTCTGAATCTCTTCAGCCCAATCCGCCTTAAAATTATTGCATTGTGAATTGTAAATAGTACTACTGATTCTGTGTTCGCAGTTACCGTTTCCTGCCGGACTGTCAAATAATCACATTTTTATAATAAAAAAAGCCCCTTTTTGCCCTAAAACGCAAGCCGGCGGAATCTATTTTTCTACTCCGTATTGACTATGAACCTAATTTAAGTTAAAATTCATATGACAATTTTCATCAAAATGAAAACCTATACCCAAATACCTGCTGGTGTACGTAAAGGTCTTTGTACAAAAAGTTCCGCCGCCCCTGACGGAACGCCGCCGGTCTTTGCTCCGCAAATCCCGCTTTTGAATAATGTTTCCTTGTTACTAAATATATTTATTGTTACCTCCGGATTAATTTCCGGGAGCGGCGGCCATTCGCTTGCAAATTATTTTGTAATTACAAATTAATGGCGGAAGGCAATATATAATTTTTAGAAGGCAAATAATTAATCAAATATCTCTCTAACAGTTAAAGGATAAAATGGTATGAAACTTACCAGGTTCAGAGTACCGTACAAAAAAGAGATCTCGCTTTCTGATTACCCGACAGACTATTCGGGGAAATTCAAGTCCAAAGAGCAGGCCGAGAAACTGCTTCAGAAGAACATTAAACTGATGGCAGAATTACAGGATAAACTTTATGCCCACGATAAATATGCTCTGCTTCTTATTTTCCAGGCAATGGACGCCGGCGGGAAAGACGGCGCGATCAAGAATGTGATGAGCGGGCTTAACCCACAGGGCACGCAGGTATTCAGTTTCAAACAGCCTTCCGCTGAAGAACTCGATCACGATTACCTGTGGAGAATAAATAAATCGCTCCCCGAACGCGGCAGAATAGGAATATTCAACCGCTCTCATTACGAGGAACTCCTCGTTGTACGCCTGCATAATCTTCTTGATAAAGAAAAACTTCCGGAAGAAATTATTAAAGACAATATCTGGGAACGCAGATACCGCCAGTTCCGCGACTACGAACGTTACCTCCACGAAAATGCCGTCCGCACAGTAAAATTCTATCTCCACCTTTCAAAGGACGAGCAGAAACGCAGGTTCCTTAAGAGGCTTGATGACCCTACAAAAAACTGGAAATTCTCATCCTCAGATCTCAAAGAACGGGACCACTGGGACAAGTATCAGAAGTTATTCGCTGAAACTCTCAGCCAGACCAGCACAAAATACGGGCCGTGGTACATTATACCGGCCGATAAAAAGTGGTTTGCACGGTTACTGATTTCCGATATCATCGTGAAGCACCTTTCCGATATTAAACCGGAGTATCCGAAGATGAATGAAGAGCAGATCAAGAACCTCGATATTTACCGCGAGAAACTGCTCTCTGAGGATGTTAAAGTGGAGACTAAAGAATCTAAAAAATCTTAGATTTCTGATCCTTCATTAACGAATTTACAAAACCCCTCTTCGTTTGCCGGAGAGGGGTTTTTTATTTGAATTTTTATTCTTCAAACCGTCATATAAAACCCTGAAATGTTACGGGGCTGTTTACCCGGCCTGACAGATAATCATCTGAATAAGATCATCTTTTTTGTTTCAACAAAACTGCCCGCCTGCAGCTTGCAGAAGTAAACGCCGCTCGGATAATCTGCCGCGTTCCAGTTTACCTGGTAACTTCCCGCAGATTTTATTTCGCTCACCAGTGTCTGTATCTCTTTACCAAGCACATCGAATATCTTAACGGTTACGAACTGCCGGTTCCTCAAAGAGTATTTTATGCTTGTCCCCGGATTGAAAGGGTTCGGATAGTTCTGGAACAGTTTTATATCTTTTGTTAATTCCTGAATATTTTCACTGACACCTGAAGGTACGGTAAGCGAGAACACTGCATTACTGATATCGGAGAGAGAGGTATCAATCATACTGCGGACACGAAGCCGGTATGTACTGTTCGCGGCGTAGGTTGCAGGAATGATCCATCTGAATGCTTCAAAATTCGCGGGGCATTTCCCAATGGTTCCCAGGTTCAAATCCCCCTGAAAGATTTCGATCTTAGCGGAATCGGAGATGTTTGTCTCCCACCTAACGATTGTTGTATCTCCCAGCTCAAGCACTTCTCCCCCGTTCGGCGATAACAGATTTACAAATGCGTCTGCAGGTTCAAAACTCCAGACCTGCGACCATCCCCCTGAACCGGAAGCGCCGTTAGCCCGGACCCTCCAGAAGTATTTTTGATTTTTAGTAAGGTTACTTTTACTTACAAAAGAATTAACAGTTGTTGTATCAAGTACCAGTGTATTGAACAGACTGTCCTTAGCCAAGTGCAAATTGAATGATTCAACCAGTCCGCTCCCGCTCCATTTCATCACGACGGGGGCGGATGAAATTATCTTTTTCCCGTTTAGCGGTTTAATCAGAAACGGCGGCACGCTGGCTTGCTGGACATCGGGCCTGCCGAAAACAATCTCGCCGAAAACTGTTGTAGTTGCAATCAGTTCGTTTGCCGTGCTGTCATAAGTCGTGGGAAGCTCAATGAAATAACCCTGTCCCGGAAACTGGCGCATATAGACCGATGTATGCGCCGGCTGTTTTATCTCCGGATAAACATCAAGATCAATATGAATCTCGGAAGTATGTGTGCTGATTGCTGCGCCTTCGTAAAGGACAGATACCGGATAAACAATTGGACTGTTCGTGAAAAACTGGGGCCTGACCGGCCCGTACGGTATTCTGGTAACTGAGACGCTGTTATACATATCACCTGACAGAGCAAGATAGTGTATCGAGACACCGGTTATTTTCTCCAAATAATTAAACAGGTATGTGTTCCCCTGAAGAACTTCCGCGTGACTGACCTTAACTCTTTTAACCAGCCCTTTCCACGGCTGCTTTAAGGCGCGGTACGCGATAACATTGTCGGGAAGCGTCAGTTCAAACGCCATTGATCCGTCCCCGTGGACTTCCACGATATTCCGCTTTACCGGAGTGGTCGGCAAAAGTATGCCATAACCGACAAACCAGCCGCCGCCGGCAACCGGCTGCGCGTTGCCTGCCGCCTGAGCAACAATATTTCCCTGTGCGTAACGATACTCTGAGACTAATGTTGCGGTTTTATTAACTTCATCGAGCTGATATTCTGCTGCTCTGGAGTACCACGGGGAGTGAAATTCACCGTTGTCGAAGAGCGAAACGTTTCCGTTGGGCAGACGGATAATGTTATGCTGCCTCGCGAAATAATACGGAGCATTTTCCGGATGTTCATTAATGAATGTGAATTGATTTTTCAAACCTCCCCATTTCCACATAATTTCCCCGGTCTCGCGGTCAATCTTCATTATGTCGCTGTGGTTCCGGAATGACATAAGCAGATTCCCGTCGTTATCAAGATCAAATGCATTAAGCGTGCTCGGATTTATCCGCTGGTCGTAAAGATTCAGGTCCGTGTCCGTAATAGGGATATAATCAATATCGCGCCATTCAAATACAACATTCTTTTCTGCGTCCTGCTCCTGAAAGATATCGATCACCAGCAGCGCGTCCGTCCTTCCGTTCGGTACGATCCGGCTCATATCATAAACCACCGTGGTGTACGACATCAGCATCGCGTGTCCGTTGGGAAGAAGAATAAAATCGTGAAAATCTGTTAGGTATCCGTTCTTCATCTGAAAACTGTCGACAACCACAAGGTTGCTGTCCAGTACATAATGAGTCAGATTATTGTTTTCAGGAGTTATGCCGGTATATGCGCCGAGGCCGTAGGAAAGGCGGCCGTTAGGCTGAACCTTAAAATCAAACGGAGCGCCGTTAACACGGATCGAATCAACGATATTCCCTATGTTATCAAGCACAAAAAGATAATTGGCATAGAGATGCTCAGGCACATTCCTGTCCCACGTCGCCATAAAAATATATCCGGGGGAAGGATTGTTGACGGTATTTATTGTAATCGGCGGCGGCGGAAGATATGCTGCGGGAGAATTACCTGCCTGTACCGGGGCCTCAGAGCCACTCCGCGCCATCACCTGCGCATCCTGCGCCATCGTAGTAAAATTATATGTGTATGCCGGGTGCAGGCTTCCGTCAATCGCCCTAACATCCGGTTTCACCGATACTGTGATATTTTCATTTCCGGTGAATGGTAGATACGGATTAAAAACAATTGTCCTTTCATCGTCAGAAAGGACGAGCCTGCCGCTATGCAAGCCGCTGACAGATCCCCGGACACTGATAATATCTGAATTCAGGGAACCCCGGTCAACCACTGCACTGCTTCGCAGGATGATATTAGTCTGATTTGAAACTAAAATTGAATTCGGTTTTGGATAAACATACACGTAACTGTTTTGCGCGTAAAGTGGATTCAGCAGCAGCGCAAAGATTATAAGCAGGCCTGATTTCATATTGGACTCCGTTATCGGAAATTATTTTAAAAGAACCATCTTATTGACAGATGTTTTGAACTCATTATTTTCAGCGGACCGATACCCGATCCTGCAGTAATATATCCCTGAAGAGAGCCCGGCCCCGTCGAAAAGATATTCATTTGAACCTGCGCCCTGCTGCAATGTTACCGGCTTTACAACGCTTTCCCCCATTATATCGAATACTTCTATTTTAACAGCCCCGGGTTCCGGTAACGAATATTTAATTACCGTTGAAGGATTAAAAGGATTCGGGAAGTTCGGATAAAGAATGAATTCCCCCGGAATGCCGCTGTTCTCATTACCGGATCCGGAAGGTATATTTTCCTTTACAACTATATTATCCAGGAAGCAGGTGATAGCGGAGGTCCCGAAGTTCATTACAAGCCTCGCATTGTAGTCAGTGGGATCGGTCATCTGGAACTGGTACTCATACGTTTTCATAATCGGAGTAATTAACATCGGCCCTGTTTTTGAATAAACAGTATAATTGCCCCCGTTCTGCGCGACCCTCGGCTCCAGGATCCTGTTGCTGTTTGCCCGGGCGTCAAAACTAAAAATATAGTTCTTCCCGTTGATCATCGGGAAGCTTTCCTGTATCAGTTGTATGTCGGAATATGCCGAACCGCTGTTTGTTATCGTTACAACATACTGGCCATTAACCACGGCTCCCTGGGCGGCCGCTCCGTTTCGGGCGTTGAATATCCAGCCGGTGCTTCCGTTCGCAAAATCACCGTTCTGGATCATATTCTGGCCTGGCTGTGTCATTCTGACCAGTACATTTTCTTCGTTGGAGTAAACGCTCTCCGTGCCGTTAGAATCGCGCGCCGTAACGCGGAAGTAATACCGCTGATTGTTGGTAAGGTTTGTCAGGTTGATGAATGTATTTGCAGTGCTGTCAAGTTTCGTCGCGGGATTTGGCGTGAGCCCTCCGTATACGATATACTTCTCAACTCTTTTATCGCCGAATTTATTGAAGATCAGTGTGACCTTATCAGTATATGATTCCGCTACCAGGTAAGGCGCCTTCGACACGCTTTCCCATTCGAACCGGTATGCGCGGTAACAGGGCATACTCTGTACAAAGTTTGCTTCATAAACTTTCTCCTTAAGTGAAGTCACTTCATATGCTTTCGGCAGACCGTTATCCGCCCAGTCAATAAAAGTATTACCATTTGGGAGGCGCTGAGCATTGCCCATCCAGCCTGTATAGTAGTCAGGCGAGCGGCGGTATTCCCATACTTTCGTGGCAGTCATATTCACTGTATCTACCCGGTACTCGACGACTCTTGAGAAACTCGGAGAATGAAAATTTCCGTTATCAAAGACCGTATAATGATTGGGCATACCGGGAACGGGTCGAGCATCGTGCTGATATGAAATACGGTATGTATCATTCGGAAAACTGAATTGATTATGTGCCCCGCCTAGCCTCCACATTATCTGCCCGGTCCGGCGGTTGATCTTAGTTACCTCGCTCAAATGCCTGCTCGAGATAACAATATTACTGTCATAATCAATGGCGATCGAATTCATATGTATGTAATCAATTGTGTTCGCAGTAAGATTTTCGTGCACCGCGTCCGCGATATGGAAGTTGTTCCAGGTGTTAAATTCAAAAACAACATTGTGGTTCTCGTCAAGTTCCTGAACGTGGTTCCCGATCACCGTGGCATTCACCTGCCCGCCGGGAACGATCTGGCTCATATTCACGGTGCGGTAATCCAGCGCAATTAGGAATGAATGGCCGTTCTGTGTCATTTGTATTTCGTGTTCATCCGTACCATAGCCGTTTTTGCATCTGAAAGTATCTATATTCACAAATTGTGAATCCATCTCAACAAAACAGTTAAGATTTTCATACACCCGGCGTGTTAACGTGCCGGTCGGCTGGATCTTAAAATCGCGGGTCTGATTGCTGCCGGGAAAGCGCTTGTAAAAATAGGGGGTGCCGTTATTCTCCATTATCATCATATACGAGGTGCCTCCCCAGTTGGAAATAAATATCCTGCCGGGCGCGGTTACGTTTGAAGTGACAATATTGAAACTCGGGAAATCGCTCGGGACCGTCACGCCGTTTATTGTGGTCGGTTTACCCACAACGGACGGGGCAGCAGGTAAATTTGTGCTCTGAAAATTTTTCTCCTCTGATGCAAACCTGAAAATTTCGGGGTCGAATTCCCTGATTGTATTAGTTTCAAATGAAAAGCTGAATTTCTTTCCCGCTGCAAATAATGATGAGTTGACCGATACATCAACTTTTTCAGAAATCTCAAAATAATTATCCGGTTCAAAAATCGCTGTGCTGCCGGAAATAATCACCTTTCCGTTATGTATCCCGCTTTTTTCACCGGTTACGTCAAATTTCAGTGAACCCTCATTCAGGTGCGGTTGATACTTCTCATCAAACCTTATGATAATCCCGGACTGCACCGGAACAGACTTCGCGCCCGGTGCGGGATTGGAGTATATAATTTCTGCCGGTATGATATTTGAAGCCGCAAAAGAAGAGGCGGTTATCATAAAATACAAAAGGAAGGATTTAATTTTCATTTAAGGGCTTTCTGTACCGCTGCGATACTATGAATCTCTGTATAAATCTGATGATCATCAGAAATGTTCTCCGCAGCAGTCTGCATAATTTTGAGATTAAATTCCGGAAAAGAAATACTCTTCAGTTATTTCTCTTCCGCACATAATGGAGTAATACTTCATCTTCACTCAAAATTTAGGACAAAAATTATAATTATACTATATATATATTCCCCTTTTTTGTACAGGGACACTTACGGGCCATACATTTTTTTCTGTATCCATAAAATTGAGCGGTATAACTGCTCTATTTCTTGTCATTCTTATGTTTCAGCACAGACTGCACGTATTTCCCGAACTTCTTGTCCTTTTGCCTCTTTTCATAATAGGACATTTCGTGGTACAATGATTCCTTCTGCATTTTCAGATAGTTTCGATATCTTTCTTTTGAGATATTCCCTTCCTCTATCGCCTTCAGTACCGCGCAGTCCTTTTCGACAGTGTGCGTGCAGTCAGTAAACCGGCATTTCGTTATCAGTTCCGCGATTTCGATGAATGTTTCTTCAATTCCGTGTTCCGCGGAAATAACTCCGAGCTCACGCATACCCGGGGTATCGATTATGATCGCGCCGTTTTCCGTAGCTATCAATTGACGGCGCGTTGTCGTATGCTTCCCCCTTCCGTCCTTTTCCCTGATCTCCCGTGTCTTGAACAACTCTTCGTGAACTAAGTTGTTTAACAATGTTGTTTTCCCGACTCCGGAAGACCCAAGCAGACAGAATGTTTTCCGCGGTTTTAGTATGGCGCTTATTCTGTCAATATCAGAAGCGCTAAGATTACTGAACGCAAAGATCTCTGCGCCCGGCATAAGCGTAATGATGTCCGATTTCCTTTTTTCGATTTCTTCCGGTGAGAGCAAGTCGCTCTTACTTAACAACACGATGGGATGGATATTACTGTCGTTGATCATCACCAGGTAGCGTTCTAATCTTCTGATGTTGTAATTGGAGTCGAGCGACTGGATGATCAGCGCCGCGTCAATGTTCGCCGCGATCAATTGGTATTCAATTTTAGTACCGGAGGTTTTTCTTCTCAGTAAAGATTTACGTGGGAGTATATTGAAGATAACCGCGAATGTATCATCATTAAAGAGGCGGGTCTGGACCCAGTCGCCGACCGTCGGAAAGTCTGCCGGCGAATCTGTATCGAATAAAAACTTCCCTGTCAGTTCCGCAACCATCTCATTCTTCCCGTCCGAAACAGTATAGTTATTTTTATTAACCGAAGTAACTCTGGTTATTACAAGATCGTCCGGT
>CAIMOS010000014.1 GCA_903843135.1 uncultured Ignavibacteriales bacterium | reverse complement strand
GGAACCTGGAACATTACTTATCCGGCCGCGAACTCCTGGTTTGAAACCGCTGCCGCTAATCAGGCTGTCCTCTTTACCTTCAACACAAAACAGATGAATGACGGCTGGCGGCCAAACACGAAAATTGTCTGCACCAACGAAATAAAGCCGACAAACCTTGTGGCAGTGGGCGACTGGCAGAGCGAAGTCGGCGAAGCAGGTGACTGGACGAACAACAGCACGATCACCAGAATGCGCGATGACGGCCTTGACGGCGATTGGACTGCGGGTGACGGCATTTTCGTTTATCATATCAGCACATTACCCGCCGGCAGCTGGCAGGGAAAAGCGGTCCATTCCGGCACGTGGCATTCGTGGGGCGCTGACGGAAGAAGCGAAGACGGAGTAAACCTGCAGTTTACCACCACATCCGCAAACCAGCACGTATACATATATGTAAATACAAACACAGGAAGAGTAACCTTTTCATACAATTCACCCGTTCCTGTTGAACTGACTTCTTTCACCGCGAACGTTTCGGATTATACAGTTACTCTCAACTGGACAACAGCTACCGAGACGAACAATAAAGGCTTCGAAGTACAAAAGTTAAGAGTTAAGAGTGAAGAGTTAAATTCTGCAAACTGGGAAACAATCGCATTTGTTGCGGGTAACGGAACAGTAAGCGAACCAAGGAGCTATTCTTATTCCGATAAAGTTGCTCCCGGAAAATATTCATACAGGCTTAAACAGACAGACTTTGACGGTTCATTTGAATATTCCAGTGCAGTTGAAGCAGATGTGAACCCGGCGACATTCAGCCTGGAGCAGAATTATCCGAATCCTTTTAATCCTTCAACACGAATCAGTTTTTCAATTCCGTCGGCAGAAAATGTTACGGTTAAATTGTATGACCTGACGGGAAAAGAAGTTGCGACAGTTGTTGATTCAAGAATGGATGCCGGAAGGCACGAAGTAACTTTAAGAGCGGAAGGCCTTGCAAGCGGCGTTTATATGTTTAAATTGACAGCGGGCGCTTTTACATCAACAAAGAAACTTTCAGTGCTAAAATAGGATCATATAGTACTAAAGTACTGACAAATATTTGTATTTGAAGACAATAATTCAACAGGCTTTGAGGCGGGTAATTTAACCGCCTCAAAGTCCCTGATGTAATGCTGCGGAGAACAGAAAAGTTGTGTTTAGCGGTAACGACGGAAGCAGTAAGAAGAAATGCGCTATCATCATAAAAAAGCAGCGCGCCTTGTCCGGCAAATTCTTTGGTTATTAGAAGAAGCCTCTGCTGCCTAAGACAGTTTAGTCAACAATGCGGATTCGATTTCTGCTCTTCTTGGTTCATACAAAGCAGGAAGCGCAATTTCCTCTTCAGGCTTATTGCTGTTCCCGGCTGCAAAACCGGGAAGGTCTGTGGCGACCTTAATCAATATTTCATCGGGCCCGTTGAAACTAAAAGATCTGTAATATTGCTGGTCAATTATTGCCGTTGGATTAAACCCTTTTGCCGCAATTTTTTCTCTTAATTCCGTCAGAGCTTCAGGAGTTGAGGCGCGAAAAGCAATTCTGACAATATTTCCTCCGCCAATTTCGTACTTCTGCAACTTTGATATTTCGAGCAGGTCAATCTTGCTTTCGGCCCCGGGTACTGCGGTCTGAAAGCGGTGCCGATTGCCTTCCCTCCCGGAAAAACGGTAACCAAAAATATCCGCGAGCAGATCCGATACTGCCGTTACCGATTTAATGCCGAGCGTAATGCTGTCCAGTCTCTGTACTTTTGTACTGGCGCCGTGATCCGCAGCCGGAGTATCGCCAAATCCGGTTAATTCAAACGCGAGTCCGTCGGGGTCTTTCACTTCGAGGCATTCTTCGCCGAATTTCACAATGCGGTTAACAAACGGAACACCTTTAGATTTCATTTCCGAATCCCAGTGGAGCGAACTTCCCGACGCGACTCTGAAGCTTAACCCTTTGGCGACTCCTGCGCCGGGATAACCGTGGTGAATACGCGGAAGGATTAAAAACGATACTATAGAGCCAGGCGATGCATTTTCGTCGCCGTAATACAGGCGCAGAGTCGAAGGATCATTATGCGCAACGGTTTGCAAAACAAGCCTTAACCCCAATGCGCGGGTGTAGAACCTGTAGTTTCTTAAAGGTTCACGGCTTATAGCGGTGATATGGTGGAGACCGAGTATAGTATTATTCATAACAGAGATAGAATTAAATGGTTAAAAGACCGGCCTGACTAAAACCAAATAATGATGAAGAGGCGTAAAAAAGCACGGGTACAGAGAATCAGCAGTATATACTTCCGGACTCCGGAAATAATTTTGATTTTAAGATAATAATAATCCGGATTTCTGCAAACAATATCAATATTAAAAAATTATTAAATCAAATAATTTAACTTCGCGGGCAGGATATCTGATTTGGGTGAGCAGAAAAAAATAAATTATGAGATAACGGCAAACCAGATCTCTGCATAAACCGGTTTAGTAATAATATTATAATAATTATTAAATCCCGAATAGCATAAGAATGTCGCCGCAATGCAAGCGGGGATGTTAAACTTCTATTTTGCCCCTGAGGTAGGTAACGGCCTTACCAGATATTTCAATTCTTTCGCCTTTATTTAAGCAGCTAAGGTAACCTCGCCTGGCAGAAAGCTGAATTGCTTCAAGTTTGTTTTTGTTTAATGCTTTTGACCAGTATGGAGTCAGCGTAGTGTGCGCGGAGCCGGTGACGGGGTCTTCATCTATGCCCGCCTGCGGCGCGAAGAAGCGTGAAACGAAATCGCATTCTTTGGAGAGAGCCGTTACGATAAGCCCGCGGCATTCGGCTTCTTTCAGTTTGGCGAAGTCCGGCTTAAGGTTTAGAATGTCTTCTTCCTTTTCATATACAAGCATATAATCCGAACGCCCCTTGTAACATTTTGCCGGTTTAATGTTCAGCCCGTCCTGTAACGCCTGCGGGGGCGTACATTCCTTAACGGGGTCAGAGGGGAAGTCCAGAACAAAAAGCCCGCCGGAGTATGAAACGCCAAGCGGGCCGCTTTTTGAATTAAATGTGATTTTACTTTGGACGTGACGGATCTCGTTGAAAAGAACGTGTCCCGCCGCGAGCGTTGCGTGGCCGCACAGGTCAACTTCGCAGACAGGCGTAAACCATCGTATGCTATAACTGTTCTTGTCCTCAACGACAAACGCTGTTTCGGAAAGGTTGTTCTCCATAGCGATGTTCTGCATAACATTTTCCGGAAGAGGAAAAGAAGTTACGCAAACCGCAGCGGGGTTGCCGGAAAAAACCTCCCGGCAAAACGCGTCAACCTGCCATATCGGTATCGTCACGGGCATGTCCCTCTGTGCTAATCGAAGATCTTCTCAACGCCAAGATATTTGGTGTGCATAAACTCAACGGCGTCTTTCATTGCTTTTGGCTCATTTGTTTGTACAACTTTTATGAGTGTTTCGCAGGCGCTTACTAATTCATTTGCTGCCGCGTTGAATGCCTCTTTTTTGGATTCGAATCTTTTGCTTAGCTTTATAACGGTGATGGAGTCGGCGCGGGTTTTAAGTCCGGTAACAACGCCCTTCAGGTCTTCCCATTTTTCATTAGGTGTGATATCGTGATAGATCACATAAAGCATCTTGTGAAAGTTTTCAACGTGTTTCGGGACCGGGTGGAGGACGCGGACAAGGACCTCATACTCCGCGTGCATTGTCTCCGCGGCTTTAAGCAGGGCTTCATCGTCAGCGCCTTTTACGGCGGCAGCGAAAGAGTTAACCGCCCCGCGGAACTTCTCAACACCCTTATTCCATTTATCCATTTTCTCCTGGTAGAATCCGGGGAGTTTCGCGGAATAAACTTTTTCAGCGCGGGTATTCACTTCTTCAAGCGTGCCTCTTAAACCGGCATAATCTTTTTCGGGATAATATGTGTGCCAGATGGGATAGATGATATCGTGAAAATCATTCAGCTCGGGAACGTTAACTTCCGCTTCGGTCGTTTTCTCATCCTGCGCGAATGCGATAGAGGAGAAAAGAAATGTGAGAACAATAAAGAAAGAAAGTAAGTTTTTCATTTTTCCTGGGATTAATATTTTTAATTCTGTCTTGTAATTTAAGTATATTTTGAGTTATTGGCGATATGCTGGGGGCGGGGAGGAGAAGTTACGCAGAGTTCCGCAAAGAAGGCACAAAGGGCCGCGGAGATTTATAGCCGGAGATCAATTAAAATATCTCCGGGCGGTTTTCAGGTGTCTTTTTTTGAAAGTATATTCGGGTACGATATTCACATAATATAAAGTGATGTTAGATGAGACTTGAAGAATTTGAAGAGATATGCAGCGCGCTGAAGGGCGTGGCTACAGATATGAAATGGGGCGAAAACCTTTGCTATATGGTAAAGGATAAAATATTTTTACTTATTTCGCTTGAAGTGGTCCCTTTAACCGCCGCATTCAAAGTAGATCCGGAAGATTTTTATGAACTTACCGGCCGCGAGGGGATAATCCAGGCACCCCATTTCGCGAAAACGCAGTGGGTCAGCGTGACGAATATTTCTCTTCTCGGGAAAAAGGAATGGGAAGGCTGGATAAAGAAATCATATGATCTTGTAGTTCAGAAACTCCCCGCCAAAGTCAAAAAAGATCTGTAGCGTGCCGGAAAACAAACAAACATTTCACCCGGAATAGTTTTGTTTGTTTTATATGTTTTGTTTACATTTGTTACGTAAAAGTAACATATGTTACTAAAAGGAAACATTATATAAAATGAAAATCAACAAAGTTCTTGATGAGTTATTCAGGACACAGTCGAACATTGCCGTAATAAGGGCGCTTGAAAATTACCGGACAGGAATCACCGGCCGAGAGGCGGCGCGCCGTTCCGGGCTGGCGCCCAAAAACTGCCTGATCACTTTAACTGCACTTGAAGAACTTGGTGTGGTTAACAGGGTGCGCGGAGGCCGGGACCATCTGTTTTCCCTCAACCGCGCCCATTATCTGATGAAAGAGATACTCGGGCCGGTCCTTGAACAGGAACGTAATTTCCCGGAAGAGATTTTCCGGCATCTGGCACAAAAAGCCGGGCTGCTTGCGGTAAGCATCTACCTGTTTGGAAGCGCTGCGCGGGGAGAGGATGTAATGGGGAGCGACCTGGATCTTTGTATTATATACAGCGCCGCGAAGAGTAAATCCGCTTTAGAAGAAAGATTCAGCGAGTTGAGTTATGAGCTGAGATCTGTCTACGGAGTGGCGGTTTCTCCGTTCTACATAAGCGAGAAAGAATTTATCCGCCGGGCGCGAAAAAATATCTCTCCGGTAGTTGAAATATTAAAGGACGGAAAATATATTTCGGGAAAGAAAATTAAAGGTTTATTAAAAGATAAAAAAGGGCGCAAGAAAGCAAGTTGACAGAGCCAGGGCGAATAATTATAAAGCCGTCGCGGAAAATTTTTATAACGGCGCCAATGTTGCCGGAGAGTATGAGTACTGGAACGCCGCGGGAGTGCTGATTGTTCGTTCGGCCATAGCATACGCAGATGCCGTTTGTATCAGGATGGGCGGAGTAAAATCGCAGGGAGATGACCACGCTCATTCGATTGTCCTGCTTAAAGAGCTGGTTACGGATACGAGTGAAAGCAGAAAATCATTTTTGCAGCTTGAAAAGATAATCTCACATAAAAACATAGTCTCCTACAGCGGGGAAATGTATGGCAGAAAAGATATAGATCAGATGTGGAAACAGCTGGAGCGGTTCCGGCTGTGGGCGGAAAAGTTATTAAATTAACCGGGGATAAATCAACACAAAACTTTCAGGCGTTGTTGAGGGGTTTACTCTTTTGTGTCTTCCTGTTATAGATCTTCGCGCTTTCCTTAACTTTCGGCGCCTGCTTCGGAAGCGGGACTCTTATCTTCTTAATTTTCTTTCCGGTTTTCATATAATCACAATAAGATACGATTATAAAATATTCACTTCGGCGGTTTATACAAAATCCTGTCCGTTAACTTCCCTGCAACGCAAGGGGCGGATTGCTAATACGCGTTACGGCAAACCGCTACCGGGCGTTACAGCAAATTACTCGCAAGCTCCGCGAGTTCGGAACGCTCGCCTTTTTCAAGATTGATATGCGCGTAAAGTTTTTGTCCTTTGAAATGGTCTATCAGATATGACAGGCCGTTTGACTGCGAATCAAGGTACGGGTGGTCGATCTGGTAAATGTCTCCTGTAAATACAATCTTAGCACCTTCGCCGACACGCGTTATGATTGTTTTAATTTCGTGCGGTGTAAGGTTCTGTGCCTCATCCACAATAAAATAAATGCGCTGGAGGCTTCTCCCCCTGATGTAGCTCAGCGGTTCAATCACCAGTTTGCTGTCTTTAGTAAGCTGATTAATAATCTGGTGTTGCTTGTCTTCTTCGGGGTATTGGTCCTGGATTACTTTAAGGTTGTCCCACAGCGGCTGCATATAGGGCGCGAGCTTGCTTTCAACATCGCCGGGGAGAAAACCGATGTCTTTATTGCTAAGCGGTATAACGGGGCGCGCGATATATATCTGTCTGTAACTTTTCCTCACATTTAATGCCGAGGCCAGAGCAAGCAGGGTTTTTCCTGTTCCGGCTTTTCCCGTTAACGATACAAGCGGGATATCGTTATTTATCAGCGCGTCAATCGCGAAAGTCTGTTCGGAGTTTCTCGGTTTTATCCCGTATACATTATTTTTATCGATGCGCTTAAAAAACATTGACGACTGATCAAGGCAACCGAGGACAGAGCGTTCGGTGTTCTTAATTACATAATATTTGTTGGGAACAATTTCGGTTTTAACGTGTTTCAGGACTTCATTAACAGGCACTTCATAAGGCGGCATATAGAACCGCATAAGTATGTCATCGGGAAAATTATCAAGTACTTCCTTTCCGCTGTAAAGTTCGTCAACGCTGGAGATCATATCGGTTGTGTAATCTTCCGCGGGAATTGAGAGTGCCTTGGCCTTCATCCGCAGGTTAACGTCTTTGCTGACGAGAATAACTTTTCGCGTTGATTTCAGTTTCTTCATCAGTTCGTAAGCCGCGCTGAGGATCCTGTGATCAGCGTTGTCTTCTTTGAAAACTTCCTGGATCTCTTTGCTCAATCCCTTGGTGATCTCGATGCGGACCTTCCCCTTACCTTTACCGAGAGAAATACCGCCGTTAAACACATCTTTACCGGAGATGTTATCGAGCGTGCGTGCGAACTCGCGGGCGTTAAGGTTAATGATCTGGCTGCCGCGTTTAAAATGGTCGATTTCTTCTATTACGGCGAGGGGAATGACAATGTCGTTTTCCTGAAACTGGTTGATGCTGCTTGCATCGTGAAGTATAACATTTGTATCCAGAACAAAAGTTTTTGGGGTTTTACTTCGCATATAATGATTGGTTTTTGAGTTAAATAACTCAGTTTATAAAAATGTTTTTTAATTCCTGCAGACCGTGTATAATATATTCGGGAGATTCGGTTTTAAGCTGTTCAGCGGAGCGGTAACCATAAGTAACAGCAACGGTGCTGACTCCGGCGGCAATGCCGCATTGTACATCGAGTTCGGTATCGCCGACCATAAGGGCGTGTCTGGTTTCAACGCCAAGGGTGCTGCAGACAAACAAAAGGGGGTCGGGCGCGGGTTTTACGGCCATACCGACGCGCCGGCCCATTACAAAATCGAAGTAATCATCAAGTTCAAAGTGTGTGATGATTTTATCCGCCTGTTCCTGGGCCTTGGTGGTAAGGAGTGAAATTTTCTTTCCGTTCGCTTTCAGGTATTTCAGTGTTTCCACTACTCCCGGATATAAATAGGAGCTGTCCATATAATCAAAGTAATAACCTTTGTAAACATCTATGAATCCCTCGAAGTCATCAACAATAATTCCTTGTTCATCAAAAATATCCTGGAAATGAGCGCCGATTCTCTGGTCGAGAAGTTCCTTCGTCAGGGAGTGCCTGACGTTGAGTTGGTCAAGCGCGGCTATTGTGGAATCAAATATGGTTTGGGCGCTATCAACAAGCGTACCGTCGAGGTCGAATACGACCAGCTTTATTTCTTCTGTGTTCAAATCGAGGGCTTTACTGGTAAAAAATTTCTTCAGGAATCAGTTTGCGCCCGGCAAATCCGGATTCAAGATCGTGGTAGTACGTTATACTTTCCTCATCACTTCTCCAGCAAAGGAAGACCTCTTTGCCGTCAATAATGGCGGGAAAATCAACAAGACCGAGAGCAAAGTTCCAGTCCTTATAATAACAGCCGATTTCGGAAAGTTCCTGGATAAAAGTATCAATCCTGTGAAGGCGGTCTTTAATTTCGGGATCTGTGGTGTCGACCTGTTCTTTAGATTCTATTATAAGGCGGAATTCCTTAGCCTCGGAAAGAATGTCCTGTACAATTTTCTTTACTAAGGGAAGGGTTTTCTTTGCTTCGCCCGGAGTAAAATATTTAACCTGCGTGTCCATACGTAATAAGTAATAATCTTTTTATAAATATAATCAACTGAAGCTTAATTTATTTTAAAATAATCAAATAATTGTGATTAAAATCAGAGGGAAATAAAATGGCACTCAGGCGTTTCCAAAGCTACGCCAATGTGCAAAAGGGGGGATATTTTCCCCGTTTCCCCTTGCCGCAAAATGTTCCGGGGGCCTGCGCCCGGACGACGGGATTTACAAAAACCCCAATATTTATAAATACCCGGGCCAAGGATCCGTCATTGTATATACAATTTCTCAACGATAAGCGCCCGGGGTTAATAATTTATATAGTATAACTTAAGTTCAGGCTTCCAAAATAGTTTCTGGGAGCTCCAGCCTCGTAAAAGCGGTTGCTTGTAGAATTAATATTTATAAAGCCGACGTATTTTACGTTCGTAAGATTTTGTACGCCGCCGGAAAGCACTATGTTAAAAGGGCCAAAATCATAATTCAGGCCAAGATTAAAATTAACAAGATTGTATGACGGCGCATTTTCGGAATTAGCATCGTTTGTGTACATACCATCCATATAATTGTATCTTAGCTTCGTATATGCCGAAAATTCAGCGGTAATGGAATAGTCATAATTTATTGAAAACGAGAAATTGTGCCTGGGAACCGAAGGGACTTCCTTGCCTGAATAATCTTGTGCTGTTTCTATCACGTTTCCGGAAGTATCGAGTGATAACGCGAGTGCGTTATAACTGTCGTATTTAAATCCTGAATATGTATAGTTGATCACGAAATGAGTGCCGAACCCGGTCAGGAAATTGCCGCCAAGTTCAATTCCGTTCCGGACAGTCTCGGCCGCGTTTCTGTAGTATACACTTCCGAATACTTCAAACGGTACGATTTCATCCCGAATTGTGCTCCGGAAAAAAGTCAATTCAAACATCGAGTTTTTTATCACGGGCAAATCGGGGGTTAATATGTTGCCTTTAATACCGGCCTCATAATTCAAAGATTTCTGAGGTTTAAGATCCGGGTTCAACATAATGCCGGGATTGCTGCTTGTGGGGAAGTTGTCCATTTCGTTACCCGCCGGAGAATCGAAACTGTAACCCGCGGAAGCATAAACCGAAAGATTAGGGAGTAATTTATAGTTCAAAGCTGCCTTTGGCGTGAACGCGTTGAAGTCACGTGTGATGCTTCTGCTTCCAAGGTCCTGGTCTTTCTGGTCAAACAGAACATCATCATATCTGCCCGTAACAAGCAAATAAAATTTCTTGTCGTATAATTCAAGCGAGTTCTGAATATAATAGCCGCTATTGCTGATAGCTTCATCAACAAGTGAAACAACGCCGTCGGCTTTTGCGCCGGCTATGTTGCCGTATTCTTCAACCGGGCCCGCCTGATAAAACAGATCACCGCCGACGGAAAATTCATTATCCAGCCCGGCGATTTCGGATTTGTTTATGTATCTGAAGGTGGCGCCGATACCGTAACGGTTCATTATTCTGAATGTTTTTTGAGCGCGTTCGAAATATTTTATTGTTCCGTATGCTGTTGCTTCGAATTCATTTTTCCTCTCGGAATCAAAAAATCCGTCAAACCTTACCGCGATCCTTCCCTTTTTACTGACGCGCCGGTAATCATAATCCTTTTCCGTTTTAGCTCCCTGATACGGATCAGCCTTATATTCCGCAAGTTGCAATGAACCAGGTAATCTTATCAGTCCGTCCGCAAAATAACCAAGCACCTGAAGATTCAGATTTTTTGCAGGTGAAGTTTCGAACGCGGAATTGAAGATGTTCCAGTAATCTTCGCTGTGCTGGCGGAATCCTTTGTAATTATGATAAGTGTAGGTAGCCATCAGCCGGTAATTATCTCCGTTAACAAGCGCCTTGAACCCGTTGCGCCTGTAACCGAAAGATCCGTATTCGTTGAACAGATTTACCGAAGATTTCCTGATATCAACATCGCTGATGAAGTTGATAACGCCGCCGGGTGCGTTTGTATAAAGCGAAGATGAATTCCCTTTTACTATTTCTACCGAACCAATCGAGTTGAAATCAATCGCCTCGATTCTCGTCTGGCCGTCCGGTTCTGATTCAGGTATTCCGTCGAGGAGGATCCTCACCCCGCGTATACCCGAGTTTGATCTGCTTCCGAAACCGCGCATTGATATTCTTACATCGTGGTTTCCGTAACGGCTCTGGAACAGTACGCCGGGCACATCTTCGATCACCTGGTTTACCGCGCCTTTTGGAAGGTATTTAAATGTTGCCTTATCAATTCTTGCTACGGGATAGGGTATATCAATTATCTTTTTAGCGACCCTTGTTCCGGTAACAATAATGTCATCTGTCTGGTAGTTTAACGTGTCGTACTGCTGCCCGTTCTCCTGTGCGTAGAATAAGGCCGCGTTGAATACGAACACAAATAGAATAAATTTCATTTGTTGTCTCTGTATTGTTTGCTGTTAATATGTAGCGCGCCGGATAAAATTTCAGGCAAAATTTTTCCGGCGGATTAATTCATAATGATCAGGCAAACAATATTTTCGGAGGATGCTTTGCGGGGGGAGGATTTCGTTCGAGAATAACGGGTGAATTTACGGATGCATAATCCCGTTCGGTATAGCCCGTACTGTTCTGATCTGAGAACGGAGTCACTGCATCTTTTATTAACAGTTTAAGTACGGTCTGGGCCGGTTGTGACTTGTTTTGTGCGGAATTGCTTTCTGCAAGACAAGCGAATAATTCGTTAAGCGCGGTCTCTTTGATGTCCTTTATGCAGTAAAAGAGGATGAAATCTTCGTGTTTTTCCTCCTTGACTACATCGTACATCTGACCATCAAGGCGAAACTCCCTCTTTTCCATCCTTTTGAAATCGATTTTTTTGGACCGGATATCGCTATAGTAAATCCTGACGGTTTCAACTTTTGATGAACCCAACCCAAGCCGCACTTCGTCTCTCATCATACTCCGGATCTGGTACCTGACCTGGTGATAAAAGACCACGTAGCCCAGACTGTTAAATATGAGCAGGGCAGAAAGCAATATGGAGACTGTGCGCTTCATTTAATTAAATTGGTAATTATTCTTCGCCATAAGTTATGAATATTGAGTCAATTTTAATGCATCAAAAGCAGATACCGCAGGCGATAATCAGCGATTATCAGTCAAATCTGCGCCGTCAGTGTGCCATTTAAGCCCCGGATCACCAGAAAACGATGTACTCAAAAATTCCGGCGCATTCTCACTATATTGACAGTTGAAAAATAATGTTTCCTCATAAAAATACTCTTTGATGTTAGAATACCAGACAAATAACAATTATTTCGCCCAGGTTCCCGGACAAATGGAAGAGCTATGCGAAACCGAATTAAAAGAACTTGGCGCGCAAAACACCCGCGTTTCCTATCGCGGCGTTTACTTTACAGCGGACATACAAACACTATACCGGATTAATTATACGTCCAGGCTCATTTCCCGTGTGCTTGCGCCGCTGATTATTTTCCACTGCCGGACAACAGACGCGCTGATAAAGAAATCGAAGAAGATAAAATGGGAAGAGATATTTTCTGTTGATAATACGTTTTCCATTTCCGCCTCTGTCGCGAAGAGCGAAATCACCAATTCGCTTTATGCCTCGCAGGTGCTGAAAGACGGAATTGTTGACTACTTCCGCGATATCTTCGGAAGGCGGCCCGACGTAAGCACGACCGATCCCGATGTGCGCCTTAATCTTCATATTGAAAAAGACAAAGCCGTAATAAGCCTAGATACATCCGGAGAGTCGCTCCACAAAAGAGGATACCGGCTGCTCGCAGGCGAGGCGCCGATGCAGGAAACACTTGCAGCTGCAATTATCCGCTTAAGCGGCTGGGACGGCGAGAAGCCATTATGGGACCCGATGTGCGGTTCGGGCACATTGCTTTGTGAAGCGCTTATGCATTACTGCCGCATTCCGGCGCAGCATCTCAGGGAGAAATTCGGGTTTTTCTTCCTTCCGGAGTTTGATAAAACCGGATGGCAAAAAATTATAACGGAATATGATTCTCAGATGCGCCCTCTGCCGGCGGGAATCATCAGCGGAAGCGATAAATCGCAGAGAGTAATAAAAGTAGCCGAAGAAAATCTTTCACGCCTTCCCTATTCAGAAACGGTTAAACTCGGCGGGCATCCGTTTGAGCACGTTAAGGAATTCAGGGGCGGAGTTATTGTGACGAACCCTCCGTACGGCATCCGCCTCGGCGAGAGGGAAGAGGTGGAGGTGCTTTATAAGGAATTCGGTGATTTCCTGAAGCAGCGCTGCCCCGGAACAACCGCATTTGTGTATACGGGCGAGCCGTCACTAAGAAAATCAATCGGATTAAAAACATCAATGCGCGCACCGCTGGTTAACGGCAAACTCGAAGGAATTCTGATGAAGTTTGAAAGCTATGAGGGAAGCAGGAAAGCGAAATACGGTTCTAATTAAGAGTGAAGAGTTAAGAGGGAAGAGTTAAGAATTAAGAATTAAAAATTAAAAATTAAGAATCACATAAATATGTAGAAGCCGGGCTTGCCCGGCTTGATCGAAATAAAAAACGGTTTTAGTATATTATTATTAAGGGGACTGACTGAATAAAACCTGGTATGTACTCGCTAAATTATGAATTGTAACCAAATTGAGCTGCCGGGCGATCCCAGGATCGCCCCGACATCATTTACTGCAAATATTTGTATATGGTTTTAACTCTGCACTCTTAACTCTTAACTCTTAACTCTTAATTAAACTCATCGCTTTTTTCGCAACCAGATCCGAATTCTTAATACAGTCGCCAACAGAAATGCCGCCGCGGAAGTTGCCGCTTAAGATAATCCCTTTGTTCTTCTTCTCAAACTCATCGGCATAACGCTCGTGCTCGATGTAACCGATATTGTATTGCGGAATGGCTTTGCCCCAGAAGCGCATCGCCTTATACAGCGGTTCTTCATTTATCTTCATTATTTCCATAAACTCGTTGATGCTGCGCTCAGCCACAAGGTCTTTATCTTCATTCATTATGGAAGCATTACGGGCGCCGCCGATAAAGAGAGTAAATGCAGCTGTGTCTTCCGGCCCGCGGTCAGGGAAAAGAACCGAACTCCAGATTGCCCCGAGGAATGACTTCTCCTCTTTTTCAGGAATGAGGAAACCGAATCCGTCCAGCGGCCGGCCGATGTGTTCTTTTTTGAATCCGACGTACAGCACCATAACAGGCGGATAATAAATGGAGTCAAGATGGGCCGGCAGCCCGTCGTCCATATGCGCGAATAATTTTGAAGCAACGAACGAAGGAAGCGTTGAGATCACGATGTCGCAGAGAATACTTTTTTCCGATCCGGCGTTATTATATACAACTTTATATCTTTCGCCGTCTTTGCTTACGGAAGTAACATCAGCAAGAGTGATAACGCTGTCGCCAAGCCAGGATGCGACCGCTTTCGGAAGGGCCTGCATTCCTTTTTTGAAGGAAAACATTTTTGCGCTCTGTTTCGCTATTTCTTTTCTTTTCTTTCTCGCCCGTATACTGCGGATGGTACCGATAATCAAACCGCCGTAATTCTCTTCCAGCGCATATAGTTTCGGGAAGGCGGACTTTACGCTGAGATCTTCCGGCCTGCCGGCATAAACACCGGAAACAAACGGATTGATTGCATAATCAAGAAATTCTTCACCCAGGCGCCGTTTAACAAACTGTGCGACACTCTGGTAGTATCCTTCTTTGGATCTTCCCACGAACATCTCGCCGATAAGCCTGAATTTGGCCGATGTTGAGAACAGTTTTGTTTTGATTAATCCGGGAGGGCTCATCGGAAGCGCGTGGAGTTCGTTATTGCGGAGGATATATCTTTTATTGCCGGAAGGACTGGCGTAGATCATCTGATCACTCAATCCGACCCCGTCAACAAGTTCTTTTACGAACTCCGTTGTTTCAAGGCCGCTGTTAGGGCCGCGGTCAAAAAGATATCCGTTTTCGGATATCGATTCCATCGATCCGCCGACCTGACTGCTTTTTTCAAGAACCGTTACATCCGCGCCGCTTTTTTTCAACCAGTAAGCGGTGGCCAGACCTGAAACTCCTGCTCCGAGTATAACCGTTTTTTTGTTCACTAAATTGTCCTTATAAGTTTAATCTGAATCAGAAGGTTTGTTGTCAAAACCGTAAATCTCCCTTATGGAAGAGATCTTTGTTGCGGCTTCGGGGGAGTTGATCCCTTTCTCCGCGATGCGCTTCAGTTCCATCGTCGGGTGGTGAAGCAGTTTGTTAATAATTCTTTTAGTCAGGATGTCGAGCTTTTCCCTGTCGGCTTCACCGAATTTATTTATCTGCCCCCTGACTTCTTCGGCGCGTATGGTTTCGAAGAAATCGCGCAGGGATTTAATTGTAGGTGCAACATCGAGAGCGTTATACCAGTTATAGAACGAAACGAGCTCCTCCATAATGATATTCTGGACTTTGGGGACCTCATCACGCCTCTTCTTCATATTCTGGTCAACGATTATGTTCAGGGAGTCGACGTCGTGATAGAAAACGTTCTCAATCTTTTTTGTTTCGGGGCTTATGTCCCTCGGGACCGCGATATCCATAAGTACGGTTGCGGCGTTGTTGCGTTTCTTCATTACTGTTTTAACATCATCGAACGACAGGAGAATATCGGGGGAGGATGTTGCCGATATCACAATGTCAAATTCGTGTACCGATTCCTTAAACTGCGAAAAAGGAACAATGCCGGCGTGTACTTCCTCGGCAAGCTTTTCAGCTTTCTCGTATGTGCGGTTAGTTATGACAAGCCGTCCGATATTTTTATCGCGAAGATGTTTCGCGGCGATCTGTCCTGTCTCGCCTGCGCCAATAACAAGCGCGGACTTCTTTGACAAGTTCGAAAATATTTTCTCAATAAGTTGTACTGCCGCGTAGCTGACGGTGATCGCGCCGTCACTGATGGTGGTTTCTGTTTTTACTCTTTTGCCGACTTTAAGCGCCGCGTCAAAAACGCGATTTGTCAGGAAACCGACGCTGTTATTCTCCTCTGCGAGCGCAAATGACTCGCGCACCTGTCCGAGTATCTGGTTGTCGCCGATAAGAAGCGAATCTATG
>CAIMOS010000013.1 GCA_903843135.1 uncultured Ignavibacteriales bacterium | reverse complement strand
TCAGTTTCGAGATATTGCCCCTGAATGTGGAAATTGAAAGACCGATACCTTTCTTCTTAAGATTAATCAGGTCCATTCGGTTTGAATCCAGTGCCGGGTAAAGGTCTTCGTGAAGCTGAATTATCCGCTCGAGGAAATGATCAGGCGCGGTTAGTCCGGAAAACTTTTCTTCGCCGAATCCGGAAATGACCCTTTCGACAAAATATATATAGTAGCACAACTCGATTGGCGACAGGGGAATCTGTGTGTTCCCGATCTTCAGCCCCGGTTTCTCAAATGTAATATCCGCGGAGGGAATGAGATCTTTCTTTAAGTTGTCAACTTCTTCTTTCAGCCGGACGATGCGGGGCAGGGCAGTATCAATTTTAACGGGAAGGTTCTCAGACTTGCCAAACTTCGGGTCCCTGACCTGCACAAGGTTTAGTTTACTCGTTTCCGAGAAATCTCCGGATTCCGCAAGGAGTATCCAGCAAACCTGCATAGCCGGGGTGCCGGAAGATATAGCCGCAGTGTAAATAATATATTCTTTCGGAAGGGAATCGGTGAAATTTTTTAGGGCAAGATATATTTGATTATGGTCGGTAACATTTTTGATCGGCAGTTCGGACAGAGTTGTTTTCTTCGTGAGCTTTCTCTTTTTTATCTCATCCCTTAGATAACCGGCAACTTTACCGTAATCAATTTCTTTAGTGTTGGTCTTTGTCCAGAGAAGAATGGCTTCGTCAAATTTCTGGTTTGTCAGCGCCGTGAGAACGGCGCCATCGCTTTTTCCCGCAAGTTTTCCAGAATCGTTGGTCCCAACAAAAGATATGAGAATGTTTTTTACTTTATTCATAACACTTCATATTTAAAAAAGAGGAGGCATAAGTGTGAGATGAATTTCCGGAGAACCGATTATCCCGGAAAAACCAATAAAGCAGGAAGCAGATGTATCGCGCAGCCGGACCAAATTCTCACCTAGGTTAATTTCTGATACAAACTTAAGGAGGAGTTTTGAGAAATTCAATAAGAATCGTCCGGTTTTTATCGAGCTTCGTTTCTATAACCCCTCCTAAATCCTCCCCTTTATAAAAAGGGGAGGACTTAAAAACATCTGAATTTACTCTATGGTTCGGTTCAATCCGTTATAAAAAGGGTGGACATAAGGCCCCCCTTCCCTTTTTGTAAAGGCGATGTGCCGAGCATGCCGAGGTGGAAGGGGCTGGGGGCGATGCACTGAGCCTGTCGAAGTGAAGGGTTAGTATGAACGTCTCTTCAGTTCAGCAATCTTCATCTCTATCTTCTCAAACACAAAATTCGAATTCTCGCTCAGTTCCTCATTCCTGAATCTTAAAAAATGCTATTCCGTACTTCTCAATATATTCCTGCCTCACCGTATCATATTTCTTCTGCTCAGTACTATCGTGAACGTCGCCGTCAAGTTCAATCGCGAGTTTAATTTTCGGACTGTAAAAATCTATCACATATTTATCAACAGAATATTGGCGGAGAAATCTTGTGCCGAGTTCCTTTCTTCGTAAAAAAGTCCAAAGCAGTTTTTCAGAGGGAGTCATATCACGGCGGAGTTGCCTGCGGCGGTCCTTCATTTCTTTGCGGTTGTAGTGAATAGTCATTATTAACCCTGAAAATATTTTGTAATGATTTGAAATATAATAAATGCTCCGTTTACACTAACCCCACCTAAATCCTCCCACTTCGACTGGGCTCAGTGCATCGCCTTTGCAAAAAGGGGAGGACTTAAGGCTCCCCTTCCCTTTTTGCAAAGGGCAGGGGTTGGGGGTAGGGTTAAGATCAACAGTCCATCGTAAATCCCTATAAAAAACCACCGCCAAATGTTAAATTGCTTATGTGTTTCATAAAAAATCTGTCTGATGAAAGTTACCGAGCATTTAAGTAAAGCCAAAGATCCGCTGATCAGTTTCGAGATCATTCCGCCAAAGAGGGGCGGTGATGTTAAGGGGCTGCTCTCTGTTATTGAAGATATTTCAAAGTACAAGCCACCGTTTATCGATATCACCAGTCACGCGGCTGAGGTGTATTATGACGAGACGGCAACCGGAATACAAAAAATCATTAAGCGGAAACGCCCCGGCACTCTCGGTATCTGCGCGCTGATCCAGAATAAGTATAATATTGATGCTGTCCCGCATATCCTCTGCAAAGGATTTACCAGGGAAGAGACAGAAGATTTCCTGATTGAACTAAGCTATCTTGAAATTGAAAATGTACTTGCCGTACGCGGCGACGACAACGGCTATAACAAGCCCGTGCCCGCAGGCAGAAGCGCCAATGTTTACGCGGGTGATCTCGTTCAGCAGATTTCTTCGATGAACGAGGGGAAGTACCTTGAAGAAAATCTTCTCGACGCCAAGCCGTCAAATTTTTGCGTCGGCATAGGCGGTTATCCGGAGAAACATTTTGAGTCGCCGAATCCCGAAACAGACATTATGCACGCGAAGAAAAAAGTTGAAGCCGGCGCGGATTATATCGTTACCCAAATGTTTTACGATAATAAGTCGTATTACAACTACGTTGAAAAATGCCGTCAGGCGGGGATAAACGTTCCTATAATACCCGGACTGAAAATACTTGCCGTTAAAAGCCATTTAACTACATTACCGAGAGATTTTTATATTAATATTCCGCTGGAACTTTCAAACGAAGTTCAGGAAGCTAAACCTGACCACGTCCTTGATATAGGCGTGGATTGGGCGGTAAAGCAGGTGGCCGATCTGCTGGATAACGGAGTGCCTGCAATACATTTCTACATAATGCAGAATTCCCGCCCGGTCAATAAACTTATGGATAAACTGAAATTACATAAAAAAATATTTTAGAGTTTTAAATGCTGAAATTAAGAAACCGAAAATCAAAGAAGATTAAATGGGGCGCCGCTGGATGCGGGAAGTTTACCGAGATGGCTTTTCTTCCCACCGTACAGTTGTTCAGAAGAGCGAAAACAATTTCTCTCTACAGCGCCGATATCAAGCGCGCGAAGTCGCTGGCTGATAAATTTGGCGTGACGAATGCTTTTGATAATTATGACGAATTTTTAAAATCTGATATTGACGCGGTTTATATCGGAAGCGCTAACGCGCATCACTGCGAGCAGGTGATAAAAGCCGCGCGCGCGGGCAAACACATTCTCTGCGATAAGCCCATATCCGTTACGTCCGAAGAAGCATACGAAATGGTTAAGGTGTGCGAAGAAAACAACGTGAAGTTTTTTGTTAATTACCCCTACCGCTTTCACCCGCTTGTTCAGAAAGCAAAAGAGCTTATTAACTCCCAGAGTGTGGGAAAACTCGTTTCAATAAACGCAAGTTTTAATATCCACCTTTTACCCAGTGAAAATTTCAGATACAGTAAATCCTTAAGCGGCGGCGGCGCTGTGCGTGATCTCGGCACGCACCTGCTGGACGTATTCCGTTATCTTGCCGGTGAGATCGTTTCGATTGAGGGCATTATGGATAATGTCGTTTATCAGGCGGAAGTGGAAGACTATGCCGCGGGTATAGTAAAATTTGAAAAAGGCGGTTACGGAATATTCAATGTTTCGTTCAACAGTCCAAAAGCTTTTAACAGGATCGAAATTATTTGCAGCCGCGGCGCGCTGAGTATTGAAAATCTGATCAGCCAGAAAGCTTCCTCAACCAAACTTCATATTCTGCTTGACGGTGAATTGAAGAAGGTGTTCAGGAAACGCGCCAACAAAATGTACAGGTGCATCCGTTCGGTTAACAACTCGATATTAAAAAACGCTCCGGTAGAAGTTCCGGGTATAGAAGGCGCGGTAAACGTAAAATTAATGGAACAGTTCGAGCAGGGATGCACGGCAAAAAAGAATTAGTTGAGATCTGCCGCCGTGTATATGCAAAGGAATTTGTTGCCGCAACAGACGGCAACATCTCCGCGAAAGCTTCAGACGGCAATATACTTATAACCCGTTCCGCACTATGTAAGGGTGAAGCGGAAGAAAGTGACATTCTCCTTGTCTCGCCCGAAGGCGAACTGCTGGAGGGAAAAGGAAAGATATCCACCGAAGCCAAAATACATCTGCTGATCTATAAGTCACGCCCCGATATAAATGCAGTTGTCCACGGCCACCCGGTTTACGCAACGGCGTTCGCGTCAGCGGGAATATCGCTCGACAGGCCTGTCTTCCCGGAGGTTGTACTCTCTATCGGCAGAGTCCCGCTCTGCGCTTACGGTACACCCTCTACCGACGAGCTTCCGATGAGCCTGAAACCGCATTTGAGTTACGCTAATGTATTTCTCCTTGAGAACCACGGCGCGGTTTCAACCGGCAAAAACCTGAAGGAAGCTTTTTACAGGATGGATAAACTCGAACACTTCGCGAAGACCATTTCCGCGGCGCGGACAATCGGCAGGGAAAAGATACTTACAGAGGATAAACTGCGGAAACTTTATGACATATCCGAAAATGTTTACGGTATTAAACTAAATCCAAAAAATAAATATTAAAATGAGCAGACAAAGTTTAAATCTGATCCTTCTTGCGGGCGGCGCTTCCACGGAAAGGCCCGTGTCCAAAATGTCCTCGAAAGGAATTTATGAAGCGCTGATATCACTCGGGCATAAGGTTGCGGTTGTTGATCCGGCTTACGGAAAATTGCAGCCGGAGAATGTCGGGGATTTTTTTGAAGAGAAAGACCTCTTCAAAATCTCGCCGGCGAATTATGTCGAGGCCGTAAATTTGCCCGCATTCGCGAATGCGGATTCCGTTGTAATAGGACTCCACGGCAGGTGGGGCGAGGACGGCACGCTTCAGTCGCTGCTAGAATTGAAGGGGCTGAATTACACCGGTTCGGGTGTGCTTGCAAGTTCTGTTTGTATGGATAAGGGAATGGCAAAGATAATCTTCAGCGATAACGGCGTAAGCGTGCCCGCGGGTTTTGTTGTCCAGCGCGGCAGTTACGCTCTTGAAGAGGTCAAGAAAAAAATTAAAAAAGAATTCGGATATCCGCTTGTGGTCAAGCCGAACGACCAGGGATCTACTTTTGGGCTTTCAGTCTGCGAAGACGAAAGCGCCATCAGGCAGGCGATGGAACTTGCTTTCAGTTACAGCGACAAAGTGCTGGTTGAAAAGTTTATAGCCGGCAGGGAACTTACAGTCGGAGTTCTTGAACACCGCTCTCTGACTCCGCTCGAGATCAGGCCAAAGCACGAACTGTACGATTATGAATGCAAGTATACAAAAGGAATGAGTGAATATCTCGTTCCGGCTCCCGTTGATGAAGCAACCGCAAACAAGTTAAAAGAGCAGGCGCTTTTGGCATATAACGCTACCGGATGCAGAGGTTATGCTCGTGTCGATTTCCGTCTCGCGCCGGACGGAGAAACTTATTGTATGGAATTAAACACACTTCCCGGGATGACCCCGACAAGCCTGCTGCCGAAAATGGCGAAAGCGGAAAACATCCCGTTTGAAGAACTTATTGATAAAATCGTGAACGTTTCCCTCGCAAGATGAAAAGAACATATTTTATCACCCTTCTCGCGGTATTGATAATAGCGGGCGCGGGCTATCTTGCTTTTAACAGCACGGGTGTCATTAAATACATTTCCGTAAAAGGAACCGCCGACTCGCTCTCGCAGAAAATCGACAGCGTTAATAGTGTAAATACAAGTCTTGTCAACGGCATTGACTCGCTTAAGAAAAAGATTCCGGCAAAAATCGAGCGCTTAGCAAGGGAGGAATACGGAATGGCGAGAAGAAACGAAGAAGTTGTTAAAGTGAAAGTTGTCGGAGATTAGTTAAATTTAAGGGTGAAGGGTGAAGAGTGAAGAGTGAAGAGAGAAGAGTGAAGAGAGAAGAGTTGGAAATTATAAAATTATTTATTTTGTTATATGGGTGCCGTTTTACTTCGACCAACTTTTAACTCTTCATTCTTCACTTTTAACTCTTAACTCTTCTCTCTTCACTCCTTATTTAAAAACTTTTCTTTGAAGACCTCATAAAACCAAACCTCTCCAACCTCCTCGTCTAAGCTGGTTTCGATAAAACCCATTCCGCACTTTTCAAGGACCCTGTTTGAAGCATTAACCATCGGCAGCGTACTGGCCTTCACTACTTTTATAGAGGGATGTTTGAATGCGTGGGTTATAAATCCCCGCGCGGCTTCGGTGGCGTATCCCTGGTTGCGGAACTCCGGGGCGATTTCGTAGCCGATCTCGACAGATTCGTTTTTCGGCGGGCCCTTATAACCTCCGGATCCGACAATAACTTTCTCCTCCCGGTCCACGAAAATGTAGGTCCACCACACGCTTTCTTCCGGATTGGTTTTAAGCAGGTCGTATACATATTGGAAGGCTTCCGGGAAAATCGGCCAGTTTTCAGGTATTCGGAGGTTAAGTAACGACGGCAGGTTCTCAAAATCCAAAAGTATCCTTCCCACCATTTGGTGGTCGCAGGGTATCAGATTCAGGCGCTTAGTGGTAATTATATCATTCATAATTGCAGATTTTTAGATTGAATGCACCCATCCAACATAATAAAAATCCGTAATAACCAAAAGAATTTTCTTTTATTTTCAAATGCTTGTTGGAAACAAGTGAAGTTCGTTTTGAGGGAATTGTCGTATTTTCTTTATTTCAAAGAAATAAGGGGTAAATTTTGTTTCAAACTGAGCTAATAATTTCTTATATTTTGATAATTTGAGTTAAAATAACTTTAACAAGTCTCATATATAGTATATAATGGTTGAGTGTCGTTTTGTAGCCGAGAATGTTTCCGGTAAAGTGATCTCCGGATCGATAACCGGTGATAATTATTCTGATGCGAAGAAGAAGATAGGAGCGCTTGCATCCAGGAATCAGCTTAAGATCCGCACCATTGAAAAAAAATCAACCTGGATCTATACCGCCCGCAAAGGAAACGAAAAACCAATCAAAGGTGAGCAGAAAGCTTTTAACAAACAGGAAGTTATTGAGGCCCTTACCAGGCTTGGCTATGACCGGATGTCTGTTAATAAAAAACTTTTCGATTTCAATCCGGTACCTCCTCCGCAGGAAATTGTAACATTCGTTAAGATCAGCACCGAACTGATGGAACAAAAATTAACCTTCGGTGAAATTATAAACCTTCTGATTAATGACACACAAAACAAAACACTCAAAGAAACCCTAAAAGATATTAACAACGAACTGAAAAAAGGAACAGACAGCGAAGTTGTTTTTATGCGCTATCAGACGGTCTTCGGAAAATTCACCGCGTATATGCTTGGCCTTGCTTCCAAGAGCGGAAATATGACGGAGATATACCGTGCGACCGCGAAATTTATTGAGAGGCAGCTTGAATTCAAGAAGAGCCTTAAAAGCGCGCTGATCAGCCCGTTTACCACGCTCTTTATAATGTTCCTCGCCGTTGTGTATTACGTGGCATATATCTTCCCGGATACGGCAAACTTGTTTGTGAAATTTAAGATTGAACTTCCTCCGATGACCGCGGCAACCCTGAAATTCAGCGATATGCTTCGGGATAATTTTCTGCTCATTCTTCTGTTTACAGTCGGACCGGTGATGGCAGGGCTCAGATTTGCCAAGACTACGAAGGGGAGGCTGCTGGTCGATCAGTACCAGATGAAGATGCCTATAATGGGAAACCTTATTCACAAAACAAACATCGAAGTTTTTTGCCGCGTGTTTTATACGCTTTACAGCGGCTCCGCGGAAAGCATTGAGCCTATCAGAATAGCCGCGGAAGCTACCGGCAATACTTACTTTGAATCGAGAATTAAAAATGTGGCGATCCCGCTGATGATAAAAAAAGGCGTTGGCATTACGGACGCTTTTAAGGAGAGCGGAATATTCACCGAGACAGCTTTATCAAGGTTCCACTCTGCTGAGGAAACGGGTACATTAAAAAATACCGCCCTTCAGCTGGCAAATTATTACGAGAACGAAACAGTATTCCGGTTAAAAAGTATCATTGAAATTGTACAGGTTATGATATCAATGATAATAATGGTGATAATGATAGCTTTGACGGTTGTCTCTGCGGAAACCGCAACGGTAAGCCCCAAAGCCCCCGGTATGGGGTTCCTTGTAAATCTCTTCAATGGTTTTATGCTATGATAGATACTAATCTGGAATTTACCGACAAGATCGGTTACCTTCTTTTTAAGAAAGGAATCATTGATTCCGAAGTTCTTGAAAAAGCCCTTGCTGCGAAAAACAATGACAAGACAAAACTAAAAAGAAATCTTGCGCAGATTCTTGTTCAGGATTTTAAATTTGACCACGATTCGATTTTTGGTGAAGTTGCCCTGCTCTATGCTTTTCGCGAAGTTGACCTGAATGTTGATATCCTCACTCCCGAACTGATTGAATCAATAAAAAAACTTGCGACTCAAAACGGCGATAACATCAAATCTATGATGCTGCAGGCGAGTGTGCTGCCGTATAAATATGACGACAAACAAAAAGACAAACTTCTGTTCGCGGCCATAGATCCGACGGACAGAAGTATCGCGAAGATCGCTCTCGGGTTAAACACAAAGAAGTACGAAGTACTCTACATTAAAAAGAAAGTCTATGATAAAGTCGTAGAAAAGATATTCCCTCCGGAAAACGAATTCCTCAAGATGTATGAGGAAATTCCGGACGAAATACATTCCGAACAGGTTGATGATAAATCAATAAGCGAAGATGAACTTGATGCTGAAATCAATAAATCGGCCCTTGTTAATCTTATTGAAGCCGCGCTTGTAGAGGGTACGAGAAAAGGCGTGAGCGATATTCATTTTGTCCCCGTTTCACACAGGCGCACTGATATCAGGTTCAGGGTTGACGGTAATCTTCAGACGTGGCACAGCCAGGACAATACATCGCCCGAGGCCCTGATCGCGGTGGTTAAAGACCGCTCCCGCGGACTCGACCGTTTTGAAAGAGAGAGGGCGCAGGACGGATTTATACAAAGAGAGATTGACGGTCATATTATCCGCTTCAGGGTCAGCGTTCTCCCGATGGTCGGAACAGAACTGCGGAATAAATTCGAGAGTATCGTAATAAGAATTCTCGATGACAGAAAGGTAATAAGGGACCTCGGTAAACTCGGGCTTACCGGCTACGCGAAAGAATCATTCCAAAAGTCTATTAACTCTCCGCAGGGAATGATCATTCTTACCGGCCCTACAGGAAGCGGCAAAAGCACAACTCTTATTGCGGCGCTTTACCAGGTTATTGATCCCACGGTGAATGTTCTTACCGTTGAAGATCCGGTTGAGTATGTTATCGAGGGCGCGCGGCAGTTAAAGATCGGCGCGAAGATGAATTTTGAACAGGCGATCAGGGCGATATTAAGGCACGATCCCGATATCGTTCTTGTAGGCGAGATGCGTGATAAGGAAACTGCCGAGGTGGCGATCAAACTTGCCAATACGGGCCACTTGACCTTTTCTACTCTTCACACAAACGATGCGCCCTCAGCGGTTGCACGTTTGTATAAAATGGGCATTGAGCCGTTCCTTATTGCTTACGCTATTAACATTATCGTGGCACAGCGTCTTATCAGAAAAGTTTGCCAGAGCTGTAAAAAGCCGATAAAGCAGCTTGATCTTGATCTGCTTAAACGTCTTGAACTCGATCCCGAAGAGTGGAAGAATTTCCAGATCTATGAATCAGCCGGCTGCGATATCTGCGGTAACACCGGGTATAAGGGCCGTCTGGCAATTCACGAAGCGCTTTATTTTACAAAAGAATTAAGACAGATAATCGTTAAGTCAGGCGAGGAAGTTGACGAGGAAAAGATCCGCACCCAGGCGAAGCTCGATGGATCACTAAACCTGCGTGACAGCGGCCTTGAAAAAGTTAAACTGGGACTGACAACTTTTGAAGAAGTAATTGCCTCCACTATGGAGGATTAGGTTTCGATACAGAAATTCATCATTTATTCCGGATAAAATATGTTTGATTCACCAATGCGTAATTCATATTGAGACAGAATTATAAGGAGGCCAGAAACAGATTTTTGAAAAAGAGTAAATAACGCAGATTAAATAAATACAATAATTTTTTAGATATGATTGACGAAATAAAATCGAGTATAGCAAAGCTCACCAGCACCCTCCCGCCCCTTCTCCTGGGACAGGAGCGGATTAATTTTTTAATTGATAAATTCAGTATGTTCAGCAACGAAGAGAAATACAACTTTCTCAAACTGACAAACCGCATACTGACGCATATGATAGAACGCGAAGCTTCAGATATTGAATTCGGCGGAAACGGAAATGACGGTTTTGTGTGGATGAGGATCTACGGCAAAAAAGAAAGAGTAAAGGACCTTCCCAAATTTACCGTTGATGAGTTCGCAATCCTTATTCTTAATCTGTTAGGAGAAAACCAAAGGCGTTATTTAATTGTAACCAGAAGCCTTGACCTTAGTTATGCTTTTTATTACGAAAGGAAGCAGGTTAATGTCAGGTTCAGGGCAACTGTGTATTTTGATCTTGACACACTCGCGCTCAATATGCGTTCAATCTCTTCCCAGGTCAGGCCGATCGAGTCATTCGAATTTCATCCGAACGTGCTGAAGACAATGAGCCACACATACGTTAAGTACGGATTAAACCTCATAACCGGTATCACCGGCTCCGGAAAGTCCTCCACGCTCGATGCGATCATCGATTTCCATAATAAAATTGACCCGGCGCATATTGTCATCATTGCTTCTCCACTCGAATTCGTACACAAATCAAATGTGTCGCTTATCAGGCACCGGGAAGTCGGCCGCGATGTTCTTACATTTAAAGACGGCGTAGTTCAGTCTCTTCGCCAGGACCCGGACATCATAGTAATAGGTGAAATGAGGGATCCGGATACCATTATGGCAGCGCTGGAAGTTTCTGATACGGGACACAAAGTGTTTTCGACGCTGCATACATCGTCTGCGGTGGAATCGATAGACAGAATTATTGCGGAAGTGCATCCCTCCGAGCAGGACAGGGTGCGCGTTCGCCTTGCCGACGTTTTGACCTGCGTTATTTCGCAAAAGCTTGTACCGACGATCAACGGCAAAATTGTGCTTGCAAAAGAAGTTTTGCTGGTCAACTCGAATGTCAAGGCTGCAATAAAGAACAATAACACGAGCGAAATTTATATGATGATAACACAGGGCGGGCAGCTGGGTATGTTCACCCTCGAACAGGACCTTAAGCGTTTGTATATACAAAAGAAAATAACCCTTGATTCGGCGCTTGCTTACGCAAACAACAAAACAAGAATGCAGCAATTACTCTCAGCCGTATAGATGAAGCAAATAGTCAGTATCTATTGCGAGGGCTCCGACACAAAGTTTGCGGTCCTGGAACAGGCTCCGGACGGCGTGCGGCTGCTGAAAACCGCTTCGGTTGACGTCTATTCGTCGGCGCAGAGGCCTGGCAATACATTCGCCGGCACGCAGATAATCGATGCTGATTCGGCCATACAGCTTGAAGGCCTGGAGGGCGGTCTGGGGGGCGGCGGTGCCGAAGACGGCAGCCAGATTTTCGAAGGAATAGTTAATTCGGAACTTGCCGGCATCAAACTTCAAAACTGCGAATTCATTTCCGTTATGACCGAGCCGTCCCTGCTGTATCAGTTTTCAAGTAAAAGGGCAACCGGAGGAGCCGGCGCCACCCAGGAGATATTAACGCAGAACGGCGATGCCGCTGATAATAAAAAGATAAAAGTTTCGAATAGTAAAGAAACAACCGCAACTGTCGGATTGGCTGACGGCGGCGACGTAAAGATTCACTTAAGGCAGGATATGAACTGCCTGAGTATGATCAACCGCCTCGCCAAGTATAACAACCGCCGTTTTTACAAAATAGTTAGCGTTAAAAGCGCCGAAGTCTCTCTCGCAAATTACGTCGCAAAGAGAAAAAAATTCTTCCCGGATGATTTCTCCCTCATTGTTTATATCGGCAAGGAATACAGTAAGCTTATTTTTATGCAGGGAAGGAAGATCAAGCATTTTGGCTCGACACTTGATGTTGGCACATCCAACCTGCACACATACGATGTATACTTCTCAAAGATCCTGCTTGAAATGGAGAACGGCGGAATACCGACCCTTGATAATATTATCGTATGCGGCGAAGATGTTTCAGAAAATCTTGTTCTTTCGTTTTACGGGACGTTCCCAGAAACGAACGTAAGCCGGCTTGAATACGACGATCTTCACCTTGGCGGATTACCCGAAGAAATCAGGAATAAACTTTCGGCTTTTGCGGTCCCGATTGCCGCGTATTTTGAGTATCTGGAAGAAACTGAGAAAAAACAAAAAGGAATTAATTTAATTCCGAAATATGTGCTTGAAGAACAGAAGTTCCTCCAGTTCGGCTGGCACGCGCTTCTTGTGCTCCCTTTGCTCTTCTTCGCCGCATTTTACCTGACACAGTTGATCCTTACCAACGGGAAAGAAATTGATAAACTGAGCAGGGATGTGCAAATTCAGACGGAACTGAAAAACAGGAACCTCCAGATCCTTTCTCAGATTGAAGGTTTGAATGCGAGGATTAACAGCTTTGACCAGACACAGGTAATCCTTGACTCTATAACAGTCGGCACAGAAGTATGGGGTAATCTGCTTGGCAAGATATCCGCTGTGGCGCAGCAGCGCAGAAATTTCTGGGTCCGTTCGTTTAACATTGAGGAACAGACAGGTGTTAAGCTCGAAGGGCATTCGCTCAGTAAGTTTGTACTTACAGATGTGACCGCCAATCTTGACTCTTCCCTGCTTAAAAGCATCAATTACGACCCGATAAGGGAAAGAGACGCTTACCGGTACGTTATCACATTCAAGGAACCGAAGAGATAATCCCGTGAACAGAAAACTAAAAAATACTCTCGGACTTGTCGGTGTTCTTGTTGTGTTATTTGTATTCGGATACGCATATATCTATTTCTTCCAGAATCCGAAAATAAAACAGAAGAACACTGAACTTAACAATCTTAAAGCGTTTGAGTATGATACAAACGGCCTTACCGCGCAGCTGAAGGAAAAACAAAAGAGGGCAGATGTCCTCGACTCGATCCTGGCAGCGCGCAGGTATAATATCCCAAAAGACATTCAGCCGCTCCGCTTTTATGAGTTTATGAACGGCGTTCAGGGTATGCTGTCGTCATCAACCAGGATTAACATTGAGTACACTGAGAAGAAGCAGGAACAGGAGTTCTTTTACTACGAGTATAAATTGAGCGGCGTCGGCCCCTATTCCGATGTATACAGGCTCATTTACGCGATTGAACAAAGCAAAGAACTTAAAAAAATAAAAAATATTAACCTGATTAATTTTGTTCAGACCGCCGAGGATGCGGAACCGGAGTTCTGGGTGTCTTTCAATCTTACAGTCGGAGTTTATTTCGCGAACAACGACAGGTTCGCAACAAAAGACTATATAGAGAACGACCTCAAGGCCCCGGGAGTTTATGACATCTTTTATCCGCTGATCCAGGCGGTAATACCGACAAACATCGACGGCCTGCTTGATGTTCAGGGAGCACGGCTGCTTGCCCTTGTTCCTGAAGGCGCATTTATTGCTAACCTGAGCGGCGAATCTTTTCTTCTCTCGGAAGGAGACAGGGTATATCTTGGTTATCTTACTAAAATTGATTATAAAAATAACCGCGTACGTTTTATTCTGAATAAAGGCGGTATAGTTGAGACGATGGAATTAAATCTTGAAAAAGAAATTTTACAAAAAGCCAATTAAGGAATTGATATGAGAAGGATTCTTATCTGCACCCTTGTGCTATTGGTGATGCTTGTTAAGCTTCCTGCGCAGAATATGACGGACAAAATGCTGCGGGGCTATACGCCTCCTGATGAACTTGTTTCGATGTCCGCGACCCTCCCGTTCAGTAAGGCTGTTGAGCTTTTAAGCAGTATCAGTGAGAAAAAAACAGGAAAGAAAATAGTTACCCTCTCCCCGATCGATAAAACGATCGGTGTGGAGATTATAAATATCCAGTATGAAAAAGCGCTTTTAATGATTGTTCAGTATAACGATCTCGTCTTCGAACAGAAACAAGACGTTACGGTCATTAAAAAGAAAATGGAATCGAAGATTGACCTGAAGCCCGAAACTTACGCGGAGGTGGACGCGAGGGAAATAAAGATCTCTGCGGTTTTTTTTGAGTTTGATTTATCAACACTGAAGCAGCGCGGTATAAACTGGCAGCTTGCCTTTGCCAAGAAGGGATTTGATTTTTCAACCGGAGTAACAACCACAAGCGCCGTTTCAACCGATAATACTACCTCATCGACATCAGATTTTAGTATGCAGACCGGAGGGGATTTCGGAGCCGGCGGATTTTACGGGCAGGCATTATCTCTCTTCCGGTTTTTTGAGTCCGAGAATCTCGGGGAAATAATTGCGAGTCCGACGATTACGGTCCGCGACAGGACCCTTGGTAAAATACAGGTTGGTTCAGATTTTTCGATAAAGCAACGGGACTTTGCCGGCAATATAACTGATAACTTCTATTCAACAGGATCTATTGTTGAAGTTACTCCCTATATCTATACCGAGGACAGCGTTCAGTATGTTCTTCTTAATCTGACTGTTGAAAGAAGTTCCGGTTTTCCTTCTGAATTATCAACAGAAATCAGAAAGACAAGAGCGCAGACACAGGTACTTATGCTGAACGGTGAAGAAACTGTTATTGGCGGGCTTTATCTGAATGAAGAGAAAAAAGTACGCACAGGTATTCCGTTCCTTAAAGATCTTCCGTGGTGGGTATTGGGAATCAGATATCTGACAGGAAGCGATCAGATCGATATTATTAAAAAGGAACTCGTCATTCTGATAAAATCGGATATGCTGCCGACGCTTAAGGAACGCCTCGCCAGTCCCGGCAGAAAGAACCTCATTGAATCTGAAGTTAATGATCACAGGGAAAAATTAAAATATTATCAGTTTGAACAGTCGCCGTCGCAGAAGAAAGACAATTAACAGAATTTATGGAAGCAACAATATTAATAGTGGATGATGATGTAAGCCTGTGCCACGCGCTCAGCGAAGAACTGACTGAGGTGGGATACATAACCCACTGGGTCACCAACGGAGATGACGCGGTAGATTATGTCCTCGGTAAGTCGATAGACGTAATGCTTCTTGATCTTAAGATGCCCAATAAGGACGGCTTTGAAGTTTTAAAAGAACTGGAAAAATACAAGCTGGGCTGTAAGATAATTGTATTAACGGCGTATGCCGATGTAAGAAGCGCTGTTGCGGCAGCCAAACTCGGGGCTACGGATTTTATTAATAAGCCGTATGATTTCGACGAATTGCTGATAACCATCCGCAAGGTGATGCAGTCCTCAAGCGACTAAAGCCGGATGAAGCTTAATTTCAGAATCATCCTTATTAATTTCGCCATTGTAATTATTATTCTCAGCGGGGCGGCTCTGGCATTTTATTCAATAATGTTTAACATTATCACCGCGCAGCAGAAACGCCACCTTCAAAATTCCGCCAACAATCTTCTTCTCGCCCTGGACGATGCTTTCACCCGCCAGGACAACTCATTCAATGCTTTTCTTCAGGTTCTTAATAAAAACGGCAAGAAAAATGAAAAGCCCGTTCTTCCCCACGGACTTGATTTTGCCGCAAAAGTTGAAAATGATTCCACCTTCGATGCATCGCAGTTCTTTATTTCCGAAAATATTTATCAGGACAAACCCGATTTTTCCGTCAGCGGATTCATCAGGAACAATCCCTTCGTTATAATACGCGAGTATGTAACCGCGGGCAATGAGAAGTATTTTTATGGTGTGGCGGTCAATAAGGACTATATTAACAACCTGTCGGTAAGAATAGGATCTGAACTTTCGGTGTATCTTCCGGATAAACAGGTTGAGATGTCGAATGAAAATATAAACCAAAAGTATCTCTACATCATAAATTCCGCGCACGATCAGCTTATCAAGAGAAGCAATTTTGAAATATATACTTACCAGTCAGGCGCTAATTTTTTAATATCAACGATTTACCGTGTCGGGCATTCGGTTGTTAATGCCGGTGATCTTACGCTGATAATATACTCGGTTCTCAATGAAGCAGAGGGTTTGAGACAAAGCGTGGGAAACGCCCTGATCATTCTCGGCGTAGTTGGCGTGCTGCTGTCATTCATACTCACATACATTTTTACTGTTAATATCCGCAGGCAGCTTAATGAGCTGAATGCGGCGACGGGAATAGTTAAAGCCGGAAATTTTAAGGAACGCCTGCAGCTTGAGTCAAAAGATGAAATCGGCGAACTTGCTGATGCCTTTAATAAGATGCTCGATGCCCTTGACAGGCAGGAACAAATAAAAAATGATTATACTGACTTCATTACTCTCATAAACCGTAACCCGAACCAGGAAGAGATTACCGATACCGCGTTAACGAAAATTATGAACGCGGGGAAATTTTCTTATTCCGTGATTTATACTGAAACAGAAGAGGATGTGCAAAGCGTGCTTCTTAAAGGGGATACTGCCTGCGTAATATTATCCGAAAACAAGAAAGAACTAATTAAAGAGGTTTTTGCATCCGGAACTGAATTCCGGGCCAGGCTTAACGTCAATGGGACTTTGGAGGACGGGATTCAGGATGGGGGGGCCTGCTGCGCTTTTCTTTTGCCGGTCATTTATGGCTATAAAATAATTGCCGTTATAGAACTCGGATCAAGAGAGGATATAACCCCGGGACTGAAAGAACACATTATTAAAATTATTGCGCAGCTTGCGATAGGCCTCAATAACGCGCAGACTTTACAGATACTCGAAAACCTTGTAAAGGAATTAAAACAGTTAAACGAGGAGTCAAAACAGCAAAACGTTAAGATTTCGGGACAAAACGAAAAACTTCTTGAACTCCACGCTCAGCTCACACAAAAGGCGATCGAGTTAACGGTACAGAAACAACGCGCGGAAGAACTTACGGAACTTAAATCAAAATTTCTCGCTACTATATCGCACGAACTCCGCACGCCGATGAGTACAATCCTCGGACTGACAGAACTAATCATTAAATCCGGTTCGTTGGACACAAAAACAAAGGAACGCCAGGAAGTGGTGCTTAGAAGCGGGAAGAGGCTTCTTTCGCTTATTAACGGCCTTTTGGATCTTTCCAAAATTGAAGCGGGAAAAATGGACGTATTTAAAGAGACATTCCCGCTGAAAGATGTTATTGATGAACTTGAAAATACTTTTTCGATTATTGCTTCCGGCAAAGGCCTTTCATTTAGCGTTACAACTGAATTCGAAGAGGAAATATTTCTTAATACCGACAGACACAAACTGCTTCAGATTATTATAAACCTGCTTGGTAACTCTGTCAAATTCACTGAAACAGGCAGTGTTGAATTAATGATCGGATTGTTTAATGAATCCGGAATCAGGTTTAAGGTAACAGATACAGGTATTGGCATTGGCCCGGAGGAACAGAAAATAATATTCGAAGAGTTCAGGCAGGTAGACAGCTCTTCATCCAGAAAATACGGGGGCAGCGGGCTTGGATTATCCATCAGCCAGAAATTCGCGGCGCTGATAGGCGGGAAACTAAATCTGCAGAGCGAACCGGGAAAAGGTTCTGTCTTTACACTCGAAATTCCCGGAATTGTCGTAACATCTGAAATCACGCCGGATATAACCGATACAGAGGAAGAAAGCAGTTTAAAGAACCTGACGGCCCGGATTTTATATGATGAGTTTAAAAATACGGAAACACCCGTTTCTATAAATGACTTAAAAATATCCGGGAGGGAAAGAGAAGTATTGATAGTGGACGATGATCCAGATACTCTTTTTACACTAAATGAAATGATCAGGAATTTCGGTTACAAGACGATGCTTGCGAAAAACGGATTCGAATGTCTCGAAATTCTTGAAAAGAAAATTCCTGCCGTGATACTGCTTGATATTATGATGCCGCGTATGGACGGATTTCAGACGATCAAGGCGATACGGGAAGAAAGCAAATACAAAGAATTGCCGATATTTGCGGTAACAGCCAGGGCCACCGTTGAGGAGAAAGAGTCAATTTTAGCGGCGGGCTTTGATGAGTTTATATCGAAGCCGGTTGATCCGGTATTATTAGCCCAGAAGATCGCTTCAGTTTATTAAAATGTTTTTCTTTACGGACCAATTCCCGGAGGGAATATCATAAAGAGCAACAATAAAATTTCAATAATCGGATTTATTTTATGAAAAAGATTCTGATAGTAGACGACAGGGAAGACTCATTAATACTGCTTAAGGAGCGTTTATCTATGGAGGGATTTGAGGTTATCCAGGCTTCAAGCGCCAGGGAGGCGGGAAAAAAGGCCAAAGCAGAAAAACCTTCATTGATTCTCCTTGACGTCGTGATGCCCGATATGAGCGGAATTACCCTCTGCGCGGAACTTACAAAGAACCCCGCAACATCCGGCATCCCCGTTATACTGATAACGGCACTGCACGATCCGCGCGACATCGAGGCCGGATTTAAAGCAGGGGCCTTCGACTATATCAAAAAACCTTTTGATAAAATTGAGCTTATGGCGCGCGTGAGATCAGCGCTGCGTTATAAGGAGACCCAATCAATTATTGTTGAGGTTGAAAAAGCAAACACTTTCACCGCAACCGTTGTAACAACAAATCACAAGATCAAACAACCCCTCACACTTATTAATCTCTGTTCCACTTCAATTAAACGGGAAGTATCAAAAAGCAAAATCAACAAGGAGTATGTGGACAGAAAGATCAGCGAAATTGAAACAGCGGTTAAAAACATAACCGGGATATTAAACAGGCTTGGCGAAATAGAACATCCCCAGTTTGCCGATTACCTGAGAGATATTAAAATGATAGATATTGGCCAGGAGAAAAACCAGGAGAATAATAAAGGCAAGTAAACGCTGAAGGCGATAACTGCACGCCGCCGGATACGGCAGCGTTAACCGGCAATCTTTTTACCCCTCTTGTTTAAGATTGTATTTTTTTATTTTAAGGTAAAGTGTTTTTAGGCTTATCCCGAGTTGGGCGGAAGTTTTGCTTCTGTCCCAGTTATTCTTTTGTAATGCCGAAGAAATATGCATCCTCTCAACATCTTCCATACTCATAATCTCGCCTGTGGAGATTTTATTATTTGTTATGGACTGAACATCCTGCTTTTTCACCGGAAGGAATAAATTATCTCGCTTGATAATATTGTCTTCGGAAAATATTATGGCACGTTCAATTATATGTTCAAGCTCGCGGATATTGCCGGGGAAGTGGTACTCGCAAAGCATTTTCGCCGCGTCCGGTGAAAGCGCCTTTGGCGATCTCACCGGGGATTTTGACTCGAGGAAATGCTGCGCAAGCATAAGAATATCATCTTTTCGTTCCCTCAGCGGAGGTATCGAAAGGGTTATTACGTTCAGCCGGAAGAGTAAATCACTTCTGAAAGTTTTGTTTTCGACTTCCTCTATCAGGTTTCTGTTTGTTGCCCCGATTACCCTGACATCAGAAGTGAGTGTGTTAACACCGCCCACCCGGCGGTATTCTCCGTTCTCCAGGAACCTTAGCAGTTTTGGCTGCATTGCCATACTCATTTCCCCTATTTCATCAAGGAATATCGTGCCTCCATTCGCGATTTCAACCAGGCCCTGCTTTGTATTTTTTGCGTCGGTAAACGCCCCTTTTTCATATCCGAATAATTCGCTTTCAATCAGCTGATCAGGCAGGGAAGCGCAGTTAATTACCACAAACGGTTTTTCGGCGCGCTCAGAATGCTGGTGCACAAACTCCGCGAGGAGTTCTTTGCCGGTGCCTGTCTCACCTTCGATCAGAATATTTGAATTGCTTCCCGCGGCCCGCTGTGCCATAACCATTAAATTCAGGAATTCCCGGCTTTCCCCTTTTATACGTGTGGGCTTACCGGTCTCCATCTTCTTTTCTAAGACTTCGGCCTTAATGAGAAGGTTCTTGTGTTCCGAAGCGCGTTCGATTATAACGAATAAACTTTCAGGATCGTACGGCTTCGTGATATAATCGTACGCTCCGGCTTTAATACAATCAATGGCCTTGCGGATCTCGGATTCTCCTGAGAGTATTATAACCGGCAGTGCCGGATGGAATTCTTTTAGGAACCGGAGGACTTCTTCCCCGGAAATAATGTTCATTTTAAGATCCAGCAGAACCAGATCATAATTGTTCCGGGAAATCTTTTCTTTGGCGTATTTACCGTCGTAAACAGTATCTACCTGGTAGCCCCTGGATGAAAGCTGTTCCTTTAACAGGTAACAGAGCCCCTCATCATCATCTGCGACCAATATTTTAATAGTTGGGTTCATTAAGCGAAAAGCAAATTACATTAAATTGGTTTATATTTATTAGTATTTTATATATACAAAATAATCAAAGCACGGTTTAAAGTTAACAAGACAATCTTAATTATATGCAATTAAAATTAAATTCCCCCAAATTGGTCTGCCGGCTGATCAGTATCGCCGTGTTCTTTGTGCTTAATCAGGCCCCGGTAAACGCGCAGGGAAACCGCCTCGTTATCACAGCCGACAGCAGCGTTAAAGGGAAGGATACCATCCTGCTTGGTTCTCCGGTTAATAAACACTGGAAGATCAGGCTGGGGGATGATATAAGCTGGGCCTCACCCGGGTATGATGACAGCGGCTGGAAAACGGGGCAGTCAAATTTTTATGTTGACAGTAGTTCTGGGAAGGGCTGGACGGGGAGCGGATGGCTGCGAATATATCTCACACCTGATCTGTCCCTGTCAAATACCTCGCTGGGGCTGGCGCTTTATCATTTCGGAGCAAGCGAAGTTTATCTGAACGGGGCCCGCATTGCAGTATTCGGGCGAATCGGAAAATCCAAAGAAACCGAAAAGGGATACAACGCGCTTGGCAATCCCGTGCACCTGCCGCTAATTCCGGGCAGGGAAAATCTTATAGCGGTCCGCTATTCCAATTACTCAATCATTGAACGTACATTTGGAGTTTTTATACCGGTTTATCCTTCGGGTTTTACCGCGCGGATCGTTGATCTTAATAAATATATCAGAACAAGATATGACGGCGCGGCCGAAGAATATTCTTTGCAGCTGATTTTGTTCTCGGTTTTGTTTACGCTTGCTATTGTTCATCTTCTGTTGTTTATCTATTACAGCAAGTCCCGCCCTAATCTCTTTTACAGCCTGTTTGCCTTGTCGCTGGCAGTTACTTTTTTCCTCGGCTTTTTATCACTTGTAACCCGCTATCCCGGTCCGGTTAAATACCTGATAGTAATTCAGATTTATTTTCTGGCGCTGATCTTCAGTTTGTTCGTGATGTTCCTATTCTCCATCTATTATAAAGAGATGCCGAAAAGGGTATGGCTCTATCACGCGGCAGGGCTGGTCGTCTCAACAATTCTTCTCGTTACTCTTTTTAATCCCCTTGCCCGAATGGCGCTGGGAGCATATATCTTCGTCTGTTTACTCGAAGGTGTGAGAGTTGTGATACTTGCAGTTAAAAACAAAAAAGACGGCGCCCTTATAATAGCCGGGGGTGTAACAGGATTCTTGATATTAATGGCATTTGTTTTAATTTCCAACTGGGTGTCTGTCAGGTTTCTGCCCGGTTGGTTCCTGCAATCGATTTTATACTTTGGTTTTCTGAGTATACCCGCCTCTATGTCAATATTCCTCGCGAGAAACTTTTCAAAAACGAACGAGGATCTTGAACAGAAATTCAATGAAGTTAAAGAACTCTCAGAAAAGACTATAGCGCAGGAACGCCTTGAGGCTGAACTTCGCCTTCAGAACGAGAGAAAAGCGAAAGAACTGGAAGACGCGAGACAGGTTCAGATGTCAATGCTCCCCAAAATAATTCCCGAAGACACAGGATATGAAATAGCCGTACATATGCAGACTGCCGCTGAAGTAGGGGGAGATTATTATGATTTCTACTCCGCGAAAGATGAACTTACGGTCGTACTCGGAGATGCCACGGGGCACGGCGCTAAAGCAGGGCTTATGGTAACGATGGCGAAAACGCTATTTACCGCTCATGCCGCGGACGATAACCTCCCGGACGCGTTCAGGAAAATGAGCCGCACTATCAAATCTATGAATCTGGGTATGCTTTATATGGCGATGTCCGTCTTTAAACTTAGCCGCGGCAGGATCAGATATTCTTCCGCCGGTATGCCGCCTGTTTTAATTTTCAGGGCGAAGAGCAGCGATGTTGAGGAAGTTCATTTAAAGGCAATGCCTCTCGGGGCATTCAACGAATTCCCGTACGAAGAAAAATCGTTTGAATTAAACGAAGGTGATGTTATGTTGCTTATGACCGACGGTTTTCCGGAACTGTTCAACAGCACCGGCGAAATGCTTGGTTATGATAAAGCAGCGGGTATCCTCAGGCAGGTGGCCGGACTCACACCCCGGGAAGTGGTTTCTAAATTTGTAGATGAAATTAATCTCTGGCTCAAGGGCCGGAGCCAGAATGATGATATAACCTTCCTGGTGATAAGGAAAAAAGGCAGTTAAGTTTCGCGGATATTCCGCGGGCGGCCGTTATGATCACGGGTTATTCAGGCATCGGTCCGATGTAGCTGATTCCCTGCATCCCGGGAGGAGTAAAGCACGTAACATTGATTTTATAAATCAGCGAATCAATATTCTTATCCTCGATTTTTATTGCCGCAATCGGGCGCAGGTAAGATTCAATCAGCAGATTTTCATCTTCAATGGCATAATAATCACTCTGCAGACGTAAGGCGTTTATTGACAAAGTGTCTTTTTGAAACTGATGCAGCAGAACATATTCTCCGCGCGTCAGCATTGCGCCGAAATACCCGGCCGAATCGGTTTTTATTGTAACAACCACCGTATCGGCAACACTGTTTTTAGACCCTCTCTTAAAATGAAATACCGTGTTTGCCAATGGAATTGGCTTCGTAGAGATAAGATACTCTTCCCGTAGGGTGCCGCTGCATTGCGGAGGGAAATAAATCATCTGTCCGCTGACCCGGAATAACTTTTCTTCTTCCTGTGCCTTTGCTGAACAGCAGGAAGTTATCATTACAGAAAGCATTACTACCGCCGCAAGAAGGCTGACCATCGGATACCGGAGGGAAATATTGTTCTTCATATATATCTATTCGTAAGAAAAATGTCTGGTATAATGAATTGTTGATTTAAAGATAATAATTAATATAATTAGTGTCTTGGATTTAGTTCTAAATATATATACATCCCAAAAAATAAAATGTTCCGGCATTTAACATAAAAAAAAGGACACCTTTAATTCGAGGTGTCCTTTGACTTATAATTCTTAATTAAAATCAGCTTTCCTGCAGCGCCTGAATTTCTATGTTGCTCTGGCGCAGCCTGCCTGAAATCATTCTTGCCATACGTTCGAAGAAGAGGGTTCCCATTTCAGGGTTCTTATCCGCCGCCTCATCAAACTTTGCGCGTGACAAAATGTAAAGTTCAGCGGCACCGTCGGCAATAGCGTTAGCAGAGCGGGTGCCCTTGTCAAGGAATGACATATCGCCGAAGAAAATTCCGCGTGTAAAGGACGCAATGTGATAATGCCCGCCTCCGGCGATTGGCAAAACAATCTTAACCATTCCTTTTCTGATAAAATAAATCTCATCGCTTTCTTCGCCGGCAACAAAAATAGATTCGCCCGATTTGAAGTTAGATTCAGTAAGGCATTCTTTGAGGGACTGGATCGCGTCCTGTGATAAGCCCTTGAAAAATTCGAAATCCTCAACTTCAAGCGCCTGGTCGGCCTTGACTTCTTCTTTCAATTCTTCTCTGATTATTTCATCTTCAGCCCAGCCGAGAGCAGTGTCTATGCTGTCAAAGAACTTCAGGCTTTCTGTTTCCCAAAGCCCAAGATCCTCGAGGTATGACTTCACGTTTTGTCCCGTAGGCAGGCTGAGAGGCAAAGAAGTGAAGATCAGGTGTCCGTTCCGGGTTTTAATTCTTGCCTGAATCTGTTTGAGCATATTTACCGCCGTAAAGTCTACTGACTGCACGCGCTTCATATCCATTATTACAAAATGGCATTTTGCAAGATACGGTTCAATTTCGGAGAAAAGCTGATCGGTAGTGCCGAAGAATAACTGGCCCTGGAGTTCGAGAAGAATGGTGGTGTCTCCCTTCGCCTGCAGAACTTCAATCTGTGCCTGTGTCCTGATCTTTTTGGAGAATGTTTTGTTGCCGAATACTTTTCTGCGTACAACGGAAGAACGGATCTGCTCCCTGAGGAAAAGTAAGATTGCGATTGCAATCCCAACTCCGGCGGCGGCGATAAGATTCAACGCAACTGCAGAAATAACAACGCCGAGTATGCAAACAAAATCAAACCGTGTGGTTTTGTTTTTCATTAAAGTGAAACTTTTTTTATCGACCATTCTGACCGCGACAACAAGCAATATGCCCGCCAGCGCGGAGAAAGGTATCCACGCGACAAACGAACCGAACAACAGCAATACGAGTAACGCGGTTATTCCGACAAAAAGTCCGGAGAAGCTTGTCTTCGCGCCGCTGTTCATATTAACTAACGTAGCGCCCATTGTTCCTGCGCCCGGTATTCCGCTCACAAGTCCCGATGCAACGTTTCCAAGCCCCTGCCCGATAAGTTCCTTATTGGAATTATGGCGGGAGTAGGTCAACGCGTCGAGGACAACGCAGGTTTTCAGAGTATCGATAGACAGAAGGACGGAAAGCGTAAGGGCCGGGAATATCGCAAGCCCAAGCGCCGCAAAATCTAAGTGCGGCATCATAGACCATTGTGCATAAAAAAGATTCAGAATGTCTTCCGCTTTTGCGTTAATTGATCCGATCACGTAAGGATTTTTATCAAGCGTGCCTAATGCCGGGTTGAATGCAGCGAGTGCGAAATATGATGCAATTCCCGAAGCAAGCGCTATGATTGCGGCGGGAATCTTCTTGGTTAATTTAGGCGCAAATACCATAACCAGAATAGTAACGCTTCCGACAACAATACTTTCCCAGTTCCATAATCCGAATCCTGAAAGAGCGCCCCAGAAGTTGACCTTCTGTGTAATACCGAGGTACTTGGGTAACTGTCCGATAAATATAAGCACGCCGACACCGCTTAAATATCCGGCCACGACAGGATAAGGAATGTATTTAATAAATTTTCCAAGTCCGAGTTTACCGATTAACAGCTGTACGCCGCCGGTAAATAAAGCAATGAAGGTGATGTAAACAGGAATCATTTCGAGGGGTATGTGCCCGGATTTAGAAGCTTCGAGCACGAAGACGCTAAGAACAGCAGCAGCGGGAGCGCAAGGCGCGGAAACAAGCCTGTTCGTGCCGCCGAATAATGACGCCACTATCGCAAGCGCGATTGTTCCGAGTATACCGCTTAGCGCGGCGCGGCCTGCGAATTCCTGCCCTAACGGAGCGTAAATAATTAATCCGAATGCTATTGCGGAAGGCAGCGCGACCAGCATCGCTGCGGTGCCGCCGAAAACATCACCGGTGATATTTTCTTTGTTTGTAGCGCCTTTGGATTCCGGGGTTTTTTTTGTTCCGTCCATCAGCACTTCGCGGGTTTGGTTGAGTTTCATTTCGGGCCTCTATATAACAGATAATAAATTGAATATACAACATTATGTTAAGTGCCAGAGTCACTTTTCGCCGAAATAACAGTCCTTGCTGCCCAGCAGGGGCAGTGTCCGGCGGTTCCCAAAATCGTAGGATGATAAATTAAAACATAGTTAATATTTGTATTAATGTCAAAGTTATTTGTGTATAAGAAAGTCTTTCAATCCTCCGGTGTCAGCGGTGAAAGACGGTGCGGTTTTATCGAAGCGAATGATTAAGAACAAAAAACCCTTCCGCCGGAAAACAATATCAGAATCTCTGTTGTTTGTCAGAGGATTCACCTCCGGGAAATTCAAATTCTCAGGAACACGCTCATTCATCTTAGAGACTGTGAGCAGCTGGAAATGTATACTTCATTCCGGGAGCCAAGCCGTGAACATCCTCTCGCAAAGACGCAAAGGAGCAACGGCGCAAAGAAAAGCGGGGTGTGACCGAAATCACTCGTTTCGGCAGGGAGATCAATGACAGAAATGACCATTTTTT
>CAIMOS010000012.1 GCA_903843135.1 uncultured Ignavibacteriales bacterium | reverse complement strand
TTTTAGAACCCAATAAATCCGCTGTAATAAGGGAGTTTAACAAAAATCAATGTCTCATAATGAGAATATTAATCATAATGAGAATTTTTAACCTCAATTTTTTGATAAATAGCCACCGGAAATTCCTGCCTGAAAAGAATACGGTTTCAGCCGGGTTTGTGTCACAACGCATTTAACAAAAAAATAGTTGTACGCTTGCTTGCTGTGAAAGGACTTGTTACTGAAAATTTATTACTGATTGCTGATTGCTGAAACAGGAAGAAACAGCAATAGAGCAAAAGTTAATGAGGTGTGTTTAAAAAAAAGAAGTCTAATTAATAATGTTGATAATAACATTACTATTAGTGACGGTGGCTCGTACTTCCACCGGATCTGTCCCGTTATTTCCGGTTTCAGTTCCGATGGCCTTAAGGACAATTGTGGTTGAAGTACCGGGCGTAAAAACAGAGAATTCCCCGTTGGGATTATTCAATAAAACGCCAGGAACAGTAAAACCAACAAATGAATTCCCTCCGCCGCCGGTACTGGTTGGTTTTTTAAAATATTCCATTGCCCTGAAGGAAAGATGATCTATATCCGCAATGATTGCATCACGGTTTACCTGTGTGTTGTATGCGGCAAATAAATTCAAACCGACAACAATTGCTATCGTTATAAGTATTGTCCCGACTACAAGAAGAATAAGTTGTTGTTGTCCCATAATAAGGCAACAAGCCCGGAGATTGAATCCGGGCTTGTTAAAATATTTTAGTTATTGAGAGCCACTGATGGATTCACAGTCGGTTTAACTGTAATTGTATATTTGATTTTTCCAGAGTTATCATTTCCGGTTTCCATACCCTCGCCAACAATAGTAATCTGGGCATCCGCTGCAGCATCTATAGTATAAGTACCATTTGCATTTGTCGACATTCCGGTAGGAATGGTAAAACCAGTATATTTATTTCCGCCACCGCCTAATGAAGCCGGTTTTTTATAGTACATCTGAGCCTGCGATGCTAAGTTGTTGAGGTCTGCTACGACCGCATCCCTGTTTGACTGAACCGCGCTTGCCTGGAATAAATTGATACCTACTACAATTGCGATACCCACGATAATAACGCCGAGAACGATAAGCAATAACTGCTGTTGACCCATAAAGGTGTCCTTTCTATATAAGTTGGTTGTTGATTTTTCACCTCATAAAGAAAAAACCGTGCCAACCGAAGAAAAACTGAATACCTGCGTTTTTTAGAACGGATTAAAGGCGATTAAAATTTATTTATGTAATATTTACCGAACTATTGATATTACAAGGTAATTATTACATAATAAGATATTACTATATACAAACGTTATAAATGTACAGTAATTATAGCACACATTATAACTAATGTTCTATAATTATTTTATCTGCGCCGGACGCTTATTTCTTCTTGCCAAAAATCACGCAGATGTGTTTTTGCGACCCGCGGAATATTATTCCCGGCAATGTGGATTTTAATTACAGCAGTTCATTATTAAAAATTTAAAATGAAATTCCAAACCGGGGCGTTATCTGAAGTGGATTTTTATTAATTCAACCGCATAATAACGGAACTACGGACAAGCGTTAAATAATTTTTTTATGGGGTTATTTTAGAAAAGATCAAAAAAAAGAGGAAATAGAACGGGGCTAATTGAGTATAACTATATCAACGCTTCTGCTTGTAACTGTAGCCTGGACCGCGACATTAGTGTTCCCGTCGTTACCGGTTTCGGTGCCAACGGCCTGAAATACAATAGTGGAACTGGTTCCCGCAGTTGAAATTGAAAATGTTCCGTTCGGATTACTCATAAGAACCATTGGAATGACAAATCCTACGAACGAATTTCCGCCGCCCCCCTGCGCGATTGGCTTGCGGTAATATTCCATTGCGCGGAAAGCCAGGTGGTCAATGTCGGATATAAGTGAATCACGGTTTACGGACACCGCGTAGGCGTGAAATAAGTTCAAACCTACAACCACTGCAATTCCTGCAAGTATGACGCCAAGTACGAGTAAAAGTAGCTGCTGTTGTCCCATTTAATAATTTCAGAAGCCCGGCCTTCTGAACCGGGCTTCCAAAAATTTCAATTAGTTGACTTTAGCTGTCGTAATGGCTGTAGCTGTAACTGTAGCCCTGTGTGTTACGCCGGCTGCTCCGTCGTCGCCTGTTTCAGTTCCAACACCCTGGAAAATGATTGTGGTAGCTGTACCCGCGGTGCTGATAGTATATGTACCGTTAGCGTTTGAACCCATTCCTGTAGGAATTGCGAAACCAACAAATGAGTTTCCGCCGCCGCCTAATGAAGCGGGTTTCTTATAGTACATCTGCGCCTGTGATGCTAAGTTGTTAAGATCCGCGAT
>CAIMOS010000011.1 GCA_903843135.1 uncultured Ignavibacteriales bacterium | reverse complement strand
CTCGGAGGCTATTATCTTCTTTGCGGTTCTTAGCGCTTTCTTTGCGCAACTTTGCGGAACTGTTTTTAGAAGTGACGCAGAGGGCCGCAGAGTGTTGACGCAGAGTTTCGCAAAGAATAATATTATAGTAGTGCCTCAAAAATATTGCTTTTAGAATACCGATGTAATACATAACTACAGAGGTTATTCTGGTCTTCTTTGCGGTTCTTGGCGCTTTCTTTGCGCAACTTTGCGGAACTGTTCTTTAGAAGTGACGCAAAGGCAGACGCAAAGTTTCGCTAAGATTGTTATTAATAGCCGGAAAGCAGATTTACCCGGCTTACAGTTAAATGTTTTTTCATTAAACGCGGAGTTTTATTAATTCTACTTTTCTTACATTTCAGTTGTTATAAATATATTTTTTAAGGCTCAATGAGAGATAAAGCAGAAATCGCGGCTAACTGGCTGCCGCGTTACACAGGAATGCCGATTGATAAATTCGGGGACTATATACTTTTAACGAATTTCCAGAATTACCTGGAGAAATTCGCTCATAAATTTAATTGTGATATCTTCGGCGAGGGGCGGCCGATGCCCTGCGCGACCAATAACGACGGGCTTACTCTCATCAACTTCGGCATCGGATCGGCGAACGCCGCAACGATTATGGATCTGCTCAGTGCGCGGATGCCGAAAGGCGTTCTTTTCCTCGGCAAGTGCGGCGGATTGAAGACATCAACTGAAATCGGCCACTTTATTCTTCCGATAGCCGCTATCCGGGGCGAAGGTACAAGCGACGACTATTTTCCTCCCGAAGTTCCGGCGCTTCCTTCATTCAAATTGCACAAATTTGTCTCTGAAAAGATCATTGAGCGCCGGCTTGATTACAGGACCGGCGTTATTTACACAACGAACCGCAGGCTTTGGGAACACGACACAAATTTCCTGGAAAAGCTAAAGACGCTTACCTGCATCGGAATCGATATGGAAACCGCAACAATATTTATTGTCGGCCACTCCAACCAAATCGCGCGGGGCGCTTTATTGCTTGTTTCTGACGTACCGGTTACCCCCGAGGGAATAAAAACCGAAGAGTCAGATAAAAAAGTTACAGAGAACTGGGCGGAACTTCATCTTCAGTTAGGCATTGAAGCTATGACTCAGATCGGTTCTGTCGGTGAACCAATTAAACACTTCAGGTACTAGATAAAACTTTACGGAGGAGAAAATGCTGCTGAGAAAAGTATTTTCAAGATTCCTTATTGGAATACTTCTGATGGCTCTTTTTGTGTTTCTTCCTGCAGGTACATTTAGCTATTATAACGGATGGCTGATGCTTGCCCTGATAATCTTTCCGATGACTTCGGCCGGAATATATTTTTACAAAAATGACCCCGCCTTTCTTGAAAGAAGAATGCGAACACACGAAAAGGAGAAGGAACAAAAGCTGATCATTAAACTCGCGTACATACCATATCTGATCGGTTTCTTATTACCCGGATTTGATCACCGCTTCGGCTGGTCAGCGGTTCCGGTGTGGCTTGTTATTTTCGCGTCATTACTTTTTCTGTTGTCCTATTTCGCCATTTTCCTGGTATTTAAAGCAAACAGCTATGCTTCCAGAGTAGTAGAGGTGGAAAAGGAACAGAAAGTTATCGATACCGGGCCTTACGCACTTGTCCGGCACCCAATGTATACAGCCAACTCAATCCTTACGTTCTGCGTTCCGGTTGTTCTTGGCTCATATTACGGGCTGATACCGTTTCTGATGCTTCCCGTTGTTTTCGTTTTCAGGCTTCTCAATGAAGAAGAGGTGCTTAAGCGTGATTTACCTGGCTATACTGAGTACTGCCAAAAAGTAAAATACAGGCTTATACCGTTCGTATGGTAAATACAGGTTGATGCTGGATCTTTAGAACAACTATTGTTTGTGAGTAATTATTTACTCTTCGGCGGATTGCTCCCGCTTAATTATATTTAGAAAATTATATTTTTCATCATTTGCAGTTCAATTATTTTTCATTAACTCTTATGTCTGCGGCTGCCGTCAGTGCGGCTACGGGTATCTATATCTTCAACAGCTCCAGATTAGGCGGGTTGAGGTACTTCGCGCATTCTTTCTTTGCGATGTGCATCTGGTCCCTCGCGAATTCAATAGAACTGCTGGCGGGACATCTCGCGCTCAAAGTATTTTTAACGAAATTAAGTTACCTCGGAATAATCTCAGCCACACCCCTGCTGTTCAGTTTCGCAGCACACTATACCGGCAGGACAAAATATCTGACCACCAGATGGCAGTTACTCATTTGGTTTGTTCCGTTTTTAATTCTAATTTCGGCTTTTTCGAATGAATACCATTATTTTCAGTGGAAGTCTTATACGCTGACCGACAGTATCGCGGGAAAAGTGGTTTATTATGAATCCGGTCCGGGGGTGTTTATCATCGCGGTTTATTCTTATCTTCTGCTGACCGTCAGTTATATTCTCCTGATCAGTTATTTTATTAAGACCCATAAATTTTATAAGAAGCAGCTTTTCCTTTTGCTCCTTTCGCTTATGATACCGTGGGTACTAAATATTTCATATATAACAAGAACCAATCCTTTCCCTGAACTTGATTTCGCTCCTATCGGGCTGATACTGTCAAATATTATTGTCCTCACGGCAATATGGCGTTTCCGGTTACTGAAACTGCTGCCGCAGGCAAAAGACATCCTGTTTAACTCTATACCTGACCCGATATTAGTAGTAGACGCACAATATACTGTAACCGATTATAATCCGGCTTTACGGCGGCTGATTATCGGTGGAGAACCCGTTGATAAAAAAATAAGCGAGATACTTCCGGGGCTTGAATTTACTGACGGAACCAAGCCGGGTCACAATACGGAATACCAATTCTCAAGGGGAGGGCAGGAAGCCTGGTATGATGTCAGTTTAAGCCGGATCAGCAGCAAATCGGGGGAACTGGAAGGGTTTCTGATTGTACTTCGGAACATAACAAAAAGGAAAATGAATGAAGAGAAAGTTCGCGAATCGGAAGGGAAATTGAGGGAACTCAACGCGAGCAAGGATAAATTCTTCTCGATAATCGCGCACGATCTGAAAAATCCTTTCAGCAATATTCTCAACCTATCCAACTTGCTGCTTGAGGACAGGGAGAGTATGACTAAAGAAGAATTTGATAATTTTATAATAATGCTGTCAAACATATCGCATACCTCTTTTGAACTTCTTGAGAACCTGCTGCAGTGGTCCCGCTCCCAAACAGGCGCGATTTATTTTTCTCCCGAAAATGTAAGGTTGCGGGATTTAATTTCCCGCGGAGTTAATGAGGTAAAATATAATGCAGAGAACAAAGGAGTTCAGATAATCGTGCCTGATATCCCGGGCTTTTCAGTCGTTTGCGATCCGAATATGATTGCGGTGGTACTGCGCAATCTGTTGATGAATGCCATTAAATTCAGTTATTCCGGGACCCATATTGAAATCGGATTTGAAGAGAGGGCCGGCACTGTATCGGTATCAGTCAAAGACAGCGGAACAGGAATGTCGGAACAAGTTAGTTCCGGATTATTTAAGTTAGCCGGCAATGTTACGAGAACCGGAACCGCTAATGAACAGGGAACCGGGCTGGGGCTTATCCTCTGCAAGGAATTCGTAGAGAAGAACAATGGAGCCATCCGTGTTGAAAGCGAATTAAGTAAAGGATCGGCATTCTATATCACGCTGCCAAAGGCGCCGCAGTAGGCGAAAAATTGTTTTAGGGGAATTCATTATCTATGATCTTTTTAGGATAATATATCCTTTTCTGAAAGAGCCAACAGCCATCATTCTGCCCATTTTCCCATTCGAACAGGACATACCGGCACACCATTTTTTTACCGGCACCGGAGCGAAGAGGTAGATATTCTATTAGCATATATATTATAGTATAAATTCGCGATTATTCCGCCTGCTCCGGGCTTGCCATCCACCGGGCCGGCAGGTCGCCTGACGGTTTCGAGGCCTTGCTTTTGTGAAGCTCATCACCAAATTATAAAATATATATTTTTTTCTTGCATCGAGTTAATTTATTTGTTATTCTGCAATAAGGATCGAGTCAATTTGTCCGATCGTAGGTGGCCCCTCAGGCCATTTTGTTACTAAACACTTTCTTTTTAATAGTTTTTTTTGTACACTTTTGCTGGTTTACTTAAAAAGTGGTGGTATAGTATAAGTTTTCCGGGCAAATGCCCTTGACTTGGTTCCATTTATTTGTGTTACTAAACAACTCTGCCTTTTGATTAAAGTTCACGTAAACGTAATGTTCGCTGGGCTGAGCTATATATTTTTATAAAAAATACGATTCATCATTTAATATAAAATCATGAAGAAAATAATACTCTTTTTATCCGTGTTGATGTATCTGCCTTTATTCGCGCAGAGTCCAAACTGGAACGTAATGGTAGTTGTAGAGCCTTACCCTACTTCATTCTATTCCGAATGGCAGAACAGCGCCTCAAACTCATACGTAATGGTGAATTATACCGGTACAACCAGAGCGGAGTACAAAGTTAAATTTGTACTTAAAAACTCGACAGGGAAGCAGCTTGCCGAGCTGACGAGCCCGGTCCAGGTTTTTGAATCCGGCGCGGGATCAATGACTTTTCACGCCAGCGATTTCCTTAACTGGGGCGATAGTAAATACGATAATGCCACTCTGCAGAAGATCGTAAGAACAAACCGTTTTCCGGAAGGATTCTACGATCAAATGATCTCCATACTTACACCGGATAAACAGACAACTCTGGCTCAGGGAACAGCCAACTTTACTATAATATATCCGGACGCGCCCGTACTCCTCGATCCGCAGAACGGAATGACGGAAGACAGGCAAAGCCCGATTTTCACCTGGACTCAGGTAAATCTTCCGCCGACCCTCTCCGCTAAATATAACCTTCGCATTGTTAAGCGTTATCCAGGACAAAGCATCAGTCAGGCAATATCCGTAAACCCGGTTCATCACGAGGCGGATATTGTTAATAATATTTCGTATGTATACCCCCTTAGCGCGCTTGCTTTTGAAAACGGCAAGGAATACGTATGGCGTGTGAAAGTTATCGATGACGAAGGCAACCCGCTTACATCAAATGAGGGAAACAGCGAGTTCTGGACTTTTAATTATTTCAGTCCCGGATCGCCGGGTTCATCTCTGCCGTTTACTACCGTAGAACTTGAGCGGAATGTGGCCTGGTTTACAGATTTTACTCAGACCCAGATCACCTCCGATGAGCAGACTTATAAAATCAACGGATCAACAACGCTCTTCATCAGGCTTTCTGACGGAGTGACGAGAGAATTCCCGGCCGTCGTTGAGAATCTCGCTTTCAGGAAAAACAGATTCAATCCTTTTTCATTCACTTCGGGACGTATCTACGCGAACATTCCCGAAGGAGCCCTCCCGTCCGAACTTATAACGACCCAGTTCAGACCGCAGTCAATCGAATATAATACTGATGAAAAGCTTTTCCTCAAAGGACAGGCTGAGATACCCGGCGGCAAAAAGCCTTTGCTGATCCCTGGTATCGTTCCGATAAAGCCGGGCGGAATCCTGGAAGCGACAATTAAATACAAAAGCGGCGGTGGCGGCTCCGGTTCCGGATCCAGCCACGTTCCCGGAGTTATCTTCGGCAATTCAATGATGAATAGCGGCGGATTTGTCGGCATTGGCGCAAATCCTGTTCCTTCTTTGTCGCCGGTACACAGCGCGTACAACGGGATATTTGCAGGTACAATGCAGCGCGGTAATCTCGAAGGCGATCCGATTTATACATTCGGTAACTCGGCCGTTAGAATAAACATCACAGGTTATGAACTAGTCTATCCTCAGGCTGTTGCTAAATTCTCTGGGGAAGTCAGAATATTCAACACGTATCTTGCCGCAACACTCACCAATATAGTGTTTAATGAAAACGGGGAGCTCACCGGAAATATCGACACCAATACTCCAATTAGTATAGGTTTTCTTTCTTCAGACTCCGGGAAATATGCCCTGAAAATTCAGGGCGTCAGCGGTACTTTCAGTTATGAACCGGTTTCTCAGGTGTCGTCAATCGACCTTTCCTTAAAAGACGCAAAATTTTCCGCCAATGTTAGCGGCCTTTTCAGCAAACCTTTCTCAGGGACGGCCGTGGTAACAGCGAGCCTGAAACATTCTTCAACATCAATTACTGATAACGGATTAAAGGTTACTAACCTTGCGTCATTTGTTTCGGACGGCGCTGCCATTACTGACAATCCGGTAAAATTCGGCAACAGTATTATGTATGCTGTTAATTCAATGTCTTTTGATTCACTTGATTATACCGATTCAGGATTGAACTTTAAGTTCAGTCTTGCTATGACAGTAAAATTCCCGGGACTTAAGCTCAACGCCGGAAATCTGGATAATGTTGCATTCACAAAAAGAGGAATATCTCTTCCCGGGCTTTATTCAAAAGAAGTGCAGTCTGATTCCGGGAGCAGCACGGTCCGGGAGATCAACGGATTCAGTCTTGATTTTACGACTGTAACCGCAAGCGCGCTTACCTGGAACGGAGGGACAGGCGGCGTTTCGCCGCAGCTGGCCGCAAACTTAAGATTTTCAAATTTCCCTGTCGGATCCAGCGAAGACCTCTTTACGCTTGTTCAGCCGGTAACGGCCGCGCTTAACAGCACCGGTATGACTATTACCATTCCCTCCAAAACATTTTCGTCATCGTTTGTCGCAATGGGCGGCGGACTGAAGTACCTTCTCAGTTCGCTCAGCGGAACTATAACCGGAACTCTGGCTAATGATGTTTACTCATTTGCCCCGGCGCTTAGAGTCAGAGGTAATCTTCAGTTGCCGGCCAATACATTCGGCAATTCGGCGGAAGAGGACCTTAATCTTTCTTCAAACGAACTGAGCATTAACGGGTACGGAAGAATAATCGGAAATATTTCGGGCATTAGCAGCAGTATAAATCTCAGCCGCGGTCTGTTCCCTGTATCTATTACTACTTACAATCTTAATTTTTCCGAATCAGACAGCAATCAGGTTGTTGCGGCCTCCGGAAGCGGGAGTATGAGTCTTAGCGAACTGACCGGCGGCAGCCAGACTGCTAACGTAAACTTTAACTACAGTATGTCCTCAAAGAGCTGGACATCATTCAGCGGAGGTTTAAGCAGCGAATTCACCGTAAATCTTCCGAAGCTCGGAAGCGCCTTCCGGCTGAGAGCCGGTACTCTTGGCATTACGAACGATGGCCTCAAGATAAACGGACGCGGCACAGTATTGTACGGAACAGAAGGCTCCTCGGGAGCCACAGCAGACAATCTGCTGTTCGGTTTTGATAATGCTTTGATATCATCCGGCAGGGCGGTGCTTGATAAAGGAATCAGCATAAGGGTCGCCCCTTCCTCCGCAGGTTCTCCTCCTGAACTTACGTTTGAAGAAAAAGCCCAGTCCTTCCCGCCGCAGAACGGCGCTTATATAAATACATCAGGCGGAATACAGATAGATTCGGTCGGGCTTATAATTGCCAGCGGATCAGATTCAGCTTACCTGACTCACAATGGTATGAATTACAAAACATCCGTTACATTCAGCGAGTTAAAAATAAACGGTAATCCGGCAAGGGTTGTTTCAGGCCGCGCGGATCTTATGATTGGCGTATCGGCAGCAGCAAGTCTCAGTTCGCAGGGATTTACTGTTAATGAGTCGGCGCTTCCGTCGCTTCCGGAAAGGATTGCTCTGCTGAATGCCGCGGTTGGTTATCTCAAAGTTAAGGATAACAACACCGAGCTGGTGGACTGGACGGTAGAAGGAAGCAACCTTCGCGTAAATACGCGGCAGGGGCAGCCGGTTAAAGCGGTATTCCCGGCTTTAACACTAAATTCCGGAGCGGCGCCTGAAATGCCTGTCAGCTTCAGCCTGCTTTTGGATAAATCTAATTATGATATAGTAGGCGGGAGCATTCAACTTAATATCCCGGCTGACAATCTCGCCGGCTTCGATCTTACGGCCAAAGGGCTCCCCCTTAAGATGAAGGCTTTCAGTTTCGCGAAAAACAGCTCCGGTTTGTACGAAATTATTTTCGGTTCAGCGGTGGCGCTTTTTGGCGAAGAACTTAATGCCGAAAATGTAAATATTAAAATAAACGGATCCGGAGAGTTAACGGGAGATGTGAACTTTACCGCGAACAAGCGGATAAATATGAGAAGCGGCCAGGATGCTGATAAGCTTGTACTTCAGGCAAACACCGTTGCGGGAAGCTTCAATACCCCACTAATTGCATATACAAGTTCGCAGTATGAGCTTAATGTTACCGGCGGCATTAAACTGAAAATGACCGGCGACACATATTCCGGCGCGAATGCCAAATTCCGCGTCACACAAAGCGGCATAGAAGTTCAGGATTTTGCCGCGGATGATTTTTCATCTCCGGTTAAATTTGATCTTGGCAAACTGAACCTTGAACTTAAAGCTTTCCGTTTGCCGGAGATAAGCTACAGCTCTGCTTCGGGCTGGAATTATAACATTAATCTTGACGCAGTCCTAAACTTCACCGTGCCGGGCGCGGATTTCAGCGTACCGCAGCTTAACAATATCCGGTTGACACACGGCGGCATCACGTTCCCCGTAACCCAGATGAATAACGTTGTAAACTCCGCAAAAACATTTTTAGTTGACGGATTCCCTCTCCGTGTCAGGAATTTCAGGACGGAAGAGTTTACGGTTTCGTCACTTGATCCCGCATCATTCAATATCAACAATACGCCATTCAGATTTGATTTTACAGGAGTTTTAACCGTATTTCCGACGAGTTATCCCGCTTCACTCAGAAATACAAAGCTTTATATTCAGAATGCCGGCTTTGTTAACGGTTTCCTCAGCGGAGGCGCTGACAGCACAGCATATACTTACGGGAGTTATCCGTTTATATACTATGGTAATCAGGGTACCATCAGAATAAGCGAACTTGACGGTGACTTTGCGGTTAAAAACAACACACAATCTCTTAATGTACAGTTGGAGTGTTATGTTGGCCTTCAGGCCAATCTTCGTGCTCCCGGCTGGATTGTTATTGGCAATCAGGGGGGTACCCGGGTATCTATTGATTCAAAGGGTATGATCACCGGATCATATTTGGGTCAAAATGAAATGACGATACGATTAGGAAATGCCGACTTTGTTTTCCCTGTCGGAGGAACAGTAACATTCAGTACTGCAAACGGTCAGCAGTCAAT
>CAIMOS010000010.1 GCA_903843135.1 uncultured Ignavibacteriales bacterium | reverse complement strand
TTTTTTGTTTCCCACGCGGCAGGGGGTGCACTGGCCGCACGATTCCTCAAGGAAAAATTCCATAAAGTTTTTAAGTACCTTTACCATACTTCGCGTGCTGTTGAAGACCATAATTGATCAGCCCGTTGCGGCATCTTCGTACGCAAGTTTGCGGCCGAAGTGTTCGCTGTTCAGGCAGACACCGGAAGCGCCGCCAACCTGGACCGCTTTAGTATCTTCAGCGCCGACAATCGTCAGCAGTTCGCTGATGGTTGTGCCCCAGGGGAGTTCATACACACCCGGTTTTGTGCAGTCGCCCGAAACCGAGAACAGTTTAGATCCGGTTGACTTGTCTGTTCCGTGAGTACAGAACCAGCTTCCGCCTTTTGTTATAATATGCGGAACCGAAGCGAGCGTCTCAACATTGTTAACTATTGTGGGATAACCCAGATATCCGCGGTTGACAGGATAAGGGGGCCTGTTTCTTGGTTCACCGCGGTTTCCTTCGAGCGATTCGATCAGCGCTGTTTCTTCGCCGCATACATATGCGCCCGCGCCGAGTTTAATCTCTATATCGAAATCAAAACCGTTTTTACCGGCGATATTTGTACCGAGAAGGTTTTCTTTCCTCATCATCGCGAGATAATCGTTAAGGCTCGCGAGCATATAACTGTATTCGCCGCGGAGATAAACGAATCCGTATTTAGCGCCTATCGTATAACCCGCGATAACCATTCCTTCAAAAACGAGTTCGGGATATTCGAGCAGCAATACCCTGTCTTTGAAAGTGCCCGGTTCGCCTTCATCGGCGTTGCAGACAATATATTTTTTATCCGCCACCGCTGCAGCAGAGAGCATCCATTTTGTTGAGGTAGGGAAGCCTGCGCCGCCGCGCCCCTTTAACTTTGACTCTCTGAGTTCAAATAAGATATCATCGCGCGTCAGCGAGACGGCTTTTTTAACTGCGGATCCCTGTTTGTAAGCAGAGAATAACACAGGGCCGGTTCTTACGGTTTTTTCAGCTTTATATTCTTCTGTTTTCATTTTACCTCCGAAAGAATTTTAACGGCCTTCTGCGGGTCTAGCCTGTTGTATACCGTGTCATTAACCAGCATTGACGGGCCCATATCGCACATACCGAGGCAGCTTGTATATTCAAGGCTGATGCGCCGGTCGCGGGTGGTCTCGCCGAATTTAATACCGAGTTCTTTTTCAATGGCCTCCGCCACCCTTGCTTTTCCTGACAGTGTGCAGGAAATGGTCTGGCACAGGCGCACGATGTTTCTTCCTTTTGGGTCGTGATTCAGGAATGCATAAAAAGAAATCACGCTGTACACTTCAACAGGGTGTATCTGCAGATGCTTCGCGACTTCCTGCTGCGCAAAGTCGGAGATATAATTATATTTTTTCTGGATCGCTTCAAGAATAGGGAGAAGGGCCTCGCGCTCTTTTCCGTAAGTCTCGACTAATCCGGCAATTTCAGCTTCAAGCGAATTTTTTTCGTAAATAAGCATTGATTATTTCTCCACCGGCTGTTTGACAAATTTTAAAACTTTCGCGACAAGCTGTTCCGGTGAAATCGGTTTCTCGACGAATTCGTCAACCGGAACCATTTCACCTTTATCAAACTGCATTCCCAGGGTTTTGGAAATGGATGTGTACATAATAATCGGCGTCATAATCTTCTCGCGCCGGAATTTCTGCGCGAGGAAAAAGCCGTCGTCCGGTTCGTTCATAATTACATCAAGAATAATTACATCGGGTTTGTTCTCCTTAACGATTTTATAACCGTCATCGGGGTTTGAAGCGGTAATGACTTCGAAGCCTTTTGTCTGCAGTATGAGGCTGCTGGCATCGAGAATATCGGGATCGTCATCTATAATAGCGATGAGAGCCATTTATGTGTTCCTGTTTGTTTTTGATTTAGTTTTAATCAGTTGTTTAATTCGTCATCTGTTAAATTATAAGGCAAATAAACCTTAAAACGGGTGCCTTCCGTGTATTTGCTTTCAACTTCTATCTTGCCGGAATAAGCATCGACTATCCGTTTTACTATGGGCATACCCAGCCCTGTTCCGGTGATATCTTTTGTGAATTCATTTTTCGCCCTGTAGAATTCACCCCAAAGTTTTTCCTGTTCCTCTTTCCTGAGGCCAATCCCGGTATCCGAGATTTCCAGAACCGCATAGTTTTTCTGCTGACAGCAGGTTATCTCAACGCGGCCGCTTTGTTTGTTGTATTTAATAGCATTGCTCACAAGGTTTGTCACTAGCCGGGAGATCTCGCCGTGGTCAGCGCGCACCTCCGGCATATTCTCTTTCGGTTCGAATATGACGGTCAGGTCTTTTTTCTTGATGTCCGCCGTGAACATTCCGAGTGTATCTGAGATTATCTGGTTCATATCAAGTTTCTTTATTTCACGCATAACGGTCTTCATTTCGATGCGTGAGATATCAAGGAGATCATTTACCATATTCAGCAGCGATCCGAGGCGGACGCGCGAGCGGGAAAGGAAGTCAACTTCCTGTTCACGGCTGAGATTCATTTCTTTGTTCAGGATAATATTGATAAAGCCCAGCGTAGCCGCTACAGGCGCCTTAAGTTCGTGGGCGACCATCGAGACGAACTGAGACTTAAGATGTTCAACTTTTTTGAATTCACTGATGTTCTTTATGACGATAACAACGCCGGAGAGCTTTCCGCTTTGTCTGAGAACTGGCGAGAGAGTTGCTTCTACAACGAGTTCGTGCTTTGGTTTTATTTCAACTTCGACTGAGAAGGATTTCTTTTCCGTTATTTCGGACGTGAAGTTTGCGAAAATGAGGTCCTGTATTTCTCTCGGAAGTTCTTCGAGTATGGGCCGGCCGATAACAATGTCCTGCAGATTTAAATACTTCAGGGCAGCATTGTTGTAATAAACAACTTCGCCGTCGGTGTTAACAACGAGTACGCCGTCCGCAAGAGATTTGATCACAGTATTGAGGCGCGTCCGTTCGAATGCAATTTCGAGAAGGCGGGCTTCGCGCTCATTTTTCAGCGCTTCAGCCTCGAGTATAAGAACACGTTTTTTAAAACCGGAGTTGAGGTGGTTAAGAAGTTCTTCGGGGGTGAATGGTTTCAGGATATACCCGTCGGCGCCCATCTTTGTGGCTTCTACGGCAGTCTCGTAAGAAGCATAGGCCGTGGCAATAAAACAAACGGTGTTGGGTTTGTGTTTGCGGATTTCCCGCAGCACATCCAGGCCGCTGTAGTCGGGCATTTTTAGATCTATAAGTGCGAGGTCGAACTCATCCGTTGTGCCAAGGGAGATACCCCTGGCGCCGTTCTCAGCAGTAACAACACTAAAGCCTTCCCTTTCGAGAATTCTTTTAACTGCTCCGCGCAAAGCATCTTCGTCGTCAATTACTAAAATCTTTGCTTTGCTGTATGAAACCATTTTGTTAGATAACCGCGTAAATAATTAATAAAAGCAGATGCGGCAGACTATGGTGAGATGAAACTGAATCGAACAAAGAACAGCCTCCGGCTGTTCCCGCGGTAAAACCGCGCCTCATCCCGCCCATGACAAAAATTACCTCTTACAAACAAGAACTGCAGGATAATAAATTACCCTGCCAGAAAATTTATAAAGTACCCGAGTAGTATTCTTCGATTTTCATTAACAGATCTTCGACATCAACCGGTTTGTTAAGAATAGCGTCGCATTTTAGCCAGCTTTTCTCTTCTTTTGTGGTTGCATCAAACTTAAATCCCGTCAGGTACGTTGCTGATGTCAATATTACCACAGGGATTTTCTTACCCTTCTCGGTTTTTTTGATTTTATAGCTGAGGGTAAAGCCGCTGTCCATCTCTTCCATAATCAGGTCAAGCGCCGCGGCGTAAATATCATTTGCTTCAAACAATTTAAGTGCAGATGCCGCGCTCTCGGCGGGTATAACGTCAAAGCCTCTTTCTTCAAGAAGTAATTTGGTCTGTGCTAAAATATCCGGATCGTCATCCGCAATAAGTATTTTCTTTTTAGTTTCCATTTTTTCGTTTTATTTATTTAAGTGTATCAAATGCCGCCGCCGTGGAAATAACTTTTGGTATTTTAACCGTAAAAAGTGTTC
>CAIMOS010000009.1 GCA_903843135.1 uncultured Ignavibacteriales bacterium | reverse complement strand
TTCAGTTCACTTACTTTCAGGTTTCACGTATTGTTCGATACCATCCCACATATCCAAAGTTCCATCTGAACGGCATATTTTAAAATGCCACCGGATAATCACTTGAACCCCCCATTATCCCGGCTCATTCCTCGGGGCATTTTTTACTTCTTATATCTTAAATTTTTATTACATAAATTGAGTTTTTATTAGCAAAAATATAGAAGATTTTTATTGATGAGACCGGCTCTGATGTTATTTCTCGCCTTGATTCTATTAGCTGGGAACGGCACTGCACAGGAGGCGTTTGACTGGCAGACCCACAGCTCCAAAAAGAATATAACTGATGCCTCTTTTTCCCGGAACGGCATCTGGGCAGGAACCGAAGGCGGAGCTTTTTATTTTGACATCTCCGATTCAGCTTACTACACATTAACAAAAACAGAAGGCCTTGACGGCAGCGGTATCTCCGCCGTTTTTGTTGATGATCAGGGGAGTGTATGGTTTGGTAATCAGAACGGCACAATAGATATCATAAACAGAAGCGCTAAGACAAAGCACAGGATCTTTGATATCTTCTCCAGCAATAATTCCACCAAACAGATCTACGATTTTGAACAGAAGGGTGATACTATCTTTGTTTCTACCGATTTCGGAATCACCCTTGTCCACCGCACCTCATTCAGAATCATTGATACTTTTTCAAAACTCGGCAGCTTCAGCTCGAAAATAAAGATCAGGCAAACACTGAACCGCGACCGGATCTTTGCAGCCACCGAATTTGGTGTGGCAATGCAAATCCCGGGAACAACTAACCTGACCGCGCCTGAATCGTGGCAGAATTTCACAACCGCGCAGGGGCTTTTGTCAGCCTCAGTTGTTGAACTCGGAATTTTCCGTGACACTTTAATAGCCGCTACTGCCGCTGGAATTTCTTACTTTAACGGGACCTCGTGGTCGGATTTTTTAAGTTTCTTCAGAAATAAATCAGTCCTTGATATCTATATTAAAGGCGATTCACTTTACATCCTTCAGGGGGACAGGCTCTATTTATATGAGAATGGGAGAATTACTGAACCGTTCAATCTGCTTTTTACAAATACCGCGCGCATTATCTATATTTCCGATTACGGTTATTTCGCGCATAAATCCGGAATTTTGCGGGTCCCTTATACGTCTTTTAATATAGCATATCTCTTCCCGGAAGGCCCTGCCGCCAACCAGTTCCTCAATTTAGATATAGACAATTCCGGAAACCTCTGGGTGGCCACCGGAAAGGATGTCGCGGGAATAGGAACTTTCAAATACGATGGGTTCAGCTGGCAAAATATTAATACCTCAACTACTTCAGGGTTCCCTTCAAATTCAGTATACAACGTAAATGGAGGGGGAGATAATAATGTATATCTTTCTACCTGGGGGGCCGGTATGATCAGAATGAGCAACAACGGGTCGATAGCACACTTTACTGCGGCAAACACGCCGATGAGAGGAATTTCAGCTAATTACAATTACCTGGTCATTGCAGACACCAAGACAGACAGCAGGAACAACGTCTGGATATTAAATCACGATGCAGCAAACCAGAAAACGCTTGCCGCGCTGACTCCGGACAGCACCTGGCATCTGTTCGCGAATTATTCCGATTCCTCTCTCGCTCAATACTCCAAACTTGTGATCGACCAGTTTGACACAAAATGGTTTTTGTGCGCGGATCCTTCAAGGGTGGGACTATTTTATTTCAATGAAAATAAAACCTTCGGAATTAAAACTGACGACCGTTACGGTTACCTTTCCAATTTATCAGAGCTGTACGGTAAAACGATCAACGACCTGGTGATTGATCAAAGAGGCGATTTGTGGCTCGGTACAAATCTCGGAGTATTCTATATTTCTAATCTATATTCATTTGTCTCTTTAGCCCAGCCGTCTGTAAGGGTCAATTCGGTTTTCTCGCTGCGGCAGTACAGCGTAAACTGTATGGCGGTTGACCCCCTGAACAGAAAGTGGATTGGGACAAACCAGGGGCTTCTGCTTATGTCTTCCGACGGCGGAACTTTAATAACTTATTTTGACAGCAAAAACTCCCCCCTCCTGAGTGATGAGATCAGAAGTATTGCCATTGATAATAAAAGCGGCAAGGTTTATGTTGGGCTTGACGGCGGGCTCTCCGTATTCTCAACGTATGCCCAGGAACCGGCGGCTTCGCTGGATAACCTCGCTCTTTATCCGAGCCCCTTTATACTAAGCGAAAATTCTCCGCATCTGACCATCGACGGGCTGGTGAAAGAGAGTGAACTTAAGGTGATCACACTTTCCGGCAAGGTGGTCCGTACAATTATAACACCGGGAGGCAGAGTAGCAAACTGGAACGGAAAAGACGATGACGGGAAAGACGTGAGTACCGGAGTTTACATTATTGTTGCCTACGATAAAGACGGCAATAATATTTCTTCTCAGAAAATTGCAGTTATCAGGAAATAATCCCCTTCTATGATCGATCTTATTAATATCTCCCTTCAGTTCGGGGGTAAATATCTTTTCCGGGACGTAAATTATAAAATAAATAATGATTCCCGGGTTTCTCTTGTCGGCGCTAACGGTACAGGCAAAACTTCACTCTTAAAAATTATCGCCGGTGAACTTCCCCCCGAATCCGGCTTCATTCAGAAAAGGAAGAGAACCTCAATCGGATATCTTCCCCAGGACCACGTAACCCACTCCGGAAGTTTACTATTTGATGAAGTGTTTTCCGCGCTCCGCGATATTGTTTATCTCAAAGAAACTGAATCCGAAATCACCACGGCACTCAGCAATAACGATTTAACAGATGAGGACCGCGATGAACTTGTCAAGAAACTTGGCGAGACTCACCATCTCCTCGAAGCGCTTGATTCATACCGCGCGGGATCGCGAGTTGAGAAAATCCTGACCGGACTTGGCTTCGAAGAAAATGATTTTCGCCGCTCGGTTGATGAGTTTTCCGGCGGCTGGCAGATGAGAATTGCGCTTGCAAAACTCCTTGTGGCAAATCACGACCTGCTGCTTCTCGATGAGCCGACAAACCATCTGGATATCGATTCTCTGAACTGGCTTGTGGACTTCCTCATCTCTTACGAAGGCGCGCTTCTGATCATTTCCCACGATAAATATTTCGTAAACAAGATTACAAACAGAACCCTCGAAATTTTCTTTAATAAAGTGAATTCGTTCAACGGGAACTATGACGCTTACCTGAAATTTAAAGAGGAACGCGACAGGCAGGCTGAGCATCAGTTTGAACTTCAGCAGAAAAAAATGAAGGAGACACAAAACTTCATTGAGCGGTTCCGCTACAAAGCAACTAAGGCTCGCCAGGTCCAGAGCCGGATCAAACAGCTCGAAAAAATCGAACTGATTGAACTGCCCCAAAATGCCGGGCAGATTAAATTCAGTTTCCCCGAAGCGCCTTCCAGCGGAAGGACCGTTATTGAGATTAAAGACCTTTCCAAATCCTTCGGCGATTTTCACCTCTTCAATAAAATCAGTCTGACCATAGACCGCGGAGACAAAATAGCTTTCCTCGGCCCGAACGGCGCCGGTAAATCAACACTCGCAAAAATACTCGCGGGAGTTTCGGAACACAATTCCGGCAGCAAAGTCTTGGGGCATAATGTTATGAATGCTTATTACTCCCAGGAGGCGACTGAAGTCCTTGATCCGACACTTGATATTATTGATGCGGTAAGTGATATAAACGAAGAAATGACAATTTCGAATCTCAGGTCACTACTCGGCACCTTCCTCTTTTCCGGCGATGATGTTTTTAAGAAGATCTCCGTTCTTTCCGGCGGCGAAAAGAGCAGGGTCGCACTGGTGAGAATATTACTGACCAAATCTAATTTTATTATACTGGATGAACCTACAAACCACCTTGACATCAATTCTAAAAAGGTGCTGCAGTCCGCGCTGATCGATTTTTCGGGATCTTTGGTAATTGTTTCACACGATATTGATTTTTTGGGGCCTGTTGTAAATAAGGTTGTTGAGATCAGGCACGGCGAACTGAAATTCTACCCAGGCGGCATAAATTATTATCTTGAGAAAAGACAGGAAGAAATTGAATCCGATCAATCAGTTACTAATCCGGACAGCGCGGCTGGCAAAGATGACAGGAAAGCTCAGAAAAGAATTGAAGCGGAGATGCGCCAAAAAAAATACGCGCTCACGAAGGATCTGAGGAAGCAAATCGAAAAACTGGAGTCAGCAATCGAGGCACTTGAGAGTGAAAAAGCTGAACTGGAAACACGGATGGCGGACCCTGATTCTTATCAGGGACAGTCTAACCTAAAAGAACTGAACCTCACTTACGGCCGTGTTAATTCCGAACTTGCTTCCCTTTTGGGCCAGTGGGAAGAACAATCTGCAAAACTCGAAGAAATCGAAAAAGAGTTCAGCTAAACTTTTATATCAAGGAATTCTTCTGCCAGTGCTAGCCCGCCGTAGATCGCTGACTCATCGCCTAATTTTGATTCAACGATTTTAACGTGCTTTGCCGGATCTTTAAGGGTATAGCGGGAGAATGCCTCCTTAATCTTCGGCATCATATGTGTCCCAAGCGCTTCCAGAACTCCGCCGCCCAGAACGATCATCTCAAAATTCATCAGATTGTTAATATTTGCAAGCACCTGGCCTATAACTTCGCAGCTCCTGTTCACGGCCCAGACTGCTTCTTTCTCCTGGGCCTCAACTGCAGCGGCGAGCGCCCGGCTCTTGATCTGGCCCGTTTTGCGGAAAGTCTTGACTAACGCTCCCCCTTTTTTCTTCTTCAGTTTCGGAATGATATCGCGGACTATCGCGGTACGGCTCGCCAATGCTTCAAAGCAACCGAACTGCCCGCATCCGCAAACAGGCCCTTCCGGATCTACGATCATATGTCCGATTTCACCGGCAGTCATCGATGTGCCGCGGTAAAGTTTGCCGTCCAGTATAATTCCGCTTCCAATTCCGGTTCCGACAAAAACAACCAAAACATTTTTCTTCCCTTTCGCCGCGCCGAACTTCTGAATTCCTAACGCGCCCAGATTAACATCGTTCTCAATAAGCACAGGAATTTTGGTAAACTTCTGAAGGTCCTTTTTAATATTGTAGTTCTTTATGCCGAGGTTAGGCGCGAGCCCTATTATGCCTGTATGAGGATTCACCGATCCCGGAACCCCAAGGCAGATAGCTTTTATCTGTTCCTCTTTCACTCCTGAGACCTCAATAAGTTTCTCCACGGTCTCATAGAGCGCCTGGGCATATTTGGCTTTTCCGGTTTTGCGTTCGGTAGGCTTTTTAGTGGTAGCAACGATGCCGGATTTTGAATTTATTAACGCGCCAAGAATCTTGGTTCCGCCCATATCGATGCTAACTACATAATTCTGTGCCATAATGATGATCCTTCTTAATCTTTTGAGTTTACCTTAGTTGAAAAGAGTTAATCTTTTTATCTTTCAAATCAGAATTGTAAAATCTAAAATAATGAAAGTAATTCCACTAAAAAAATTCGGCCAGAATTATCTTATAGATAAAAATATAATCAATAAGATAATCGAGGAAATTGCCCCCGCGCGGACCGACAGAATCGTCGAGATCGGCCCGGGGACGGGTGCGCTTACATTTCCGCTAAGCCGTGAAGTGGACCACCTTTATGCGGTTGAGTTAGACCGGCGGGTGATAGAAACTCTAAGCAGCGAGATACCGAACCTGACCCTTTTTAATGAGGATTTTATTACCGCCGATCTGCGCAAATTAAACCCTTCCGGAGAAAAACTAAGGATCGTCGGCAATATCCCCTACAATATCACCTCCCCGATTTTATTCAAGGTTTTGGAGGAACGTGATATTATCTCAGATACGGTCTTAATGACCCAATACGAAGTGGCAAAGCGGCTCTCCGCGAAGAAGGACACCAAGGATTACGGAATACTGAGCGTGATCCTGAACGCTATCGCTGAGATAAAGTTCTGTTTTAAAATATCGCCGAATGTGTTCCACCCCCGGCCCAATGTCGATTCTGCCCTTATACATCTTTTTCTAAATAAAGACGCCTCGCATATCAGGGATTTTGCGCTTTTTATTAAAATCGTTAAAGCCGCTTTCGGTAACCGAAGAAAAACCCTGAAAAATTCTTTCAGTCATAGTATTTTTGCAGATGCCCAAATTCAGCAATTTCCCGTTGATCTCACGCTCCGGGCGGAGAACCTTTCAACTGAAGATTTTGTTGGATTATCTAACTACCTGTATGACAAAGGCTACAGAGGGTTACAGTAAACAGTATTAATTTTTTGAAGAGTCTATTGAAGTCCGCTAACTTTCGCACATATTTATATTATTTGTCCGCTACTGATCTGTCAGTGGTTCATTTCTATCTTTTGCTCACAGTTCTTAATATCGTTTTTTACGCGAGGATAGCCGAATGGCATCTCCTTGTTCTCTTAAATGCTTTTGTCATTCTGGCTGTTTTTGCAATCGCGTCCTTCGACGCCAGGAAGAAAAGTTTCTTAACTTCGCAGATACGCTACTGGTATGTATATCCGCTTATCCTGCTCACTTTTAAAGAACTGTACCTGATGATAAAACCGATACGCGGCATTGACTATGATCAGGCTCTGATCAGCATCGACAGGTGGATATTCGGGTTTGATCCGACAGTTGCCCTGCATCAGGTTTCATTTCCCCTGCTTACTGAATTTTTGCAGATCATCTACGCTACGTTTTACTTCCTCCCGATGATTTTAGCGGTCAATCTCGTGATGAAGAAGAAATATATTGAAGCGGATTACTCAATCTTCGCGGTGATCTTCGGGTTCTTTGTTTCATATATCGGCTATTTCCTTTTCCCCGCGACCGGCCCGCGCTTTCACCTCCATCAGTTTGAATTAACAAACTCAGAACTTCCCGGGATTTTCTTAACTAACTTTTTAAGGGAAGTGATAAATATGGGCGAATCAATTCCGCACGGAACACCAAATCCCGAAAGTTTGGTGCAACGCGATGTATTCCCTTCGGGCCATACAATGATGACTGCGATTACTATGTATTTATCCGTTAGATTTAACTCACCAACAAAATGGTTTTTAGTACCGACGGGAATGCTGCTAATTTTCTCGACTGTTTACCTGAGATACCATTACGCTATCGACGTGATTGCCGGGTTGGCCTGTATGGCCCTCTCACTTTTGGCCGGGAAATATTATTATAACTATTGGTCCCGCAAAACGGGGCGACTGGAGATACACAATGTCTGAAAAGAAAAAAGAAGTACGGCGCATATTTGATTCTATCGCGCCAAAATACGATTTACTAAACCACCTTCTAAGCGGGGGAGTTGATTATTACTGGCGCAAAAGGGCCCTCAGAATGACGGGAATGAACAAAGATTCCATTCTGCTTGATATTGCCTGCGGAACCGGCGACGTTGCCATTGAAGCTAAAAAGATGGGTGTTGAGAGAATTTACGGCGGGGATTTTTCATTCAATATGCTCAGCCAATTCAACCGGAAAAAAGAGTGGATCCGCGGAATGAACTTTCAGATGGCGGCTGAATTCCCGCCGGTAAAGGATGAAAGTTTTACCAATATAACTGTGGCATTCGGAGTCAGGAATTTTTACGACATCGAACTAGCTCTCGGCAAGTTCTTTCATATCCTGAAAAAGGGGGGTAAGGTTACAATACTTGAGTTCAGCCTCCCCCGTAATTTCGTTTTCAAAGCAATTTACCAGATCTATTTCAGAAGGATACTTCCGCTCGTCGGCCGTATGATCTCGAAAGACCCGTCTGCATATACTTATCTGCCCGAATCGGTGAATCAGTTCGATAAAGAGATTGATCTGGTCGCTATCCTGACAAAATCAGGATTCCCGAACGTAAAGCAAAAGTTCCTCACGTTCGGAATTGTCCAGATCGTAATCGCGCAGAAGTGATTTGGGTTAAGCTTTCGGGACTAAAAAAATATTTTCTTCCCCGAATGCCTTCACAAGATCTTTAACAGCCGCTTCTGTTATTTTCACCCGCATTTTATTAAGCACAATTCGTTGAGATTTAACTCCCGGTTCGGTTAATTCGAGCATCACCGGATAAGCGCCTTCGTGTTTCGCGGCAAGTTTTTCAAGAACCGCCTCTAATTCCTCGGGGATCCTATCTTTCTCAATCATTATTTTTACAAACTTCGTGAATCTCTCCCGCAGTTTGTCGATAGGGATAACTTCCTCAACGTGCAGCTTAATTGCGTCGCCGCTGCTCTCCGTTTTACCTATGATCATAACAGAGCGCTCTTCCCCGAGATACTCTTTATATTTTTCAAAAGTTTTTGAAAAACAGATGCAGTCACAGTTCCCGGAGTAGTCATCAATTTTAAGGAACGCCATCTCTCTGTTTGACTTATCAAATTTCTTTTCCAACTGAGTAATCGTACCGCAGGCCCTGACCATCAGATCACTGTTCACTTCCTCAGTCTCACCAAGCGCTATTGTTGCGAAGGAACGGTATTCAAGATCATACTTCCGCAGAGGGTGGCCACTGATAAAAAAACCGGTCACTTCCCGCTCCTTGGTGAGTTTTTCCAACTCGGTCCAGTCTTCAGTATTGGTGATATCAGGCTTAATAAACTCATTCTCATCGAGTTCATCACCAAATAAGGAATTCTTACTCGATTCCCTGGCGGATGCAATCTGTGAACCGTATTGAAGGGCTTTTTCAACATTGAGGAAATTTGCTTTGCGGTTTTTATCAACAGAGTCAAAAGCCCCTGCCAGCACAAGGCCTTCGACAACTTTTTTATTTATCTGCCTCGTGTCAACATTCGCGCAGAAATCAAAAATATCATTGAAGTTTCTCCCCAGCTTTTCCTTGGCACGGATTATTTCTTCAATCGCGTGGGCCCCGACATTCTTAATTGCGGCAAGTCCAAAACGTATTTTCCCTTTATCAACGTCAAATAGCACCGTCGGTTTATTCACGTTAGGAGGAAAAACGCTGATCTTCAGTTTGCGGCTGTCCTCGAGGAACTTCGCTACTTTGTCAATATTATTTAACTCGTTTGACATATTCGCCGCGAGAAATTCAGCCGGGTAATGCGCCTTAAGATACGCAGTCTGGTAAGCCACATAAGCGTATGCCACTGAATGGCTCTTATTGAATCCGTAGTTGGCGAATTTCTCAATCAAATTAAAAAGCTCAACCGCAAGGTTTTCTTTGATTCCTTTTGCCGTCGTGCCGGTCGTGAATTTGATCTTCTGCCTTTTCATTTCGGCTTCATCCTTCTTACCCATCGCGCGCCTAAGAAGGTCCGCCTCCGCGAGTGACATTCCGCCGACCTGGTTCGCAATCTGGATTACTTGTTCCTGGTAGACGATGATTCCGTAAGTTTCCTTCAGTATCGGCTCAAGTTCCGGGATAAGATATTCGATTTTTTTCTTGCCGAATTTTCGCGCGATAAAATCGTTAATAAAGTCCATCGGACCCGGCCGGTAGAGAGCATTCATCGCCGCAAGGTCATTAACTGAAGTAGGTTTTAACTGCTTCAGGTACTCCCTCATTGGGGGCGATTCAAACTGGAAAATGCCGGTTGTTTGCCCGTTCCAGAAGACCTTGAATGTTTTATCATCATCAAACGGAATCTCATCAATTTGGATTTCTGTTCCGTGGTTCTTTTTGATGAGAGCTATCGCGTCCTTGATTATCGAGAGTGTCCGAAGGCCCAGGAAGTCCATCTTCAGCAATCCGGCTGATTCAACTTCCTTCATATTGTACTGCGTGACAATTTCCCCCTGCGCGGAAGCTGTCGCGAGCGGAACATAATCAGTCACATCACCCGGGGTGATTACAACACCGGCCGCGTGCTTGGACATATTCCGGTTGAATCCTTCAAGCACTCTTGAATATTTAAGGAGTTCTGAAATCTTCTCATCGTTACTGTCTCTTACCCACTTCAACTCTGGCCTGGCCTCAAGCGCCTGATCGATCGTGAATACTTTACCGTACTTGGAAGGAATGAATTTTGTGATTTTATCCACTGTCGGGATAGGTATCTTCAGAACTCTCGCCACGTCCCTGAGGACCTGTTTCGATGAGAGTTTGTTAAATGTGATGATCTGGCTGACGCAGTCCTCACCGTATTTCTGTTTAACATAATTGATTACTTCCTGCCGCCTGTCATCTTCAAAGTCGATGTCAATATCAGGCATTGACTTACGCGCAGGATTCAGGAACCGCTCAAAAAGCAAACTGTACTGAAGCGGATTAATATTTGTAATCCCAAGTATATAGGCAATAAGGCTTCCCGCGGCGCTTCCTCTTCCCGGGCCGACATATATCTTTTTTTTCTTTGCATCGTTGATAAAATCCTGAACAATTAAAAAATAGCCCGCGAATCCCATACTTTTAATAGTCTCAAGTTCGTAATCGAACCGCTTCATTATTTCTTCATCCGGTTCGGGAAACTTCTCCGGTAATCTTTGCCTGGAAAGCAATTCCAGATAATCGTCAAGAGATTTTACTCCTGACTCTTCTGGTATCGGAAATTTCGGGAAATAATAATCTTTTGAATCAAGTTTCAAGTCAATCTTTGATTCAATCTCAAGAGTGCTGGAGATCGACTCCGGGAAATCGCTGAAGAGCGCCTTCATTTCCTTCTGGCTCTTGAAATAAATCTGGTCAGTTTTGTAGCGGAGCTTTTTATAATCTGCTTCGCCGGTCTTGTCCGAGAGAAGGAGGAGAACGTTATGGGCGACTGCGTCTTCTTTACTTATATAGTGGCAGTCATTAGTCGCGACTAATTTAATATTATGTTTGGCGGCAAGCTTAGGAACTTTGTGGAGGATAGTTTCATCATCCGGAAGCTGATGGTCCTGCAGCTCAAGATAAAAATCATCTCCGAAAATATCCTGAAACTCAAGAGCGTACTTTTCTGCCTTCTCATCATCACCCTGAACAAAGAATGAAGATACTACACCTCCAAGACAGGCCGATGTGCATATTAATCCTTCTTTGTGTTCCCGCAAAACTTCAAGATCGATTCTGGGCTTATAATAATATCCTTCCGTAAAACCTCTTGAAGAAATCTTGATCAGGTTCTTATAGCCGGTATGGTTCTTTGCGAGAAGGATTATATGTTTATAAGGTTTTTTCTTTTTCCTGGTTACCGGGTCCTCATCCTGCTCGCGGACATATCGAGGTTTCTCCAACGTGATATACGCTTCCATCCCGATTATCGGTTTAACGCTGTTCTTTTTAGCCTCTTTGTAAAACTCAGGCACGCCGTAAAGAACTCCGTGGTCGGTTATTGCCACGGCAGACATATCATTTTTGACCGCGGCTTTAACTAACTGCTCAACAGTACAGGCGCCGTCCTGAAGGCTGTAGTGAGTATGATTGTGTATGTGTATATAATCGGACATTAAAACTTATATTTGATTTATTTGATTCCTGAATGCCCGAATCCGCCTTCGCCGCGGGCTGTTTCATTCAGTTCATCACTTTCATTTATTTCCGCGGTATAAACTTTTGATAAGATCATCTGAGCTATCCGGTCTCCGCGGTTGATAACAAAACTCTCTTTACCGAAATTAAAAAGGATAACCTTAACTTCCCCCCGGTAATCGGAATCAATTGTACCGGGTGAATTTAACACACCGATGCCGTATTTTGCTGCCAGGCCGCTTCGCGGACGAACTTGTATTTCATACCCGTGCGGTATTTCAACAATCAGGTTCGTTGCAATCATCGCGAACTCACCGCTTTTAATTTCAACAGCCGAATTTAACGCAGCCCGCAAATCCATCCCTGAACTGCCGGCTGTGGCATACTCCGGAAGCAGGATATCTTTAAATTCTTCGCTTATGCGCTTTATTGATAATTTTACTTTTTCCATTTATCCTTTTCGTTTTAGTGCCGGGAGCAGGCGGTTCAGGTCAGAAATTTTAATAATACGGAACAGAAAGAACCCACCCGTAAAAGCTGCCAGCAGAATAATATTAAAAATATACTCCGGCATAAATTTCACCGGAACATAAACTTTAAGCATCCAAATAATCAGAATCAGTGCCAATATCCCGAATAACCGTGAATATTCATAATGAATTGGATATAATTTCTGGGACACAAAATAGTAGCCGACCGCAATGACAACATAGCTGATAAGGGTCGCGAATGCCGCGCCGTAAATTCCTATGAAGGGTATCAGAAGGAAATTGAACAGAACGTTTGCCAGTGCGCCTGCCCCCATAATAAAGGGCGCGGACCCGCTTTTCTCTTTAATAAAAAATGATGCTGAAAAGACAACGTGAAAACCGTTGAACAAATAAGCAATCAGTACGATTGGGATTATCCCCATTCCGCTCCAGTAAGCTTTACCGATTACATATCCGCCGCCAAAATTGAATTTAATTATCGGCTCAATAAAAATTATCATAGCTACGATGATCAGCGAGCCTATTGCCGTAAAAAGCGTCATTACTTTTGAAAAAATCAGTCCGGCATTTTCTTCTTTTGCCAGTTTGATCGCGAAAGGCTGCCAGGCATACTGGAACATCGACACAAATAACATCATTACTATTCCAAGCCTGTAATTTGCCTGGTATATGCCGAGTGTTTTTAAGTTAGTCATATATTCGACGATGGGACGGTCAATCACCTGAAGCATCATCGCGGAAATCCCCGCGGGCAGGTAAGGCAGTCCGAATTTTATCATCCTCTTCAGAGCAACTTTATCAATCCTGATTGTGAAATTCTTCACTATTATCGGCACTACAAGTAAAAATGTCGAAAGAGATGCAACGAGATTACTGATGAATGCACCTTCAACGCCTGTCCTCAGCACAGTAAGAAGATAAATATTGAGAAATAGCGCGACAATAATATTAACAATCCTTATGATAGAAAACTTGAGCGCCTGATTATTTACCCTGAGATATACCAGCGGCAGGGCTATAATCGTATCAAGGACCAGCACTCCCACAACATAATAAAAGATCTGCTCATATTCCCCCCGGAGTTTCAGGGCATCTTTAATGTAATCCTGTGTAATAAAGAACGAGAGAATAATCACGCTGGTCGTGATCATAAGAAAATTAAAAGCAGTACCGAATATTACTTTTTTATCCCTGAACTCATCAGAAGCAAGAAATTTCAAATATGCCGAATCAAGGCCGTAAAGAAAAATAACCGAAACAATCCCAATGTACGCGTAGACATTTGTAATGATACCGTAATCATCCGGTAAAAAGACATTGGTGTATAAGGGGAGCAGGAGGAAATTCAGGAACCTCCCGATTATGGTGCTCAGTCCGTACAGGGCAGTTTCTTTTGTTAACTGTTTTAATTTATCTAACATAATTCCGTTAAACTAAAACTCAATGTTCATCGAGATGTCGAGCGCTTTAACGCTGTGCGTCAGCGCGCCGACAGAAATAAAATCCGCGCCCGCGGCAGCATAATCATTTATTGTGTTGATATTAATCCCCCCGGAAATCTCGATCTTGCAGGCTTTGTTCACAATGCTTACTGCCTTCCGGACATTCTCCACAGAAAAGTTGTCCAGCATAATCACCTCGACGTTATTCCGGAGTGCTTCTGCTAGCTGATCAAAGTCAGAGACTTCAACTTCTATCTTAGAGGAAAGATTCTTCCGGGCCCGGTGTTTTTTACAGTCATCAACAGCTGCTGTTATTGATCCAGCAGCCTTTATGTGATTATCCTTTATGAGATACATATCATAGAGGCCTATCCGGTGATTCTCGCATCCGCCTGTCTTAACTGCATATTTATCAAGATACCGGAATCCCGGAATCGTCTTGCGCGTATCAAGTATTTTTACACCGTACTTATCGCCGATCTCCCGGTATTTTCCGGCAACTGTCGCCACACCCGACATTCTCTGCAGGAAATTTAGAGCAGTCCGTTCTGCCGCTAAAAGCGATCTGACGCTTCCAGTGACCGAAATCAGAACATCCGGACGTTTAACTTTATCTCCGTCTTTTACGTGTGAATGAAATGATATCCCGCTGTTAACAATTTCAAAAACTTTTTGTACAACAGGAATTCCGCAAACTATCCCCTCCTCTTTTGCAGTCATCGTGGCAGTGGCCTCTTCCTGCCCGCCGAATATAGCTTCAGAGGTAATATCTCCTGATCTCAGATCCTCCTCGAGGGCGGCCCTGATAAGGTTTTCTGTTTCAGAATTAAACTTAAACTGCGTCATAAAATTTCTTAAAGCTTTCATTAAAAAACTCCGGCGGCCTCACGGCTTTCCCGGTTTCGGCATTTACAAATACGAGATCAATATGTCCTTCCACGATCTGCACTCCCCTCTCTTTCGAAAATATTTTTGTATCGAGGCGGACCCTGAGGGCAGGAAGTTTTTCCATTCGCGTCTCTATGACAAGAAGTTCATCATAAAACGCAGCATTCTTGTATTTGATGAAAGCCTCAACTACCGGCATATAATATCCGGCTTTTTCGATTGAGTCATAGGTCATCCCGTAATCACGTAAAAGTTCTGTTCTGCCTACTTCAAAGTATTCATAATACTTGCCGTTATAAACGAACTGCATTTTATCTGTATCTGCGTAACGTACTCGTAATTCTGTTTTATGTACTAACATTTTTTATTGCTTGAATTCGTAAAAGTGTATAACCCGCCTCAGAACGCCTCTCCGATTCCGAAATGAAACTCGAACAGTTCTTTAAGAAAAGGCCTTTCAAAAATAGTTTTATCTGAAGACGGGTCATAAGTTTTGATTCCGAAGTCAACCCTGAAAGGTGCTATCGGAGAATAGTAACGTAAACCAAATCCCGTTGCGACAGCAAAATCTTTGAATTTGAACTGCGTATAGTTTGTCCAGGTATTTCCGGCATCTGCGAAGCCAACAATACCGAAATCCGTCCTGGTTCTGTAACGGAATTCCAGCGCGGTTTCAAAAATAAAATTTCCGCCGCTAAGCTGCACTTCCTCCCCGTTAATAATTTCTGTTTTGAGCGGAGTAATTTGCCTGGCCCTCCATCCTCTTATCGAGTTACTCCCGCCGCCGAAAAATTTCCTCGTTGTCGGTACATCATTCGCTTCACCGTAGAAAGCCTGTAAGTGGCCAACTTTGATTTTCAATCCTCCGACAGCCGTAGAATTTTCTCTGAGCGGCGTATAGATTCCGATTGTGCTGACAACTTTATAAAATAATGGCTCTTTGAAATTCGGATTCATAATTTTCGAAAAAAGATAGGTCATTGAATTCGCTTCTTCCAGGATCAAAGACAAATTATAACCGTGCGTCGGGTACAAAGGGTTATCTGTTTTTGTCGCTTTAAGATCAGCCCCGATTACAGATAACGTATTATTCAGCATACTCCCTCCGGATGAACCGGTGAATAATTCATCCGCAACTTCAAAGTTGTAAAACAATGTCAGAAAATTCACATAGGTATATTGCGGAAGTTCAAACTCATAACTTAGTTTCCCTCCGTAATTGCGTTTATTGGAGTACTGGTCTTTGTACAGCCGGAAATAACCCTCAAGTATTCCCAAAATCGGACGATTAAAAACATAAGGCTGCTCTATTCTCACAGTCCCGTCAATAAAACCGAAGAAACTTGAGTCAGCAAAGGAAAGCCCTCTGATCAGCTGCTTTGGACTGATCCTGAAAAAATCCTGGAGTCCGGCAGATCCCGCCAAGGTAAACTTACGCGCCTCCCCAAGAAAATTTTTCCGGACTATCGTCGCCCCGACACCGGCATTAAATGTGTTTTGCTGATTATTGAGAAGAATCTCAGGCGAAATCTCGTGCAGCATTCCGACATTGCAGCTCAAGAGCAGCGGCACAAAACCGGAAGCAGTGTCGGCTGTTAAAGGCGAGATAACCACGGAGTTGAATAATCCCGTGCGGTAAAGACGTATCTGACTGAGCCTGATTTTTTCGAGGCTGTAATACTGGTTCGAATCAATGCCTACGATTTGCCTTAAAAGCGATTCATCCACATCATCAGCGCCTTCGCCGCTTTTATCTATAACCATTTTCTGGATTTTATGCCTGCCGCCAAGAGTAAAGTAAATCGAAAGATTTGCCCTGCTCCTCGCCGTATCCTTAATGATGACCGTGCTGTCAAACCTCGCAAACATATACCCGTTATTTTCAAAAAGCAGAAGAGAATTATCAACTTTTTCTCTTATCAGCGATTCTGAATATCTGCTTGTTGTATCGATCCAGAACAGGCCATATATTTCATTTTTAAGTTCCTGATATAGTCTGCTCACTCCGATCAAGCGCACTTCGCCAAAGTTGGCGCTTCTTCCCTCAACGATATTGAACGTAAGTGTTGCTTCAAGATCATTGGTATCCTTTGAGACGGCAGATTTTACTGTTGCCTCAAAAAATCCGTTCGCATTATAAAATTCCTTCAGCGCGCGGACGTCATTCCTTATGTTTAGGCTGTCGAAGATAACAGCCGGCCTGCCGAAGATTGAGACCTTATTCAGCAGCTTCCACAACCAAATCGGGCTTTCTTCCGAAAGAATTTTTGATTTAAGGGTGCTTTCGGTAAATGACTGATTGCCTATAAATTCAATTTTCGACAGTTCATATTTTTTTGTATCTGCAGTTTGTGCCCGTACAACCGGAACAGTTATAACAAACATTAACACAAAAAGCCGCAGAACTGTATGCATTCGGTCAGTCAATTTTAATATCTTTCCTGACTGTCTGAAGTTCCGGGAAATCTTCCCTGATGACCGAAATCATATACTCCCTTAACGCAGGCTCAGCATTCGGGGAAATATAAAGTTTAACATCCCCTTCATCCTGCACAATAGTGTGCCCTTCGATCACTTTTTTCTTTCTGAAATCAACGATGTAAGAATACTCCTCACCGCCGCTTGTCCCCAGGAAGTAGTCTCCGGAATCATACCAGAGGTAGGTCTCATTATCAACAACAATACTCTTTACTTCAGAATCTTCTAACGAACCGTCATATACCTTTGATTCAAACAGCGGAACTAGCGGGATTGCGTTGGGGTCAAACAGATAAAATTTGATTCCCCATACTCCTCCTGTATCTACTTCCTCCGCCGCGGAAAATAAATCTGAAGTATCATACAGAAAATCACCGGCCATAGCCCATTTGATGTTGCGGTTATAATTCTGCTGCAGAAAATCGAGTTCCTTATTACCGGTGTTTTGCGGTGTCCCGGAATTTTCTTCGCTCCGCCGGTCACAACCTGTATATGCCAAAAGCATAAACATAAACAAAATCAGAGATCTACGGTTTAATGACAACCTTGGTTCCCTTCTCAACAACAGTAAAAAGTTCATCAATTTCTTCATTGCTCAAGGCCACCGAGCCGTCAGTCCAGTTATATACGAATGGTAAATTTCTTAAAAAATCATCCATCCGGCCGGTCCCCTGGATCCCTTTGCTGCCTCCCAATACGGTTTTTGGGGAAACGCAACCTTCGTAGTAAAACTGGAATTTAAGATCTTCAAATTCTTTTTGTGAGATTATGCCTGCCCTGTAAGCCTCCTCTGAGTCGTCAAGATTAGGAAAATTTAATCTGAGGAACTTATGGTACCTGGCTGAAGTATCGATTGAGCAGATTTTATATGTGCCGACGGGAGTGTATCGAACTGGACCGGAATTTTGCAGCTGTTTGTCACTGCCCAAAGCAACTCTGTATTCCTTCACGAGTACGGTATCCGCGAACAACTGCATCAGGTTTTTTGACCGGAAAACGACAAGGTTTACATTTTGTACCCTTTTGATGCCCTTGGCATTCAGTGCCGACCCAAGGGACTGTTTTCCGGTATTAACGAAAAAGCCGTATAACAGCAATAACGCGAGAAATACGAATACTCCGCCCGTATATAAAAGAATATTTTTTAACATCTGTTAAAATCGCCGGAAATTAATGTTTAAACTATTTAATCTTGTAAAATAAGACTACTTCATATAATAGGAAAGTTAAGAAAAGAGGGATGTGAAAATTTGGGGGTTTTTATCATTTTTTTACTATGTAGTAAGATAAAAAGTTTGGTTTGCTAGCCTATATTCAATAATTTTCATAGACAGATTAAGCATATTTTAACAATATTGGATCCAACAATGAAACGTACTATCGTAGCGATGCCGGGAGACGGCATTGGCAAAGTAGTCCTCCCTGAGTCAATCAGAGTGCTCGAGGCTGCAGGATTTGAAGCTGATTATGTCCACGCCGATATCGGCTGGGAATTTTGGTGCAGCGAAGGTAACGCCCTTCCGCAAAGAACAATCGACCTGCTCGCAAAACATAAAATCGGATTATTCGGGGCAATTACTTCAAAACCAAAAGACGCTGCCGACAAAGAACTCTCCCCCGCACTACAAAATAAAGGCTATGTATATTTTTCACCGATCGTAAGTATGCGTCAGCACTTCGATCTTGATATTTGTATCCGCCCCTGTATCTCCTTCACGGGCAATCCGCTAAATTTTGTCAGAAAAGGAAGCGGATCAAGCATTGAAGAACCGATCGTTAATACAGTTGTTTTCAGGCAGAATACCGAAGGACTTTACGCCGGTGTCGAATGGACAAATCCTCCTCAGGCTGTCCGAGAGGCGCTTGAAACCCATCCGAAGATGAAGGCTTTCAAACACGTTGAGAGCAAGGATATGGCAATATCTACAAGGATAATGTCCCGCAATGCTTGCCGCAGGATTATCCGTGCAGCATTTGATTACGCTAAACAGTTCGGATACACAAATGTTACCGTATGTGAAAAACCAAATGTACTCCGCGAAACTTCAGGTATGATGTTCAGTGAAGCGAAGATAATCGCAAAAGAATACCCGGGAATTTCACTTTGGGACACTAATATTGATGCCCAGATGATGTGGCTTACGAAGAACCCGGAAGATTATGGTGTTATCGTGGCAGAAAATATGTTCGGAGATATTATCAGTGACGGATTTGCCGGACTTATCGGCGGACTCGGATTCGCCTGCTCCGCAAATATCGGGAAAGATGTCGCGGTATTTGAGCCTACTCACGGTTCAGCCCCGAAATACGAAAAATTAAACCCATCTATCGTTAATCCAATCGCTATGATTATGAGCGCGGTAATGATGCTTGAACATCTCGGCGAAAAAGAAAAAGCCGGGAAAATCAAAAAAGCGATCGCTGATGTTGTCCTCGAAGGCAAGGTAAAAACATACGATATGATGAAGCTAAAAGGCGGCCCGGATGTATTCGCTAAAGGCGCCTGCACTTCTCAGCAGATGACCGATGCAATAATCGCGAAACTGAAATAGGGAAATTAGAATGCGCGAAAAAGTATTGGCCGCGTGGCCGGAAATCAGCTGGATCCAGGACCCTGACCTTAGAGAAAAAACCCTTCAGTGCTGGATCTACGCGATTGAAAACAGTGTTCTCTCTATCGAGGACCTAAATGTGATCCCCTTCTCCCTTCTGCTTAAAGACTGCAAGATTACTTTTATGAACCACAAACGTACCGCGGTCCAGCTTTCAGTCGATATCGCAAAAAGGATGAAGGACAATTTTGGCGATGAAATTACGATAAATATGGATTACCTTATCTCGGGTGCAATACTCATAGATGTCGGAAAACTTCTTGAATACGAAATCGTTGACGGCAAATTAAAAACAAGTTTTGCCGGCAAACTGCTGAGGCATCCTTTCAGCGGCGTAGGTATTGCCGACCGTTTTGGTATTCCCCCGGAAGTGCAGCATATCATTGCGACGCACTCTAAGGAGGGAGACCTCGGTATGCGTACCACGGAAAGTATCATCGTTCACCACGCCGATTTTGTAAGCTTTGATCCGTTTAAGGCGTAAATCAATTTCAATTCAACGGCGGCCCCCGGATAACAAAACCAAAGGCCGCCTTCAATAAATTTATGGAGAATCCCTTGCCGCAGACCTTAATTGAAAAAATTGTACAAAAGTTTGCCGTCGGATTAAATGAAGGCCAGATCGTCCGTTCGGGAGACTATATTATGTTCAGTCCCGCCTATATTATGACGCACGATAATACCGGCGCCGTAATTCCCAAATTTAAATCCATCGGTGCAAAAAAATTATTTAACCCACGCCAGGTTGTCCACACACTCGATCACAACGTGCAGGATACATCAGAAAAGAACCTTGAGAAATACAAAAAGATTGAAGAATTCTCGAAGGGGCACGGCGCTGACTTTTATCCCGCCGGGCGGGGAATCGGGCACCAGATAATGTGCGAAGAAGGCTACGCCTGGCCCGGCACGATGGTTGTGGCTTCCGACAGCCACTCAAATATTTACGGCGGACTCGGATGCCTCGGCACCCCGATCGTCCGCACTGATGCTGCCGCTATCTGGGCCACGGGAAAAACCTGGTGGCAGATCCCGCCTATTGTAAACGTGGAACTCACCGGAAAACTGAATCCCGGCGTTTACGGAAAAGACGTGATCATCGCGCTTTGCGGTTACTTCAATAATGATGACGTTCTGAACTGCGCGATTGAATTCACAGGCGAAGGCGTGGGCAATCTTGATATTGATGACCGCCTTGCGATATCGAATATGACCACCGAATGGGGCGCGATGGCAGGTGTCTTCCCGATTGATGAGAAAACCCTCGACTGGCTTGAAAAAAGGAATCAGTTTATTTCTGTCCGCGGCCTGCAGGGCGTTCACTCTGATGCTGACGGCAACGGAGCCCACCCGAGAATAAATGCTGAGCGAATTAATGCCCTTCGTAAATCAGCGCTCTCAGCAGACATAAATGCTGATTATGCTAAACACATTAAAATTGATCTTGGCAGTATTGTTCCTTTCGTATCAGGCCCCAACTCTGTAAAGAAATACAGTTCTGCTGCTGACCTCAGCGCGCAGAAGGTAAAAGTTAATAAAGCCTATCTTGTTTCCTGTGTTAACAGCCGTCTTAGCGATATTGAAATAGCGGCGGCAGTTGTTAAAGGAAAGAAAATCAATCCTGATGTAAAATTCTATATCGCTGCCGCTTCTTCCGAAGTTGAGAACGAAGCGAAAAAATCGGGCGCGTGGGATGCATTGATTGAAGCCGGCGCAATTGCTCTGCCTCCGGGCTGCGGGCCCTGCATTGGCCTCGGAACGGGATTGCTTGAAGACGGCGAAGTCGGCATCTCAGCAACCAACCGTAATTTCAAAGGCCGGATGGGATCACCAAGCGCGCTTGCGTATCTTGCCTCGCCTGCAGTTGTCGCATACTCCGCGCTGAGCGGTTACATTGATTATGAGAAATCTAACTTAAATGCAAAGCCAACTGCAAGCATCAGAACCAATGACGCAAAACAGGCAGCGGGAGCAAAAGTGGAGATCATCGATGGTTTCCCCGGGTCACTTGAAGGTGAACTTATTTTCTGTCATCAGGATAACCTGAACACCGACGGAATTTATCCGGGTAAATACACTTACAATGATGATTTCACTCCCGAACAGCAGGCATCTGTTGTTATGGAAAACTATGATCCGGAGTTCGGAAAGATCGTTGAGAAAGGAAACATTCTCGTTGGCGGATATAATTTCGGTACCGGTTCGTCAAGAGAACAGGCAGCCACTGCGCTCAAGTACAGAGGCATCTCGTTGGTTATCGCCGGATCGTTTAATGAGACATACAAACGTAATGCAATAAACAACGGCTATCTTTTGATCGAATGTCCTGAATTAATAAATGATCTCAAAGTGAAGCACGGCTCCGCCGTTCTAACGGTAAAAACGGGAGTTATGGCAAAAATAGATTTTCGCGAATCGAAAATCACGACCAAGACTAAAACGTATTCAATCGGGCCTGTAGGAAAAGCCGCGCAGGAACTGATTGTCGCGGACGGCCTTGAAAAATATGTCGCCGGTATCATAAAATAATGATTACCTCCTCCCCTCTTTTTAATCAGGCGGGGAGGAGGATTGGTTGCCCTATCGGCATTCAGCAATTTGAACCTGAAGAATAAACTATTTACAAAATAAATTAAAATTGGAATTTATATGGAAAAATCAGTCTCAAGAATAATCTCAGAATTTGCTTACAATCTTAAATTTGAGGACCTTCCTCTGGAAGTTATTAACGAAGCAAAACGTTATCTTTATGATTCAATAGGATGCGCATACGGCGCGATAAATACAAAAGACGTTAAGATTATGAGAGAAGTTCTTACCACAATGGGCGGCGAAGGAGAATCAACTGTTCTTATAACCGGTGAAAAACTTCCCGCGGTTAACAGCGCACTGCTCAATTCCCTTATGATCCGCTCACTCGACTTCAACGACATTTACTGGAAAGAAGATCCGTCGCATCCTTCCGATATCATTCCTGCCGCGATCGCCGCCGGTGAACTTAGCGGAGCATCGATGAAAGACATAATCGTGGGGATAGTACTCGCATATGAATTCGAACAAAGGCTGTGCGAATTTGCCGTGCCCGGTGTAAGGGAACGCAAATGGCATCACGCTACACTGACCCAGTTCGTTTCCCCGCTCGTCGCCGGAAAACTACTCGGACTTACTGTCGATCAGATGGTGAATGCGATCGGCATAAACGGTTCACACAATCATACAATCGGCTGCCCTACCGCGGGAAAACTGACGATGATGAAAAACACAGTTGATCCGATGGCAACCTCTACAGGCGTATTCGCCGCGCTCCTCGCGCAAAAAGGTTATTCCGGAACAGAAGCAGTTTTTGAAGGCAAGGAAGGACTGATGGATGTATTCGGCCCGGACTGGAATATGGACAAACTTATCGGCGGGCTTGGCGAAAAATTCAAGATTATGGAATGCAGTATGAAAGCATTCCCGACTGAAGCGCTTACTCACACACATATCTCAGCAACTCTTAAAACTATTAAGAATAACGGAATAAACTATAAAGACATCGAGAGAGTCACTGTTACAACAATCGCGCGTGCCTGCGATATCCTCTTCGATCCGCATAAATACAGGCCGGAATCGCGCGAAACTGCCGACCACTCACTGCCATATTGTATCGCTGCCGCAATAGTTGACGGACAGATCACAACGAATTCTTTCTCGGATGAAAAGATGAAAGATCCGGCTATCTGGGAAGTGATCGACAAAATTAAAGGCGAGGCATCAATCGAATTTGAACAGATGTTCCCTGCCAAACAGCCGTCAAAAGTTGTTGTAAGGACAAACGACGGAAAAGAATATTCTGAATACCTCGAATATCCTAAAGGCGATCCGAGGGAGCCGATGTCTGAAGAGGACCTTGATAATAAATTCAGGGCGCTCGCCGGCAGCACAATTACCGACAGGCGCAAAGAGGAAGTGAAGAAAACTATCTTCAATTGCGAACTCCTGACTGCTAAAGAGTTTATGAACAGTATGAAATTAAATTAACAGGAATTGTAATGAAATCACCTAAGATCGGTATTGCAGGCAAGAGCGGAACTTCTGTCCGCTCTGACTGCCGTATAGAAATCCAGCTTACCGGGACCGGCGGTCTGGATATTGCTGTTACAAGCAAGGTTGATCAGCTCTACGGCGGACAGATCCGTGAACAGATCAGCGGGCTTGCTGATCACTTCAAAATAAAAAACGCAAAAATTATCGTTGAGGATTACGGCGCGCTCCCCTTCATCATTTCGGCAAGATTTGAAGCCGCGCTGAAAATTGCGGATCCGGATGAGAAGAATAGTTTTGTCCCTGAGTTACTCGAACAGAACAAATACGGGTCCCACAAAGAAAAAATGCGCCGCAGCCGTTTATATTTGCCGGGCAATGAACCAAAGTTTTTTGTAAACGCCGGGCTTCATAAACCCGACGGAATAATTCTCGACCTCGAAGACAGCGTGGCCCCCGCTGAAAAATTCGCGGCTTCTTTCCTTGTGCGCAATTCTTTATGCGCTGTTGATTTCTATGGCGCTGAAAGAATGGTCCGCATAAATCAGCTCCCGCGCGGACTCGAAGATCTTGAATTCATTGTCCCATACAATGTTCACGTAATCCTTATCCCTAAATGCGAATCCGCTGAAGATGTTAAAAAAGTCGAAGCTAAAGTCGAAGAGATTAAGAAAAAGCATAAGATTACTTCAGATGTATATTTTATGCCTATCATAGAGAGCGCGAAGGGTGTGCTGAAATCTTTTGACATAGCGACATCGTCGGATCATATCTGTTCCCTCGCAATAGGGCTTGAAGACTATACTGCCGACCTTGGCACCCAGAGGACCCTTGAAGGGAAAGAAAGTTTCTTCGCGCGCTCGATGGTTGTTAACGCGGCGCGCGCTGCTGCTGTTCAGCCAATCGATACTGTCTTCTCGGATGTATCCGATATGGACGGATTGATGGCAAGCGTGGTTGAAGCAAAGTCGCTCGGTTTCGAAGGAAAGGGCTGTATCCACCCAAGGCAAATAGATCCTATCCACAAAGCTTTTGCTCCCGCACCTGAAGAGATCGAAAAAGCTAAGAAGATCGTTGCCGCTTATAAGGAAGCCGAGAAATCCGGTTCAGGCGTTGTGGCTCTTGGCTCGAAGATGATTGACGCGCCTGTGGTTAAAAGAGCGCAGCGCACGATCAGGCTTGCTGTACAAAACGGACTGTTAAATGAGAATGAGATTTGACTATGAAATTAATTAAAAATGCCGCGGGGAGAATGGTCCCAGATGTAGTAAACGGAATTGAATCCATCCCCTATAAAGGTATTAACGGACATAAACCTGATGGAAGAAATTACGGCGGCCCGATTCGTTCCTGCGCCGATTATCCTGCCGACGGCAATAAAGTTGTCCCCGGACTTAAGGAAGCCCTGATAAAAGCAGGCATCAAAGACGGAATGACAATCTCAACACATCATCACCTGCGAAACGGAGATGTTGTTACTAACCAGTTATTCGATATTATCCACGAACTCGGAATCAAAGGAGTCCGCTGGTTCCCTTCTGCTTCTTTCCCCTGCCACGAGCACCTGATACCGTACCTTGAAGACGGCACAATACACCATATCGAAGGAAGTATGAACGGCCCGCTCGGCAGATACACTTCATACGGTAAGATGAAAGGTTTGGGCGTTCTCCGCTCCCACGGCGGCAGGTACCAGTCTGTACAGGACGGTGAAGTGCATATTGATATCGCGGTTATCGCCTCCCCGACAGCCGATCCGTTTGGCAATGCAAACGGCGTCAGCGGAAATTCAGCCTGCGGACTGATAGGGTTCGCGCTTGCGGATTCTGAATATGCCGACAGGGTAATTGTCGTTACTGATAATCTCGTGCCTTTCCCGTGCATACCGTGGCAGATACAGGGCAACAATGTTGATTATGTAGTTCAGGTAGACTCACTCGGCGATGCAAGCAAAATTGTTTCCGGCACAACCGAAGTCACCAAATCTCCCGACAGGCTGCTCATCGCGGAGTATGTCGCGCAGTTTATTGAAGACGCAGGATTAATGAAAGATGGCTTCTCATTCCAGGCAGGCGCGGGCGGAACAAACCTCGCTTTTGTACTTTACCTTAAAGAGAGAATGAAAGCTAAAAATGTAAAAGCCCGTTTCGTGCGCGGCGGCAGTACCAAATATCTGGTGCAGCTTCTTGAAGAAGGTCTGACTGATTATATCTTAGATGGCCAGACATTCGACCTTGAAGGCGTACGCAGTATGCGCGAGAACCCCAGACACATTAATACCAGTCCGTTTACAAGTTACAATTTCCACGGTAAAGGCAACTTCGCTTCAATTGTGGATGTTGCAGTACTCGGTGCAACTGAAGTCGATGTAAATTTTAACGCGAATGTTGTCAGCCACTCAGACGGATTACTTTTACACGGAATCGGCGGCTGGCAGAACTGCCTCTTCTCAAAATGCACTATATTGGCGATTCCTTCTTTCCGTGACCGCATCCCGGTTATAGTTGACGATGTTATGACCCTCTGCGGCCCCGGCGAACTTATTGATGTGATTATCACTGAGCGCGGAATAGCAATTAATCCGCTCAGGAAAGATTTACTGGAATGCGTAAAGAACAGTTCTCTCCCTATAAAGGAAATTGGCGAGATCAAGTCTGAGGTCGAACGGATCTGCGGAGGTAAACCCGCCCTTCCGACACGCGATCTGAATGAACCTGTCGCTGTTGTGAAATGGGTGGACGGGACTGTACTCGATTCGGTCTTTAAGGTAATTGAATAATATTTTAATTCTTATCTACTTGCCCCCTCGCCCACCGGGTCAGGGGGCTTTTTATTTTAACTCTGACTAATTGAACAAAATTACGAGATTGATCATTCGGTGCATACCGCTACTCCCATTTTTTATTACTCCCCCTTCTCTTATATTTATTGTTTCTATTCAATTTAATTAGGTAGTTTAGTGCGAATATTAGTAAGTAATGATGACGGGATCCACTCACCGGGTATTTACGCCCTGGCTGAAGAATTAAAAAAAATTGGCGAAGTTACAGTTGTTGCCCCGGCTACAGAACAAAGCGCTGTGGGACACGCCATCACGATGAAGGTTCCGGTCAGAGTTTCAAAATATTATAAGAACAATGAATTTTTCGGTTATGCCGTTGACGGTACTCCCGCGGACTGCGTTAAAATGGGTATCAGGAACATTATGGTCACTCCGCCCGATGTAGTGGTTTCAGGGATCAATCACGGCTCAAATACCGCAACAAATGTGATTTACTCCGGCACAGTTTCAGCCGCCAGAGAAGCGGCGATAATGGATGTCCCCGCGATAGCCGTGTCTGTCACCAGCCACGATGCCAGGGAATTCGGTTATGCCGCAAAAACAGCAGCGCTCTTTGCTCAACTGATAACAAAACACGGACTTAATAAAGGCACGCTTCTCAACATCAATGTACCCGATCTTCCCGAATCTAAAATAAAAGGTATCCGGCTTACCAAGCAGGGACGGTCAAAATGGGATGACATTTATGAAAAACGCCAGGACCCCTACGGAAAGGATTATTACTGGCTCACAGGCGATCTCGTAGAACTGGATAATGATATGACTTATGACCAGTACTGCGTCAAACAGGATTATGTATCGGTTTCCCCTATTCACTTTGACCTGACAGACCACGAGGAATACAACAGGATGGCCTCGTGGGAAATTGAAAAAATCTAAGCGAAAATTATAAACCGAATGCCCGGTTTCGACAGCATTAATCTTTCAATTTCTTATCCCGCGCTTCTCTATGTACTTCTTTTGATAATTTTGGGGATCGCGGGAATCCTCTATTATCGCAGAACTGTCCCCGATCTGCCCCGGCCGTTAAAAATAACATTGACGGCGCTTCGCGTACTCGTTCTTCTGATCGTGCTGACCGTTCTCTTTGAACCCGTTGCCAGAATCATTCGCAGAGAAAAGTTAAATCCTGTCAATCTTGTTTTTATTGACAACTCCAAATCACTTTCGATTAATGAGAACGGGTTTAACCGTCCCGAAATTACAGGGCGGCTGCTTGAGGAACTTAAAAACAGCGGACTGAACAACACATATTACCTTTTCGGCGCCGGCGTAACGAATGCAACGTCTCCACAGTTCAAAGAGCCCAATACGGATTTTGGACTAATTTTTAATCAGGTCACATCATCAAAACAGAATATCGCCTCAGTGACCGTTATCAGCGACGGTGTAATCACCCGCGGTTCCGGTTCTTTCAGGCCGGTCGAAAAATTAAATATTCCTTTCTACACTGTTCTTGTCGGTGATTCGATACCAAAACGCGATGTACGCGTTGACCGGATCATCACAAACGATTTAATTTATGCCGGAGTGAGTTCGCCTCTCTTCACCGATATATCAGCCGCCGGATTTGAAGAAAGTGAAGTCCGTGCGATGCTCTACGAAGAGAATACTCTTCTCGAAGAAAAATCCGGTGTCATAAACGGCGGATCGGTCCGCGTCAGGTTTGATTATCAGCCAAAATCCGCGGGAGAAAAGAAACTTACCGTAAGGGTTTCACCGCTAAGAAACGAAGCTTATGCCAATAACAATTCGCAAACAGTTTACGTTAATATCCTCTCAGGCAAAATTAAAATAGCCGTAATCGGCGGATCCCCCTCAAGCGATATTTCGGCAATCAGCAACTCTCTCTCCGCGGACACAAATTTTACCGTTAAGAGTATCATTCACATCGGCAATGGCAAATACATTCCTAAGAATTTTAATTTACGCGACCTTGACAGTTCCTCGATTCTTGTTTTAAATTCTTTCCCTGAAAAAGATACGCCCCAGGATTTGGTCGTCAGAGTCTCGGAAATGATCAGCAATCGTAACACGCCGTTCCTTCTGATTTTGTCGCCTGTCACTGACCGGAATAAATTAAGTTCGATACTCCCCTCCCTCCCTGTCGAACTTAGCGGAACCGGCATAACGAGCACAGATGTGCAGGCAGTTGTAAATGGTAATGAACTGAGCCATCCGGTTATTTCCGGCCTCAGCGAATCCGCGGGTTGGAACTGGAATTCATTACCCCCGCTGACGCAGCCTGCGATTAACTTTAAACCAAGAGCGGGTTCAGTGACACTTTTGTTCTCCTCCGTAAGAAATATCCGCACTTCGTTGCCTCTATTTTCAGTGATGAGGACGGGATCGAAAAGAAGCGCGATGCTGACGGCAAACAACATCTGGAGATGGAAACTGAATCAGCCCGGCAATAATTTTCTCTTTGACAACTTTATGGTTAACACTGTCAAATGGCTGAACGCGGTGGACGACAGAAAACAGGTTAAAATATTCCCGGTAAAAAAATTATTTGCATCAGGTGAGCCGGTTGAATTTGTTGCCGAGGTCTACGATGAAAGTTTTAATCCTCTTTCAGGGGCTTCTGTAAATGTTGAACTCCGGAGCAGCAAGGGCATTAAATCCAATTTTAGTTTGACTGAAATCGAAAACGGTATTTACGAAGGCCGCGCAGAGGAATTGTCCCCATCGGATTACACTTTCAAAGGCGTGGTTACTGATGGAAATACCGTTATAGGTACCGAATCAGGCAGATTTAATATCGGGGATCTCGATATTGAAATGGTAAATCCCGGGACTGATCCCGATTATCTTAAGCGTCTTTCAACCCTGACCGGCGGAAGGTCCTTCTATAACGATGACACTGAAGGATTAATCGATCTGCTGCGCCGGAAGGAAGCAGCATCGGTCAAAGAGAAGACTACGGTTGATGAATTTGACGTCTGGACAAGCAATTTTCTTCTCATTCTTGTGATAGTATTCCTAGGCGTTGAATGGTTCCTGCGTAAACGTGAGGGAATGATTTAAGGGGGGGGGGAAGTGAATCCT
>CAIMOS010000008.1 GCA_903843135.1 uncultured Ignavibacteriales bacterium | reverse complement strand
TATTATCGCCTGCCGGGAATTATTTCCCGGCAGGCTGCTTTTATGTAATATGTGACTGAACGATGAAAAATTTATATACGCTAAAAAAATACTTTCTCCGCTACAGGAAAAAACTTATTGCGGGAATATTCTTTATTATATTCTCAAACGCGGGAATGGTTTACATCCCGATCCTCATCAAAGATTCGATTAACACTCTTCAGCAGAATCTTGAGCTAAACAGACTGATTAAATATGCTGTGCTTATTGTGCTTTCATCAATCGTGGCAGGAGTTTTCAGGTTCTATATCCGGCAGATGATAATTGTGGTGTCGCGCGAGATTGAATATGATCTGAGGGGTGATTTCTGGGCCCACATACAGAAACTTCCGCTGAAATTTTTCCAGGAGAATTCCACCGGTAATATAATGGCGCACGCGACGAATGATATGAATGCAGTTCGTATGTTTCTTGGCCCTGCGGTTATGTATTCGATTGATACTTTTATACGGCTTGTCATAGTGGTCGCGATTATGCTGAACATAAGCCCTTCGCTGACTCTTTATGCTCTGATTCCGCTTCCGTTCTTATCTGTCGCTGTTTATTTAGTCGGGAAGAAAGTGCATACGCGCTTTACCGCTATCCAGGAGAAGTTTTCGGAAATAACAACGAAGGTGCAGGAGAATTTTTCCGGGATACGAGTTATTAAATCCTATGCCAAGGAAGAGTGGGAGATCAAAGATTTTACCGATCTAAGCCGTGATTTTTTGCAGAAAAATATGCGCCTTGTAAAAGTGCAGGCGTTCTTCCAGCCGATGCTGTTCCTGCTTACCGGCATGTCCATTATTATCGTAATCTGGGTAGGCGGTATGAGAGTTATTAATCAGACTATGCTCCTTGGCGATATCTCAGCGCTTGTTATTTATCTGGGCATACTTATTTGGCCGATGATCGCTTTTGGGTGGGTCATCAATATCATTCAGCAGGGTGAGGCGAGTATGAAACGGCTTAATAAGATCTTCGCGGAAACTTATGATATTGAAGATGATAAAGAAACCGATCATTCAATTAAAAATATCGATGGCGATATCATTTTCAGGAACGTAAATTTCCGCTATAACGAGAATTCTCCGTTAGTGCTCAAGGGCATAAATCTTACCATTACATCAGGTTCCACTGTCGCGATAATGGGCAATACCGGCTGCGGGAAGAGTACACTCGTTAATTTACTCCCCCGGTTATACGACATTACTGAGGGAGAAATCCTTTTCGGCGGCCGCAAGATAAAACAGATTCCGCTGAATGTTCTTCGCAGGAACATAGGTTATGTCCCTCAGGAAACATTTCTCTTTTCGGATTCCATAAAGAATAATTTATGTTACGGTCTTGAAGTGCCGGACGAAGATAAAATGCTGAAGGCTTCTTCAGTTGCCCGGTTTGATAAAGATGTAAATGAGTTCCCGGAGAAATATGCAACGATTGTCGGCGAACGCGGAATTACACTCTCCGGCGGGCAGAAGCAGCGTGCATCATTAACAAGGGCGTTAATTCTTGATCCGGAAGTGCTTATCCTGGATGACTCATTCTCTGCAGTGGATACTCACACGGAAGAGGAAATTCTGACAAATCTGAGGGAGTTTCTGAAGGGAAGAACCTCTATCATAATCAGTCACAGGGTATCAACCGTTAAGGATTCCGATAAAATCATTGTGCTCGACCGCGGATCAATTGCCGAAGAGGGCACTCACGAAGAACTGCTCGCTAAAGAAGGAATTTATTACGATATCTATACCAAGCAGCAACTTGAAAAAGAGATCCAGGAATACTCTTAATAATTATCAATGATCAATTAGCAATGATCAGAAAACGTTGGGGGATGGATCAGTAGAACGAGACCTCGTGGGAGACGAGTTTGCCCTTATCATAAATAAATTTTGCGCTGAAAAATTTATCCTCTTCTATCCACTTAAAGAATATTTTATCGCCTTCCCAGAGAGGCAGATTCGCTAACTCTTTATCCGGAACCCATTCAAGATTCCCTTCAGGGGAATCTATCATGGTGCCGGAAAATTCCGTGGCTGTAAAAACAAAAACATACCAGTCGTCAAACCCGTCGAACGCCGGGAAGGTAATAAATCCCTTTAGTTCCGGTTTTACGATAGTTAAACCAGATTCCTCGTGTATTTCCCGTATAACACACTCTTCCGGTGATTCTCCGGCGTGCAGTTTACCGCCAAGCCCGTTCCATTTGTCCTTATGCATATCATTCTCTTTTTTAACACGGTGAAGCATAAGTGTGGACTGCGTATTTTTATCTTTTATATAACAAAGTGTGGCGAGTTTCATTTTTTTCACGTTTTTCAATAAATATGTTTTTAGTTTAATTTATTCAAAAACTAAAAATATTCAAAGCTTTAAAGTTTTTTTTGGGCTATTTAAGCAGATAATTTTTGTTTATGTTTCGAGTGGAAAATATGTTTGACTATTAGGCATTAAGAATGAATGATGTTAGGTACTCGCTTCCGGATGAATTGAAAAAAAGAACATCCGGGAGT
>CAIMOS010000007.1 GCA_903843135.1 uncultured Ignavibacteriales bacterium | reverse complement strand
CGCCAAAGCAGTCATAATTGCGCTTTTTTCGGCATCCTTGACGGATAAACCGGGATTTATCCCCTTATCTTCATAGGCGCCGCCTTTTTGCGGGTAGCCCTGAAGCATCGATTTTATTTCAATAATGTCCTTTTTTAGCTCAAAAAGCGCCCTGTAAATAAAGTCATTCTGTGCATCCTGCGGTGACCTTCCCAGAGCCATCGGCAGGTTCCTGACCTCCTCCTTCGCAGGTTTAATCTGAAGGAGCGTCATAATAAGTTCTTTACTCAGGAAAACTTCCCTGTTCAGCGCAACGGCGCTTTCGATTGTGTTCTTAAGTTCACGCACATTTCCCGGCCACGGATAATCAAGAAGAACATCCATAACATCGGAGGTAACTCTCGGAACTTTAAGATTATTCTCCTGGCAGGTCCTTTTAATAAAATGGTCAACAAGGACATCAATATCAATTTTCCTTTTTCTCAGAGGCGGGATGTTAAGTGTTACGGCTTTTAGCCTGAAATATAAATCCTGACGGAATTTCTTTTTCTCCACCTGTTCTTCAAGGTCGCGGTTTGTGGCAGCGATAAACCTTACATCAACCTTAGTTACAGTTTCCGAACCGAGCACCATAAATTCCTGAAGTTCAATCGCACGAAGAAGTTTCACTTGTGTTACAAGGGGCATTTCTGCTATTTCATCCAGAAACAATGTACCTTTGTCCGCCAGTTCAAAATAACCTTTACGCGAATCAACCGCTCCGGTAAACGAACCTTTCTTATGGCCAAATAACTCGCTCTCAAGTATGCCTTCGGGTATCGCACCGCAGTTAACGCTGATCAATTGTTTTGATGCTCTTCTGCTCGAGTTGTGCAGCGCGCGGGCAAAAACTTCCTTCCCGACTCCGCTCTCGCCAAAGATAAGTACGGAGATATCCGTAGGCGCAACCTGAAGAATAACCTCAACAAGTTCTCTGATCTCGCGGGACTTCGCGATTATTCCGTGATCTTTTTGAAACTGTTCTACTGTCATAAATTTTTTAAGCGTAAACTATTAATTTACGAAAACGCTTTTTTAATTGCAGATCTTATTAATTCTTCGATCGACAAGCCCGGCTCGTGCTCAAGCACCTCCCTGACGGCGCGTTCTGCAACTTTCGCATTATAACCCAAAGATAAAAGGGCCTTAATAGCTTCCCCTCTTGTTCCTGGCTGCGCGATAAAATTATCAGTTTCCATTTTTTCAACTTTGCCGCGGAGTTCAAGTATGATCCTCTCCGCAGTTTTCCTGCCGATACCGGGTATCGAGGTCAGCCTGTCATAATTTCCTGAAGCGATTATCGACTGCAGATCGGAGGCTCTAACGCCTGAGAGGATTGTGAGTGCAAGTTTAGGGCCGATACCGTTGATCGATATTAGAAGTTCAAACATCTGCATTTCGCTTTTTTCAGCAAATCCGAAAAGCTGAATTGAATCTTCCTTCACATTTGTGTAGATGAATAATTCAATCTCCTCCCTTCCGGCTATATGCTCAAATGAATTCGCCGAGAGCGCAACTTTATATCCGACCCCTCCGACGTCAATAATCACGTTTCCGGAATCAGAGAAGAGGTTCTTACCTCTGAGGTAGCCAATCACTTTACAATCCTTTCAGGATTTTCTTCAACAAAACTTTTCCAGGACCTTTTAACGGAAGTATTCTTAATCACCCGCCCGGCGTGGCAAATCGCTATCGCCAGCGCGTCGGATTCATCATAAATCATATCATTTTTAGAGTGCAGTATTTTTCTGACCATATAATTTACCTGGTCTTTAGTCGCGGCACCTGTTCCGGTGACCGACTTTTTTACTTCACGGGGGGAATATTCGGATGGGTATAAACCGGCGTGCATACAAGCGAGTATTGCTGCACCTTTTGCATAGCCGATCTTAAGCGCAGACTGAAAGTTCTTCCCGTAGAATGCGGTTTCGATCGCAAACTCCTGGGGACGGTACTTTTCTATGATATTCCTTAATTCAGTGTAGATCACATTCAGTCTTGGGGGAATCTCTCCGAACTTCTGCAGATGGATTACGCCGGAACCGATGATTTTATATTCACCCGAGCCGAAACTTATCACTCCGTAACCCGTACGGATCGTTCCCGGATCGACTCCTATAATAATCATTCAGTAATTCTTTCTAAATTCTAAAGAGTATATCTAAAATAATCAAGCGGTAATTTAAGGAATCAGCGAAGATTTTCTACACAGAACTATATATATAATAATACCTGCGCTCCCCCGGTATTCAACCCGCATACCGCAAGGGACTGTGGTAAAACAGCTCTTAAGTAATCCCGCAACCTGATAAAGGATTATCAAAATATAAATTCAGGTCAGAGAAACAACGATTATTTCGCTGCCCGGTTTTTAACCTTAATATCCTTTATCTTCAGCTGAACAAAATTCCTTCCGTAATTGGAAGCCTGGTCAATCGTGAACGCAAGATCAAACGTTTTGTCGCCGCTAAGGATAAGGTTATAATACTCAGGCATATTAAATCCGACAGCATCAAAAACTTTATCGCTTCCTTTTTTGGTAATAGTCATAATGATATGTTTCTCTTTTACCAAACGCGGGTTATCTTTAAATGTAACATCCTCGATCCAGAAGGTAGGGCGCATATTCGCGGGCCCGAAAGGAGCAAACTGTTCAACGAGCCTTATAAACTTTGGAGTAAGTTCGTCGAGGGATATTTTGGCGTCAATATCTATCGTCGGGGAAACATCCATTCCGTTAAGTTTCCCTTCAACAATGTCATTGAATTTTTTTCTGAATTCATCCACTTTATCCAGTTCAACTGCCAGCCCCGCAGCTGCCTGATGGCCGCCAAAATGAATCAGAAGGTCTTCACATTCCTTGAGGGCCTCATAGATATTAAACTTTGAAATACTTCTCGCGGAGCCCTTTGCAACACCGTCAATGGTTGTCAGCATAATGGTGGGTTTATAATACTTTTCAACGAGCCTGGATGCAACAATTCCGATCACACCGGGGTGCCACTCCTGGCTGTGAAGCACAAGAGTAGTCGGGATGTTATCGCCATATTCGGTTTCAAGCATATCGACGGCGTGGAACAAAGTATCTTCATCAATTTTTCTTCTCTGCCGGTTTTCCTCTTCAAGCACAGAAGCCAGTTCAGTAGCTCGCTTCATATCCTCTGTTACGAGAAGTTCTACTGCTGTTTTGGCGTCACTCATCCTGCCGACGGCATTGATCCTTGGCGCTATTGTAAATACAACCTGTCCCGAAGTCAATTTCCCTTCAGCAAGCCTTGAAGTTTCGATCAGGGCTTTGATGCCCGGCCTCGGATTGGTATTTACAAGGTTCAGACCTTCTTTCACGAGAATTCTGTTTTCTCCGTTCAGTGGTACGATGTCAGCGGCGCCTGCAAGCGCAACCAGGTCAAGATACTCCATCGGTATCTCTTTCTTCCCGATCCTCTTACATATCCCCTGAACGAGTTTAAAGGCAACACCTGCGCCGGAAAGGTATTTGAATGGGTATTCGCATCCGGGTTTAAGCGGGTCAAGCACCGCGAGCGCTGCGGGGAGTTTATCCTTGGGCTGGTGATGATCGCAAATGATGACCTCAAGCCCTTTTGAATTGGCGTATGAAGTTTCTTCAACCGCGGTTATTCCGCAGTCAACGGTGATCAGAACTGATGCTCCTGAACTGATTGCAGAGTCGATGCCGGCAAATGATACACCGTATCCCTCCTTCAGGCGGTTCGGGATATAGTAATCCACATCTGCTTCCATTTTCTTCAGAAACATATAAAGAAGCGCGGTGGAACAGGTACCGTCAACGTCATAATCGCCATAGATCACTATTTTTTCTTTTGATGTTATGGCGTCAATGATGCGCTTGGTAGCAGTTTCCATTCCGTTCATAAGGAACGGATCGTGAAGATCTTCCAGTGTGGGGCGGAAGAATACCCTTGCCTCCTGGTAGGATTTCACATTTCTGAGAAAGAGAATCCTGCCGATCACGGCCGGGATGTGCAATAGGTCAGCTAATTCAGCTGACTTTTGTTCATCTTCTAAGCTCTTGAGGTCCCATATTTTGTTCATACATAATAATGAAACCATCAGGGAAAAGCACAGAATCACATAAGCCGAATTCTGTTTCCTTACGGAGAGCAGTTATTTATCTGCGGTAAGCTATTAAACTTACCTTTTGCGGTCTACCCGGAACCAAAACGCGGATAGCGCCTGCCCGAAGGCACGGTTCCTGCTTGACCTTGCACCGGATGGGGTTTACCTGCGCCCGAAATGTTACCATTTCAGGGGTCGGCACTTACCCGGCCTTTTCACCCTTACCATCTGACGATGGCGGTAATTTTCTGTGGTACTTTCCATAACTGTTAGATTTCTCAAAACAGCCTCCGGGAATTACCCGGCATCCTATCCTAAGGTGTTCGGACTTTCCTCTAAATCGATCGAATTAGCAACTGCTGTGGTCCTGCGTATTATTCCTGATGATTAGTTTTGAATTTGTTATAAAATAATAATTAATGGGTGCAATATAACAAATTCCGGATATAAATTTCCTTCGACAAATCCGTCCCCCCGCCGTCGAAGGCGCACCAAAAAAAATGCCGGACTAGCCGGCACTTTTATCTGCAATATTAATGTCAGATTATTTCGACTTCAAAACTTCATCGGAGATCTCTGTGGAGACAAGAATCCTTCCGCAATATTCGCAGTTAAAAAGGCGGTTGTTCTTTCTGATCTCTAATTGCCTTTGAGAAGGAACGATATTGTGGCATCCGGAGCAGGCGGAACGCTTAATCGTCGCGACAGCTTTCCCGTTCTTTGCTTTACGGATGCGAAGATACGAGGACAAATCCTGTTTGCGTACCTGTGCCTCGATTTGAGCGCGTTCTTCCCGTTTTTTTGTCTCTTCTTTTTCGGTTGATTTGACGATCTGTTTAAGATCGGCTTCTTTATCTTTCAGTTCAACAAGAAGTTCTTCAAGTTCGGGTTTAACTTCATTTATCTCCCTCTCAAGCTTCTGATTATTTACTTTGATCGACTCAATTTCCATTTCAAGCTTTTTGATCTGCGATTCTGCCTGGTCGATCTCTTTATTCAGCGCGTCATACTCCCTGTTGTTGCGGACTGAGAAAAGCTGGGATTTGTATTTTTTCTGGTTCTCAAGGAATCGTTCTATTTCAGCCTCGTTCTTTTCCTGTTTCTCTTTGGCGTCAATGATTTCCTGTTCTTTTTCTTCTACCGCGTTCTGAAAAGTCTTGATCCTGGCTTCAAGTTCCCGGACCATATTAGGCAGATCGCCTCGTGATGCTTCAAGGTCATCTAATTCGTCATCGATAAGCTGGAGCTGGTATAATATTTTTAATCTGTTTTCCAATGTTTATTCCTCATTAATGTAATAAAAAACCGGATTTGCATTTTCAGAATAGATCTCGACCGGAATGTTTTTCCCGGTGATTAAATCTTCTATTCTGATTTTTAAATTCTCTAAGATATGTGCTTCTGTTTCATAGTGGCCCGCGTCAACCAGTAATATACTGCCGGCAGAATCGATAAAGTTATGGTACCTGATATCCGCTGTTACATATGCGTCCGCACCAAGCGTGATGGCTCTTTTATAATATTCTTCTCCCGCACCTCCGCAGAGCGCAACTTTTTTTACTTTCTTACCATTTAACGCATTATGCCTTAGTGCCGGCACATTGAGCCTCTTCGCAACTAATTGCAGAAAGTCCTTTTCCGAAATCTCATTCTCCAACTCACCGATCGCGCCGGAGCCGAAATTCTCGTGAAGATTTTCTAATTTATAAATATCAACCGCAGGCTGTTCGTACGGATGGTTCTGATAAATGGAACGGAGGACTGCTTCCCTGTCCCACTCATTAAATAAAATTTCGAGACGGACTTCCTCAACATTTTCAATCTGCCCCTTTTCACCGAGCACAGGATTGCTGTTATCTTCACCGAAAAAAGTACCTGTCCCTTTGGAACTGAATGAACAATTCCTGTAAGCGCCAATCACGCCGCCGCCAACGTTAAATACAGCATCCGCGATTTTCTCAAAAGAATCGGCAGGGACAAAGACGACAAGTTTGTTCCTTTTCGACGCAACAGGTTCAAGAAACTGGATTTTTTTTAATCCCAGTTTCTCAGCGAGCGCAAAACTTACTCCGCCCGAAGTGAAATCAAGATTAGTGTGGTAAGAAAGGACTGTGATATCATTTTTGATTGCGCTTTTCAGAACTGAAGGAATTCCCGGCCGGGAGGTATTAATATTTTTGACTGAATGAAATAAAAGGGGGTGGTGTGTTATGATAAGGTTGTATTTTTTCGCTTTGGCGTACTTTACTGCTTCCGAGGTTGCATCGAAGGCGAGGAGAATTCCGCTGACCTGGTCGGTGGGATCGCCCACCTGAAGCCCGGGATTATCCCTGTCCCACGCCACTCCTGGCGGCGCCCATTTGTCTATTAGTAATTTCAGTTCGCTTATCTTCATATACATAAAAAAATGCACCTCTGTTAAGGAAGTGCATTCACTAAAAAATCAAACCTTTATTCCCCTGCCGATTGTAACAAGGGATAATATGTCAATTAATCTGTCAACTTTCATCAATAAAACAAAGTTAACAAATTTGGGAGAAATATGCAAAAATCAGAGCAGCCAAAATTCCGGAAACTCTCCCTGTTCAGGTATTATTTTAACTCCACCGGTTCAGTCCATTTGTCATCTTCGCGGATAAGGCCAATCAGGGCATCAACCGCCTGGCTGGCCTTTACGCTTTTGCGAACAACCTCTTTCCCTCTGTACAAAGTAATTTTATCCGGCCCAGAACCTACATATCCGTAATCAGCATCTGCCATTTCACCCGGGCCATTGACGATGCAACCCATAATAGCGATTTTAACACCCTTCAGATGTTCCGTCCTTTTCCGGATTTTATTTGTTGTCTCGACGAGATCAAACAATGTACGTCCGCAGGAGGGGCACGCAATGTATTCCGTTTTCGAAATTCGCACTCTCGCTGCCTGAAGTATTCCGAACGAAACACGGTTGACAGCTTTCTTCGTCATTCCTTCCGAAGTGATCCAGATGCCGTCACCGAAACCGTCAATGAATAATGCTCCGAGATCGGTCGCTGAATATAACTGGAATTTATCCGGAGTCAGTTTACTGTATTCGCGTTTTATTATTACAGGATTATTTATGCCGCGGTTTTTCAGTTCAAAGAAGAAACGGCGCTGCTCAGGCATCCCGTGCAAATTTGAAGTTGACAGAACGGGAATAACTGTAGCATCATCGCGAAGTAAATCAAATACTTCATTATTCAAATTTGATGCATCGATCTGAACAAAATTGAAAACAGCAGATGAATCTCTATTCGCACGATACTCTTCAAACAAAAAATAAGGGAAATAATTTTGCTTGTTTTCCGTCGTATTCCAGGTTTTATAATTCACTACCGGGCGCAATCCGTTTGGAACTTCAAACGGCAGATTACCGTCGCCGAGATAGATGAAATCCGCGGCGATATCCTGCATATACCATTTGTCTGTTTCGGCATTGTAAAAATATCCGATCTCTTCAATATCGTTTGGTGACACGATCTTCACATCACTGTAATCAGCAAAAACCCGCGGTACATTTCCTGCCCCGAGACCGATTGCTTCGGAGGAATTTCTCCTCGCGTATATAAACGGACCAATCGGATTATTCTCAACAGGTATGATAGGTTTATGATTTCCGCGTTCATTATACCTCTCCATCAGCGCGATAGCAACAGGCGCTTCAAACTCCGGTTCTTCAGTCAGTGATACGCGGATAGTATCTCCTATACCGTCTTCAAGTAACGCGCCGATACCGACGGCAGATTTAATCCTTCCGTCTTCCCCGTCGCCTGCCTCTGTTACACCAAGGTGCAGCGGGTAGTTCATCCCCTCCGCTTCCATTTTATTTATCAGCAGCCGGTATGCCTGAACCATCACCTGAGTATTGCTTGCTTTCATAGACAGTACGATATCTTTGAAACCGCTGTCTTCACAGATTCTTACGAATTCAAGAGCCGACTCAACCATCCCAAGCGGAGTATCGCCGTAGCGGCTCATAATTCTGTCGCTTAAAGATCCGTGGTTTGTACCGATGCGTATTACCGTTCCGTACTCTTTGCAGATCTTTACCAGCGGAGTAAATTTTTCGTGAATCCGCTCTATTTCTTCCTGATAGGCGTTATCATCGTACTCAATAAATTCGAATTTCTTTTTATCAACATAGTTCCCCGGATTCACCCTCACCTTCTCCACTATACGCGCGGCATGCTCGGCGGCATTCGGCGTGAAATGAATATCAGCAATCAGCGGAACATTGTAACCCCTCGTTTTCAATTCTTTCTTGATATTCTCAAGGTTTTTCGCCTCGTTTATGCTCGGGGCAGTGATCCTTACATATTCGCAGCCTGCTTCAACCATACGTATCGTCTGCTCTACTGTAGCTACGGTATTCATAGTATCCGTAGTGGTCATAGACTGGATGCGGATAGGATTGCTCCCTCCCATAGGAAGGCCGCCTATATTAACCTCGCGGGTTTTATACCTTGAATACTGAGTTAAACTGTTACAATATTTTTTAATGTCGCTGATCATATTTTTTTAATTGATAATTTTTTAATTAATGCGCCTGCGAACTCAACCGAGGCAGCGGCGTCGGTACCGGTAATGATATTCCCGTTGATGACTGCTTTATTATCTGAATAATCAATTTGCGCCGAGATTAGTTCCTGTTTATATGCCGGATGGCACGTCGCTGCGCCCTTGAGCAGAACACCGCTCCTGAGAAGAAGAACCGGCGCTGCACAAATTGCCGCGACCAGTTTATTTGCCGAATGAAAGTTTTTTATAATTTTTAAGACTCCCGGGTCTTCAAAATAGGTCGCGATTCCCTTCCCTCCGATAACCACAATGCCTGCAAAGTTTGAAACTCTTATGTTATAGAAAGGAACTTCGGGCCTTACTTTAGAATCATCGTCGCCGACACATACATCTTTTGCATCCGAAGTAACAAAAATGCCGTATCCATTTTTTATCAGCATTTCCCTGACAATCCGGTATTCCACGCTGCTGAAATTTTCAGCCGCGATGAAAATTAAAATGCTGTTATTTTGCCGGTTCACGGGCTGCATCTGCTGAATTTCTCTGATAACCAATCTGCGTTATTGTATCGTCAGCACTTTTTCGAGGCAGATCAGCGCCTCTGAAGGTTTAATAAACACTTCCTCTTTACCGTTTATCGCGTTTAAGAAATTCTTCAGTTCAAGGATAAGCGGCTCTTGTTTATAAATAGGATAATTAATGATCTTTCCGGCAGTGATTTTTCCCGCCCCGAAAAACGCTTCGGTTATTTCGGATGAGTACTTTTCGTAATCGCCGTTTTCATAGAAGAGAACCTCCTGGTTGTAATAGTCGCCAAGTATCATTCCTTCATCGCCGTAAATTTCAATAATACGCATACGCCGCGGCGAGATCCAGCTGAATTCCGAAGATGCAACGATACCATTATTAAGTTTCATCAGGGCTTTAGCATAAATTTCCTGTTTTTTCAGTTTCAGTACATCTGACTTTACGCTTTCAATTATACCTTTGCCGAGGTACTGAATAATATCAATGTCGTGTACGGCAAGATCAATGAGAACTCCTTCTACATTGCCAAGCAGGCGCTTTGGCACCGGCCCGACCCGCTGTGTGTTGATGATATAGATGTTGCTGAGAAGCCGGTTATCAATGAATTCTTTGATTTTAGTTATTACCGGATTAAATCGCTCAATATGCCCGACCGTAAAAACTTTTCCGGATTTTTCCGCGGCAGCAATAATTTCTTTCGCCTCTTCAAGCGAATGTGAGACCGGTTTCTCAACGAGTACATTATGCCCGGATAAAAGGAAGTCGATGGATATCTGTTTGTGGCTTACGGGAGGCGTCGCGATAATTACTCCGTCAACTTTTTCTTTTGCTATAAGCTCACGGTAATCCGTATAACTTCGTGACACGAAATATTCTTTGTGAGCTATATTCAAATTATTCTGATCGCTGTCGACCGCAATCACTTCAGAAACCTCCGGAAAAGTTCCCAGGACCCTGAGGTGGTTTCTTCCCATCACGCCGGTACCGATTACTGCTATTTTCATATTACTTATACTAAATAATTTTAATTGTTAATATAAATGTAAACTAATGCTTTCATAAAAATAAATCTCGAAATTGCTCCAACAAATCTCTGATCATTGATAATTGATCATTGATAATTGTTAAAGCAGTTTGCCGCTGAGCAGGATCATCGCAATCCCGAAGTAAAGTATCAATCCGGTTACATCCACCATTGTGGCCACAAACGGCGCGGATGAGGTTGCGGGATCAAGCCCTAATTTTTTAATTACAAGCGGGAGCGCGGAACCTGTCAAAGTCCCCCAAGTAACTACACCAACGAGCGCAAATGCAACGGTCAGTCCGATCAGCACCCAGTGTTCGCCATAAGTGTGAAAAGAATACTGGAATATCATAATCCTTATAAACCCGATTATTGCCAGTATCCCGCCCAAAACCAATCCGGACAAAAACTCTCTTTTGATAACAAACCACCAGTCCATAACTTTAATTTCGCCAAGTGACAATGCTCTGATAACCAGTGTTGAAGCCTGTGAACCGGAGTTACCGCCGCTTGAGATAATGAGGGGAACGAACAGGGCCAGTACCACAGCCCTTTCAATTTCGTGCTCGAAGAAACCCATCGCCGATGCGGTGAGCATCTCACCGAGGAAAAGTACACTGAGCCACCCTGCCCTCTTTTTAATCATACCGAAGAGGGATATTGTGGAGTATGGCTCCTCCAACGCCTCGCTGCCGCCGAGTTTCTGAATATCTTCCGTAGCCTCTTCTTCCGCAACGTCCAATACGTCGTCAATAGTTACGATTCCCATCAGAATCCCGGTGTTGTCCGTAACGGGAAGTACCGTCCTGTCGTGTTTTTTGAAAACTTCAACGGCGGTTTCCTGATCGTCATTAGCAACCAGATGCACAAAATTTCCATCCATCAAATCGCTCAGTCTTCTCTCCAGAGGAGACAAGAGTATTTCCCTGATCCTGATATCATCAATAAGTTTTCCTTTTTCATCTATGATATATATTACATTCAGGGTTTCACTGTCTTTACCGAACTGCCGTATATTTGCCAGTACATCCTCAACCGTGAGATCTTCACGGATCGCTATATAGTCCGGGGTCATCAGTCTGCCGATGGTGTTCTCTTTGTAACCAAGCAGTTTATTCGCTATCGAACGCTCCTCAGGTGTAAGCATCATTAGCATCTGTTTTGTTACGGGAGCGGGCAGTTCCTCGAGCAGTGCCGTACGGTCATCAGGGGACATATCATTGAGAATATGCGAGACTTCTTCTCTTCCGAGAGATTTCATCAGTGCGAGCTGGATCTCGACGTCAAGATATTCAAAGGTATCGGTTGCAACATCTTTAGGAAGCAGGCGGAACATTACAGCCTGATCCATTTCGGAAGGTATATCGGTCAGAAGGTCAGCCAGATCCGCGGGCGAATATTCGGCTAAAACCTCACGTAAAGTAGCTAAATTTCGGTTTTTGATGAGATCTTCGATCTCCGGGAAAATAAGATTTCCTAACATTAAAATTTTCCTCGAAAGCGGATAAAAATGGATTTTACATCGGAACTATTTCAGCCGTAAATTGATTTGTTTAATTAATTACAATAAAAAATTAATATAATAATTTTTTCAGGAAGTTTGAAAATATTGACAAAACTATTATATTAGTAAGCTAAATTTCAAATTTATCGGGCGCGTAGCTCAGGGGTAGAGCATTTGCCTTTTAAGCAAAGGGTCGGTGGTTCGAGCCCACCCGCGCTCACGGATAGAATTAAGAGTTAAAAGTGAAGAATTAAGAATTACATAGTTCTTTTATTTTTAATCTTAATAGTGAATTCTTGATTTCTTAAGGCTGCCAACCGGCAGCCTTTTTTATTTTAAATATCAGCGTCCATCAGCAAAATCTGCGTCATTTGCGTTCTGTTCAGACTCAGCAGCGGCGCTGATTTAATTAAAAAATCCGCGCTCCCGTTTATGCGAACAGGAACGCGGATCAAACGGATCAGGACGGATTCCGCGGAAAATGCGGAACCGCCCTTCTCATTTCCCCCCTATCAGCCGTGTATTATTTCAATACCGTGAGTTTCCTTACGGATGAGAATTTACCGGCATTGATTGTGTATACATAAACGCCGCTGCTTAAATCAACCGCGCTGAGAATTAGTTTATGCCTGCCTGCTGCATACCTTGTATCAGCAAGTACCCGGATCTGCGTGCCTGATATATCATACAACACAACCTTCACATACTCTTCCGACGGAAGCGAGAACATTATCACCGTCTCCGGATTGAACGGGTTCGGATAGTTCTGCTCCAGGGTAAAGTCCGCGGGTATGCCGGCATTAGCGTCGTCGACGCTGACGAGAGTTTGAACTATTACTGCCCGGCAATAGCCTGAACTGTCGAGCGGGTTTACTGCCATTATCCTGTATGTGTATTTTGTATTATTTTCAAGTGATGCCGTATCGGTATAAGAAACAGCGTTCTGTCCGAGGGTCGCGATCACAACGAACGGTTCAACAACCAAAGAGTCTCCGGTTTTCCGTTCAATGATATATTGCGACTCATTGCCCGACCTGTCGGCCCAGTTAAGCTGCACAGTCTTTGCGCCGGCATTAACCGCGCGAAGGCTGTCAGGAGCAAGCAGCCCCGTAATAAACCACGCGGACGGCGTAAACTCACCGTACACATTGTCACCCTTTGCGCGCACTCTCCAGAAATACTTAACACCGTCAGAAAGCGTAACCTCTTTTGACGAATCAGTAACTGTTGTATCGCTGAAGACAACAGCCGTAAACGACTCGTCGGTTGCTACCTGCAGATGATAGAGCAGCGAGGCAGCCTTTGGCGACAGCGTAGGAACATTGATCTTCCACCTGAAGACCGGCGTAACCGGAACGTTGCGTTGTTCAGCTTCGGGAGCTATAAGCCGGAGCTGCGGTATATGGATAGTTGCCCACTCCTGGTTGCTGTAAAGCGAGGTGTCAGCGGAACTGAATGCTTTAACCCTGTATGAGTACTGCGTGTTTTGTGTGAGGAACTCAACCGTTGTATCGGTGAAAGATACCGTATTCGCCGGAAGCGACGCGATAACGATATAGTTTTCCGTGCTCGATGTATCGCCGAGTTTCCGTTCTACTATATAGCCCGTTTCATTTCCTGTGTTGTCTTTCCAGTCCAGTTTCATTTTAATCATATCAAGAGAAACTACATCTAATGAATCCGGAGCGTAAAGATCCGTGGAGAACCAGTTGACGTTAGACCAGTTGCCATAGGCAATGTCCGCCTTCGCTCTCACGCGCCAGTAGTATTTGATGCCGTCGCTTAAAGTTGCTGATGCCGCTGTATCTGAAATCAGTGTGTCGTTAACTACTGTTGTTGAGAAGTTTTCGTTAACGGAAATCTGAAGATTATAGAATAACGGTGTGACCGGTGTTGCCGCAACAGGGGTCGCAACTGTCCACGCAAATGAAACGTGCACCGGAAGATCCGTGGTGCCGGCAGGAGTGACCGCTGTAACCGGTGGAATGGTTATTGCCGAAGACGCCTGGTTGCTTGCCAGGGAAGAATCAACCGTGTTTGCCGCGTAAACCCTGTAAGCATACTGCGTATTGCCGGAGGTGAAGACTACCGTAGTATCGGTGAATTCAGCCGCCTGAGGAGCCAGCGTTGCAATAGCCGAGTAGCTGTTTACGCCTGAAGTATCGCCTGCCTTCCGTTCAACGACAATGGATGTCGCGTTCTGCGTATTGTTGGTCCAGCTCAGCAGAATCTTTGCCAGGCCGGTTTTTTGTGCCGTAAGCTGGGAGGGAGCATTAAGTTCGGTTACAAAACGGCTTACTTCAGAATAATATCCGTAAACATTATCGCCTTTGGCCCTTACTCTCCAGAAATATTTGTTTCCGTCGGACAAGGTGACGGTCTTTGCCGTATCAGTAATTGCCGAATCGCTGAAAACAACTGTTGTAAAACCGCTGTCGGAAGCTACTTCAAGCTGATATGCCATAGGAGCGGAAAGAACTGAAAGCGAAGGAAGCATTCTCTTCCATACAAACGGAACGCTGGAAGGCAGATCGCGCGCGCCTGAAGCCGGGGAAATAAGCTCAATCTCCGGGATGACTATCGCGGCAAATGCCTGGTTGCTGTACAGCGAAGAATCAACTGCGTTAGCCGCCTGCACTCTGTATGAGAACCGCGTAACGTTAGCACTGAATATTACTGTTGTATCCACAAATGTGGCCGAATTTGCGGGAAGCGACGCGATTGCCGCGTAGACTGCCGCGCTGGCGGTGTCGCCGTCTTTCCTTTCGATAATATAACCCGTCTCTTTTGAAGTATTATCAGTCCAGCCAAGGATGATTTTGTTAAAATCATTCCTCTTCGCCGTTAATGACCCGGGGCCCTTAAGATCGGTTATAAACCATCTTGAAGGAGTAAATGACGCGTAAACGCCGTCGCCTTTTGCACGGACTCTCCAATAGTATTTTCCGCCGTCGCTTAATGTGACGGTTTCGGCAGAGTCGGCAATTGTGGTATCGTTCACGACAAGCGAAGTGAATGCGTCATCCGTGGCAACCTGCAGATGATATACAAATGCTTTTGCCTTAGGTGAAAGATCAGGAAGCGAGATGTTCCAGGTAAAAGCAACCTGTTCTGTCAGATTCAGCGCGCCGTCCTGAGGTGAAGCGAGTCTGAGCATCGGAACATAGATGGACGCCCAGTCCTGGTTGCTGTATAGCGAGGAGTCAACTGAATTTACTGCTTTCACTCTGTAGGAGTATTGCGTGCTTTGCGTGACGAATGCAGTAGTGGTATCTGTAAAAGAAACCGTATTTGCCGCAAGCGACGCGATTGCCGAATATATCTCTGTGCTTGAAGTATCACCGAGTTTCCGTTCTACAATAAAGCCGGATTCGTTCTCTGTTTTATCCTTCCAGGCGAGATGTATTTTAAGCAGATCCTGCCCGGTTGCGTCCAGTGAATCAGGCGCGTTCAGATCTGTGATAAACCAATTGGCGTTTGAGTATTCACCGTAAATGTTATCCGCGATGGCCCGGACTCTCCAATAATATTTTTTGCCGTCGCTTAAGGACACGGTTTTCGAGGTATCGGTGATAGTTGTATCGTTATACGCGAGTGATACGAAACCGGTATCAGCAGAAACCTGCAGATGATAGCGCACAACGCTACTCGGAGATGTTGCGAGAAGCGGTCCGACTGATCTCCACGAGAATCCAACCTGCTTAGGCTGGTTCAGCGAAGCGTTTGCCGGTGCTGCAAGCGCCAGCTTCGGAATCGTGATTGCAACAGATTTCTGGTTGCTGTAAAGTGAAGTATCAAAAGACCCGATACCGACAACGCGGTACGAATAGTTTGTGACGCTGCTGCTGAAGATAACCGTTGTATCAATGTACGGCTGAGCGTACGCGTCCGGAGAACCGATTATAACATACGGATCGTTACTTGTCGTGTCGCCGTTTTTGCGCTCAACGTTGTACCGTTCAATACTCGCGCCATTGATAAACCATTCGAGCGATATTTTCGCCAAACCCGTTTTCCTTACAGTCAGGTTTGTGGGCGCAATAAGTTCAGACCTGCATTTGGAACCCTGCGACCACGCACCTGCGGCAATATCCGCGCGGGCGCGTACTCTCCAGTAGAATATCATACCGTCAGGCACGTTGATCGTTTTTGAGGTATCCGTAATCGTGGAATCATTCTTGAACGTTGTTCTGAACAATGAGTCAACAGAAAGCTGCAGATGATAGTAAACAACAGACTGCGGTGCGGATGCAAGGAGCGGTCCGACAGAACTCCACTTGAACGTGATAGGTGTGATGATGTTGATAGAACCGTTAGCCGGAACCATCGCGGTCAGCTGCGGAAGAGCGATCGAGGCAGCGGCCTGATTGCTGCCGAGCGATGTATCCGCGGCGCTTATGGCTTTTATCCTGTAGGAATATTGCGTAACAGCCGAGGTAAATGTAACCGTGGTATCGGTGTACGATACAGCATTCGCCGGAAGTGTGGCGATAACAGCATAGGCAGCAGGGATAGCAAGGATTGTTGTGTCGCCTGCTTTGCGTTCGACAACATAAGCAGATTCGCCGT
>CAIMOS010000006.1 GCA_903843135.1 uncultured Ignavibacteriales bacterium | reverse complement strand
CTTTAGAGGAGACGAATCTGATCATGGAATCCTTAACAACCATAAGACCACTTCTTCTGCAAAGATTGCTTGAGAGTTGTAAATCCGTTAAGGTCAACCGAATAGTATTATATTTAGCGGAACTGAATAAGCATCGCTGGTTTAATCAACTGGATATATCAAAGATCAGATTAGGTTCCGGGAAACGGGAGATAGTTAAGAACGGGAAACTTGACAAAAAGTATGGAATTACAGTAATGAAGGAATCTAATAGATAGTATCTACAACAAACAAATGGAACAATTGCTCAGAATCCTGCCTATAATTCACGGCAAAGAAGCCTTTGCGATAAAAGGAGGTCCAGCGATCAACTTCTTTTTCCGGCAAATGCCCCGTTTGTCAGTCGACATTGACCTTGTATATTTGCCCGTCAATAATCGGGAAGAAGCACTATTAGAAATATCGGGGTCTTCGAAACGTATAGCTGATAAAATTAGCAAGTTACTCCCGGCCACAAAGAGTATACCGAAACTTTCGAGGGAAGAGTATACCGGATTGGTTATTAACAAGGAAGGGGCTTCTGTTAAGATTGAAGCTAATACAACAATCCGGGGTTCTGTATTCAAACCGGAGGATCAGAACCTATGTGACATTGCCGTGGGAAAATTCAACTTAACTGTGAGAGCCAAGTCAATGGTCTTTAAAGAATTGTAGGACGAACACAGTTTAAAATAACACCAATATCAACAACAGCCTGTTTGGCCGTTTCAGCAGGTGCAATGCCCAGAATCTCGGCCTGCCATTTAAAGTTTATTTTGTTATCATTATTAAAATTTGCCGGTTGTCTGAATTATTTAATATTACCTGTTTAAATAAAATAAATCGGAGAGCTATTCATTAATATTGCAATACGAATTTATGTTAAATGGACCTCTACTCGTCTTAAAGCAAACGAATTACATAAATTTGTTAAGTTAAAAACAATAATTGACTGCAGATGACTGGTTTTATGATTTTATTAAAGTAAAATAATCTGTAACTTTAATCATATGGATTACAAAAGATCAAATTACCGCATTGATAAATTTCTTTCAGTTCTTTCCGCCCTCGAAATAGAAGGCGTAGAATACGTTTTAATCGGAGGTTTTGCTGTTCTATTACACGGTTCTCCAAGAGTAACAGAAGACCTTGATGTTTTTATCAGGACAAATGAAAATAATCTGAATAAACTACGGAAAGCGTTGAGGCGTGTATTCAGTGATGAGAGCATTGATGAAATAACCTCGCCTGAATTAAAACAATATGCCGTTATAAGGTATGGAACTCCGGAAGATTTTTATATTGATATCATAAGTAACATAGGAGAGGCTTTCACATTTGATGATATAAAATCTGAAGAGATTGAAGTGGATGGAACCAAAATTAAGATTGCGACTTTGGAAAGTCTTTACAGAATGAAGGAAAAAACATACAGGGCGGTAGACCAAGTTGACTTGCTCTTTTTAGCAGAAAAGATGAGAATTAGGAATAAATGAAATGATTAAGAAATTTAAAACATTTGAAGAAGCCCGGCGCGACCTTTGGGTTATGAATCCCGATAAGGCATATTATCAACGCGTGGCAGAATTTTATGAACTGGCTTCATCCCTCGTCAAAAGAAAAATACCGAGAGGTGTGTTTAAGTTCAGGACCTTTGAAGAAGCGCAAAAACATCGTGAGACTTATTATTAGAATTAGCGTTTTATCCCTACTTGCCCGTCTACACTGATACTGTAACTGACACTGACACTTGAAAAGTCACTTCGCCCAATTCTCCACAATCAAACCTTCAATGCGTCTGAATTCTTTTTCGTTATTTGTAACGAGCACATATTCCCGATTTAAAGCCTGTGCAGCTATAAGCATATCCATTGCACCTACGGGCTTCCCTGCTTTCTCCAGTCTGGATCTGATCAGACCGTAAGAGACTGCATCTTCCGCCTCAAAATTCAAAATGATAAGCGGCTGAAAGAATTCCTGTAAAGCCACAATATTTTCTTCCCTTCTTGAACTCTTCTCGGCCCCGTAATAAAGTTCTGCAGCGGTTATTGAAGAAATAAATATGTCCCCCGGTTTTTGAGACGTGAAACGCTGTTTTACTTTCTCGGGTCTTTGCTTAATCAGGTAAATGCAAATGTTGGTATCCAGGATGTATTTCATTTGAACAGTTCTTCCCTTGTTTCAACTTCTGGCTGGATTCTGTCTGACATAAAGTCATCACTGAATTTATCCAGACTGTCGAAAAGCGAATCCCATTTTTTCTTCTTTGGAAGTATGATCAGCGCATCGCCAACCTTTGTGATAAATGCCTCCTTACCTTTCATTCTGTAAGATTTAGGAAGCCTCACAGCCTGACTGTTGCCGCTCGTAAATATTTTCGCGGTATTCATAAATTCTCCATAATATATACATATAATATATACTTTTTTAGAAGAGAATAAATGAACTTTTTTATCCCATAATAAATGGGTGTCCGGGATTTATGAAACGTTATTAGACTTGCTGAGGAGTAAAATCACGAGAGGCCTTTTTAAATAGAGAGAAGTTCAAAAAGTCGGGCGGTAAGTTAAGTTATAGGCACAAACTGGGCACAGTCTTGAAAAACCCTTAAAAACACGCCATAAACGCAACATTTATCACCATTCGTTAGCTCCCTGACTCTCCGCGCAGAAAAAATGAGATGCGAAAATGGCGATTTTAAGCTGTTTTCGCATTTTTTATTCTCCCTAACCCTCCCAAATACACCCTTTTTTACCCCCACTTGGAGACTTTTTGGAGACCTCCTGGATTTATGATGTAAAAAGAAGGGAGCTTGTCTTAGTTATTATTGATTTTGGAAGGGACTTAAGTCAAAAGATTATCGACTTAAGCTACAGGTGTTTCGATACAGACGACATCACTCGTAATGTATACCCATATTGATCTCTGTACTTTTTCATCCTTATATCCTTCTTACCGAACTGAACGACTTCGACAATATTTTTTGGTTATGATAATTACTGCCGGGAGAAGAATTAATGAAATCAGAATCGCGTAAAGTGACGGAGTTGTTTCAAAGAAAAGATTTGCCGGAGCTTTATCAAAGCGCGCGGGAGCAATTTCAAATCCGTAACTCGCGGCAAGATCACGGATATTGAGAAGATGTATTACCGGAATTCCTGCGTTATTAAGCCTGAACATTAATCCCTGTTCCTTGTGATTGCAAAATGGCAGCTTTTCATTCAGTCCCGGCTTTACTTTCAGAACATGGCTGCAGTTTCCGAGCATAGAATGGGAACCGCCGATATTGATAACTATTAAAGTCTTTGCTTTAATAAGTTTATTATATTTGTAATTAATAACTTCCTCAAGATCAACCGGAATATATAACTTATATCCTGCCCTTATTGCTATGCGACGGAATATTTCGGGATCGGTTAAAGGCAGCCCTCCTCCGTTTTCGTCGTCACCTCCGGCCGTCACTGTCTCAGAACGATACGGCATCGAATAGTGTTCAATAAGATGTTTCTCAATCTCCAGCCAGGCTAAAGTCGTATCGGCAGCCCCATACATTGATGCGCCGATCGAACTCATCAGATGCACTTTGGCGTTTATTGTTTTAAGAGCCGCGAGAGAAGAGATCGTAAGTGCGGGGAAAGAACCGGAAGCCTGTACAGCCACGATGGAATTTGAATCTATCCGGGATTCCCGCAGATAACGGTATATAAGCGCAGCAAACCAGGGATTCAGTGAGGTGATTTTCGCTTCAGGATTGCCGAGCGTCGTTACTATTTCAGAAAATTCGGGACCGATAAGTCCGCCGTACTGCTGATCTTCAGGATAACTTCCCTCCTCCCTGACTGCACGTGCCAGGCTGTCTGCTCCCGTCATCCAGAATGCGCTTAAGCCGGCAGCCTGGATCATCCCTTGTTTCCATTCACTCAACTCGCTTCTACCGGTTGTTTCACGAATGAATAAATACATGATCACTGCCGCAGCGAACTGAATAAAAAGTCCGGCAGTTGTGATTTTTCTCATCTTAGCAGCAGTAACACGAATGACACAAATACCGAAACAATCCCTAGTCCGAGAATAGTGCTCAATGGTTTTTGTCTTGTCATTTCGTTCGCAATCAGTCCGGGAATAATATAACCTATTGACATCAGCCCCGCATCAATTTCCATACCCGGCATAAAGTACTGCTCAAGAAGAATTTTCAGCAGAAAACCAAGAAGCAAGGCAAGATAAAATTTACGTTTACCGTAAAGCACTAAATGACGTGAAAGTATTTCAACGGCGCCCCATACAATTAAAGCCAGAATAATTGTGCTTACAATTCTCAGGGGCTGATCCAGAAAAAGAGCGAAGTATCCCGGCGTAACAACACCGCCCGGTGAGATATCAAACAACTCATAAAAGATCATCCCGGCGATCAACCCGATAAGGAGAGATTCAGCGATCATTTATTCTCCGCTATTCTATAATTCTGAATGTGTTCCATAAATTCAAATCCTTCTCCTTTAATATTTCCGACAGTTACAATCAGTCCGCCGTTTTCAGCCGAAGATCCGAGATCCGCCGCTGCTTTTTCCGGACTTAACCGGAAAACGTTTTCAACCTCAACTCCCTTCCTGATCAGGTTTCTCTTCACATAACCGGAGTGGCTTCCAAGCAGAAAAATTCTTCCTAATTTCTTCAATTCAGCCATCCATTTAATATAATCATCCGATCTGAGCGGTCGGTCTGATCTGGAATTCAAGACTACTGAAATGCTGGTGAATTCATCGTATCCGGGGAGAGCTTCCAGTTCTTTGAGCGTTGAGTCAATGTCATTGGCGGAAAACAGATCTATCAGTGAAGCGCCGCTTCTCAGCCGAATCAAACCGCCGGACTTTCCTTTGTTTTCACTGCATTTCGCGATCTCCTCTTTCCCATCAACCCCGAGATAAGCACATACTGCTTCAGCTAAGGTTTTATTCCGGATATCTGCGTTATCCATAGCGGCATCATTTACTGCAAGTACCGCCCTGCTGTTTTTTGCTTTCGCTGCCGTATCTATATGCACAAAGTTAATTTCATCAGCTGTAAAAACAACGGAATTTTGCGGGATAGCAGCGCAGTAATACTGATAATGCAGATCCGGATTTGTACCAAGATGTTCGCGATGGTCGTTTCTGATATTTGTAATTACGAAAATTTGAGGACGAAGAATGTGGGTTTCAAGTTGTAGGAGCGCAGGCGTCACGCTCATACATTCAAGCGAGAGGCAGTCAGCTTTGGCCAATACTGCGTTCCTGATCGTTCGAATTTGTTCCTGTACGCGAGCGCCTCCTTTTCTTCGGATCACTGAAACCGTTCCGTCCGGATAAGTGATTTCGGGAATCGTGCCCGTAACTTTTGATACTGCGCTATATTTTGAAGACAGACCCGCGCGAATCAATTCCGTAACCGTTGACTTTCCCCTCGTTCCGGTTACAAGAACTCTTACTTTCAGTTTCTTTATATTACGGTTAAGCCCCGCCTTTTCATAAACAAGAAAAGCGAGGCTTATAACCAGTGAAATTATGACTGTTTCAAAAAGCATAATATCATGTCAGTTCAGGCAGACAGCATTGCCCCCTCTGCGCTTGTCCGCTGCACCCGTAAATTTATGGTTCTTCCAGTCGATTCCTATCAACTGAACACCTCCGAAGAAAAGATCATAATCACCGTGAACACGGAGATTGTGTCCTTTCTGCTTCAGAGTTTCTTTAACATTCTCAGGAAAACCGCCTTCAAGATGGAGATAATCGTCAAACTTCTGACAAAAGAAACGGGGTGCGTCATTAGCCTGTTCGATACTCATGTCGAAATCAATAACATTAACAATGATCTGTACCACAGTCGCAATGATCCTTGTGGCTCCGGGTGAACCCACAACCATAAAAGGTTCGCCGTTTTTAAGAATTATTGTAGGTGAAATAGAACTGCGCGGCTGTTTGCCTCCGACGGGAGTGTTGATTGAACCGGTTGTAGAAAAATTTGCCATAGCCGAATTGAACAATACTCCGTTAGAAGTAAATCCGGAACCAAAAAAAGTTCCAAGAGTTTGGGTAAGCGAGACCATATTACCTTCACTGTCAATCGTACAAAGATGTGTAGTATGGCCGTCAAATTCTTTATTGTCTTTATCGTCTTCGTTATTCACCGGTTTCTCCGATTTCTTTTTAGGAGCTACGGCGGGTTTTGTATTTTTGGGTTTAACTACTCTTCCCCATTTGTCAATCACTTCCGTCTTCCGGTTTGAAGGCGCACTAAGACCGTCATTGTCTTCTTCATCATTTTCAATAATATCTGTATCAGTTTCCTTCCCGGGCACCACTGTTTTCTGATCATAACTGAATGAGAAGGGATTACCCGATTCTGTTTTTCTGTAATCACGAGGTTCAGCTTTTTTCTGATCAATGTTCCTGAATCTTGTTCGCGCGTAAGAATCAGAAAGAAGCCCTTCAACCGGTACTTCGCTGAATCTGGGGTCACCCATAAAAGAAGAGCGGTCTGAATAAACTCTCCTCATTGTTTCCGCCATAAGATGAAGAGTTTCACCGTTTGATGCAGGTGGGCCCATCTTTGCCAGGTCTGCGTTCTCAAGGATGTTCAGCGCTTCCACAACTGATGTTCCGGAAAGCGGGACTCCGCATGAAACTATTTCGTAACCTCTGTACATGCTGCGGACTGGTTCGCTTACGACAGGTTCATAATTTTTAAGGTCATTCAGAGTAAGTTTACCTCCCGCTTCGGTTACATCCTTAACCATCGTTTCGGCAAGCGCACCGGAATAAAAAGCATCTTTACCGTTCCCGGCGATCTTATCCAGCGTTTCTCCAAGAGCGCGCTGAACCAGTTTTTCGCCCTGCATTACGGGAAAACCCTCCGGCAGATAAACTGATGCAGTAGAACTGTATTTCTGAAGAAGAGAAACGTTGTCCAAAATAATACTTCCCAATACGCCATCAACCTCAAATCCTTCTTTTGCGTATCTAATCGCAGGCTCCAGTACTTTTGCAAGCGGAAGTTTGCCGTAACGTTTCAGAGCCTCTGTCAGTCCGGCCACAGTACCTGGGACAAGAATAGCTGACGCGGATTTCCTGTCGCCCCCGGAGCCGAAATCAAGTTCATCCACATTTTCCGACGCAGCCGGATAGTAATTAATGCAGATATCTTTATTCTCTTTCGCGAGATGAATAATCATTCCTCCGCCGCCACCGATACCTGAACCGTCCGGTTCAACCACGCCGATTGCGAATGCCGCCGCAACTGCGGCATCGACCGCGTTGCCCCCGGCTTCCAGCATCTCAATTCCAGCCTGAGATGCGAGCGGATGAGCGGTTGTTACAAGTCCTTTGCTTCCGGTACAGGACTGACCCGATTCCTGCTGAGGAACATAGACCTGCCTGCCGGAAAATCCGGTAAAGACAAATAATAGTAATAAGTAAAAATAGGCTCTGCGGTTCATTTTATTTTTCCGGTTAATAAAATAAGAAAATTAATTTTTATCAGAACATTGGCTTAATTACTTCAACGATGTCAGCCATTTTTTCAACAATGCTGATCTTAATCTTTTTTTGAGAGGCAATTCTGGAGAAAAATTTATCTTCGTCTCCCTGTTTAACAACTATCATCGCCTCGCTGACTTCCGCTGAGATCTGGTTAAAATCATCTGACTGAGCGCCTCTGCGTGCAGTACCGCCGATATGCATCATAAGCACACGCATTTTTTTCTTCTTTGCGGCTGCGATCAGTTTTTCAACGCGGTCCATTTCCTGTTCACGGCTTATACCCGCGGCACCAAGTCCTTTCGAACTGTAACCGGGTACGATAATCAGGGTCTTGTATCCGTTGAGATCGTTTTCCGTAGCAAGCGCGGCAATCTTATAGTTAACGCTGATTTTTTTGAGAAGCATCCCCGCAAGGGTAACATCAGCACTCTGTCCCGCGGATGAGATGAGCGCCGGTTGTTCAAATTTTCCCTGAGCAGGAGAATAATTGTATATAATAAGAATAAGTAAAGCTAAAAGAAATCTTTTCATTTTGATTTTTCCATTTTGTTAATTTAAGTAAAATCCTACCCCGTTAATCATCAGGTCGTGATAGCCGGGTACCTTTGACACCGTTATGTGTTTGTCGGGATTTAGTTCATTGAAAGCGCTAAGAACGGCAAGGAAAGCCTGAAGGTGCCTTCCGACTCTCAGTTTAAGCGGCTCGCCTGAAACCAAATATTCAATACGCAGTTTACCACTTTCCAGAGCTTTTTTATAATTTTGATCCGTTCCGTATAGTACCAGTTTTTCATTAGTAACCCCGCGCAGCCTTCCCTGAATCGGATTGCTCGTCTCCATAAGGAACGGGAAAACGGTTGTGCTGTCCCCCCATTCTCTGTGACTGAGGCCCCTGAACCTTACCGGGGATATTTCAAGAGCGTATTTCAGATCTTCGAATTCAAGATTGAGCACCGCCATTCCTGCAACATCCCTCGCCTTTTCATGCGCGACAATCGCGTTAATGATGGGTATTTCCGGCGCCGCCTCATGAAGGTCGAAAGCAACATCAACATTTTCGCTCCTGATCAATTGAAGAATTGCGTATGCTGTTTGCTGCATAAGTGAACCCTCGGGGTTACCCGGGTAGCATCTGTTAAGATTCCTCGATTCAAAATTTGAGAGTTTTTGGCCTGAGGGATAGTGCTGGTAAACAAGAGGATCAGGCCACTGGTCCAGCGGATTTGCCACTCGGGAACCGAACCTGAATTTCCTGTCGCCGTATTTACCTTTAACCGTAAAGGAAGAAGGATAACCTTCAAGAGGATCGGTACAGGTGAACCCGCTGAGGCACGCCTGCGGAATTATTATAACTCGTCCTTCCTCGCACTTAAGCTGCTCGAGCAGAACAACGGCGGTAATAAATCCGGCAGGCTCATTCGGATGTGTTCCGCCAAGAAGAAGAACCGTCCCGCCCGGTTTTCCGCTGTCAAAGAAATAAATATCCGAATCGGCTGAAGTATTTTTCATTCCTTTGAAGTAATTGCTCAGCTTTTTAATTGCCGTCAGAGATTTTGATGGAATAAGCAGGTCCGGTTTCCTCATACCTAAAAATTCAATTGACGAATAGGCGCAGAGAATAACAACAATTAGAAGAAGCAGGATCGGATTTTTGCTGGTACCGTTATTCATATCACTTGATCAGAAAAATTCTCAGAATGAAAGGTATGAGGCTAATCGCTATGGCTATCTGCACTTTGAAATCTTTCTCATTAAAGAGCTCTTTTATAAGGAGAAAGAGAATGTAGGCCGCGATAATATAATAAATCCAGAATAACATATCTATCTCAGTAAGGTCTGCCGAATGGAATTGCCTGAATCAGTGAATTAATTTCAGAGGAGAATAACATCATTAGCACTCCCGACAGCATAATAAAAAGAATAGGTATAACACTCTTACCGAGAATCTGGTAATGGTTATCGACTCCCGTCATCTTCGAAGCAAAGACGCAGAGGAATGAAGGCGGAGGCATCATATCTCCTATGCCCGCCAGAAGCGATAATGCCGCTGTAATGATAATTTCATTGTGTCCGAGAAAAACAAATACAAGAGGAACTCCCAGAATCGATGCCGCGGCGTAAGCGGAACCGAAAGCCGGCATCAGCAAAATTATAACAATGTAAATATACTCTACCGGAACGTTCAGTGCATTAACAGCGATCGAGCCTCTCACTCCTGTCAGTGTCATTATCTGAACAAGCATCCCGACTCCGATAAGTATTGCGATAATGCCGGCTGATTCCCTGATAGCCTTCTGTGAAACCACCAGAAAATTGAATTTTTCTCCCGTCCCGAACCCAAGCAGAGCGCCGATAATAAAGATGAAGGGGATGCCAACATCAGGAATGTATTCAGGAAACACGCGAAGAAGTATCATTGCACCTACAACAAACACCAGCGGAATATACAGTTTATACCCGTGACGATCATGTACCGGATGCGGCATCTGAGCAAGCACTTCCGTGATGTCAAATGTTTTCAGGTATCTGAACCGGAAATACAGCGCAGTAAACAGCGCCGCAGGCATGGTGGCAATGAGCAGAGGCAGTTCAAAACCTATGTAAGGCATATCCACCCCTCCGCCGATTATCATCACCGGGATATTTATCGGGGGAGCGATCATTCCCAGGACTGACGCTATAGCAAGAAGCGCGCCGACAGCCGGTCGGGGCATACCCATTGCGATAAGTCCTGGAACGACGAGTGCGCCCGTTGTCAGAATACAGGTGGAAGAAAGCCCCGTGAGCATTCCGGGGAACATAATAAACAGCGTAATCAAAATCATCAGTATTGTCGGATACCCGTGAAGATATTTCATCATATTGTAACTCAGCGTACCGAGTGCTCCGGTGGCTTCAACCGTCTTCATAAATATCATTGCGGCTGCAATGATCATCACCGGATCAAGGAACCCGAAAGTACCTTCGACAAAATGCCGTACAGGGAAATACTCTCCGGCCGCAATAGCTCCGGCTAATGCTGCTGCTGCCAGCGCTACCCCGGCAGGGAGCTTAAAGAATAATATCCCTCCAGCGAATACGGCTATTATCACAAGTAATATTATCAGATCCATTTACTATGAACTTTCTTCCGGTTTCCTTTACTAATTATCTCTCACGGCTATTTAATCAGAGTTAATTTTTTAACTGATTTCTGGCTGCCGGAAGCCAACTCCGCGAAGTAAATTCCGCTTGAGTACTGCGACCCGTCAAACTTGACCAAATAAAGTCTTCCCGGTTCTGCCTGCTGCTCAAACAGAGTAGCAACAAGTTTTCCGGTAACTGAATATATCCGGAGAGATGTTTTCATCTGCTCAGCCACTGTGAATCTGATCACCGTTGACGGGTTGAATGGATTTGGATAGTTTTGCGACAGTTCAAATTTAGCAGGCACTGTAAGATCCACATCAACTGCACTCGAATAATGCGTTGCGCCGTCAAAATCAACCTGGCGTAACCTATACGAATATTTTCCG
>CAIMOS010000005.1 GCA_903843135.1 uncultured Ignavibacteriales bacterium | reverse complement strand
AGTCCGGCAAGAACCGGATGAAGCAGGTCAACAGCGCCGAATTCGGCTCTTGTTGATGTGACATTACCCGCATCCCTGAGAGGAGCGATTGCGGAGAACAAAGTTTTTACGTTTTCGGGTGATTCGTTTCTGCCGGGGAAAAACATAAGGTTGCCGCCGCCCGATACGTACTGCTCAAGTTCTGTTCTGGTGTTCAGTCCCTTTGAACCAATAACTATGATGGCATTGTATTTCCTGAAGTCGTAAGAAGACGCCTTTGACGTCGAGGCTTCTTCAATAATAAATATGCCTCCCGGATTGGCGATATTGAGCGCCAGTTTCAGGAACGGAACATTCGCCGCATCATCAAAGAGTAGAAGCAGTTTTATTTTTTCAGGCAGGAAAATGCTTTCAAATCTTCTGTTGTCCTCAGTAATCATATCCTCATCGATTTCGATGAAGATATCCTGATGGCCGGATTTTTTCAGCAGTCCCTGGAAAACCACTTTCTGCGATTCGCCCGGCTGGAGTGATATGCTTTTCTGTGAAACCCGTTCACCGTTGATAAATAAAGACGCAGTTAGGTTCTCCACCGGGCTTTCGCTGTGGTTTTTAATCACTCCTTCAACCTCGACGGGTTTATTCTTTTCGAACACACCCGAAAGTATTTTAACTAACTCAACCGCGGCGTTTACCGGAACGCTTTTCTCCGGCTGTATGGCGTATATTCTGACTTTTTCGCTCAGCCCCCCGCTGAGATCAGGGAGCGCTTTCTCTTCCGTTAATCTCTGCTTCTGGAAATCGGAGATGATATAAATTTCTTTATTGTAGTTGTGAGAACCGGAGAGAAGCTTTTCGGCTTTAACTATGGCAGAGTGCAGGTCGCCGCTTACTGAAGAAATTTCAAGCGCGCGGATTTTATCTTTAGCCGAAGAAAGATCCTTGCTGAAATTTATTTCTTCATCCTGCGGGAAGCCGGACATTTTTATCACAGCAACTTCATCGCCTTCCTGAAGCTGGGAGAGGATTTCCGAGATGTGGAGTTTTGCTTTGTTAAACAGTGACCCGTCGCTTTTAATTACACTCATACTGTAAGTATCATCGATGATAATGACCGCGGAAGTCTTCGCGGAAGATGTGATCCCTCCCAAAGAAATTCCCTTAAGCGCAGGACGCGCGAATGCCATAACGAGGAAAATCAGTATGAGGGTTCTGATTACCAGTAAAAGCCATTGCTTAACTTTTATTTTCCTGATCTTATTCTTCTGCAGTTCCTTTAGGAATATAAGTGAGCTGAATTCAATTTTCTTTAGTTTCCGCAGGTTCAGCAGATGAATAAGTATAGGAATAGAGGCGGCGATCAGACCGAATAATACAGCCGGGTTAAGAAAAGTCATTTAGAATTAATAATTAAAAATTAAGAATTTGGATTCCGGAAATTGACGGATCTTTGATCCGCTTTTTATTAACTCAAATTTACGTTTTGATCTATTCTAATAAAAGGGATTTCACTTACGCCGGCCCGGTAATAAACCGCGTGCACCGCACAATTTGTTCCGATAAATAGCGGTTCAATGTAGCGGCGGCTCGTGAGCCGCCCCTGCAAAAAAAAAAAAAACGTGGTCCTGGACTAAAACAATTTCTTGAAAGAACGCCCTGGAATTGGCCAGCATCGTCACGGACAGCCCGCGAGCTGTCCTGCATTGAGAATGGAAAAAACTTGACTGAGGGCCGGAATTTGGCTGTATTTGGCTATATACTGATGTATGAATTATTAATTCAAATTTTATTAACTTATAAGATTAAATGTTTTTGAAAGGTATGCCCGTCTTATGAAATTACTTCATACGCTGTCTTTGGTTTTATTGCTTGCCTCTTTTGCAAATGGCCAGAATTATAAGCAGGTAAAAATTTACCTGAATGATCCCTATAAAGATTTACAGGAACTCGCTAATATCGATGTAGATGTTGAACACGCGGTGCGCACAAAGGACGGCGCTGTCATTGTGTTCGTAAGCGATCAGTCGATGGCTCAGTTGAGTATAATGCCTTACAGAACCGAAGTATTAATCGATGACTGGTACGGTTACTACAGTAAACTGCCGAAAATGAGCGAAGCAGAAAAGGCCGCTGCAAAGGCTGAGAGTAAACTTAAATTCGGCGTTGAAGGATTCGGTTACGGAAGTATGGGCGGCCATTATACCTATTCAGAAACAGTGGCTCAGCTTGATACATTAAAACTGCTTTACCCCAATCTCGTTAAAGCAAAAACCGTGATCGGTTATTCCGTTGAAAACAGGCCTTTGTATATGATTAAGATTTCGGATAATCCGGACATTGATGAAGATGAGCCGGAAGTCCTTTATACGGGTATACATCACGCAAGGGAACCGATGGGTATAATGGCGCCTCTGTATTACATTTATTATCTGCTCGAAAATTACAACACAAAACCGGAAGTCCGTTACCTGGTTGACAACAGGGAAATCTACTATGTCCCCATTGTTAATCCCGACGGCTACGAATATAACCGCTCCACTAACCCCGGCGGCGGCGGTATGTGGAGGAAGAACCGGAAGAATAATGGCGACGGCACTTTCGGTGTTGATTTAAATCGAAACTACGGCCCTTATGCATACTGGAACGCACCTAACGGCGGTTCAAGCACTTCAACTTCAAGCGATCTTTACCGCGGCACAGCCCCCTATTCCGAACCGGAAATAACAGCCCTGAAGGATTTTGTAAACTCAAGAAAATTTAAAACCGCGCTTAACTACCATACATTCAGCAACCTGCTTATTTACCCTTACGGCGCGTTGAGCCGTGAAACAGCAGATTCTTTGATATTCCGGGAATATGCAAATGAGATGACTCAGTATAACGGTTACGAAGCCGGAACGGATATGCAGACAGTCGGGTATTCAACACGGGGCAACAGTGATGATTTTATGTACGACGGCGACACTACGACCCGCGGAAAAATTTTTGCAATGACGCCTGAAGTCGGAACCTCTTCGGATTATTTCTGGGCGCCGCAAAACAGGATATTCCCGTTGGCGCAGGAAAACCTTTACCCGAATCTTTATTACGCCTGGGCAGCCGGAGGTTTTGTCAGGCTTCAGAACCTCACTTTTGACAGGCAGTATTTTAATCCGGGCGATAATGTTCAGATGAACGTACAGTTGAAGAATAAGGGCCTGTCGACTGCGAAGAATGTCAGCGTAAATGTTAGCACAGCCAGCCCTTACGTTGCATTCGGAACAAGCACCGCCTCGGCTGACTCAATCACGGGCAGGGCGGCCTATACATTGCCTTCACCTCTGACTTTTGCGATCAGCCCTGCTGCGCCTGCTGATCATAAAATCAAACTTGTGGTTAGCAGTAAACTTGAAGGCGTGGTCGCCTCAACCGATACCTTTACAATCGTCACCGGCACCCCGGTTTATTATTTTGTGGATACAACAAATAATCCCGCGAATCTCTGGACGATCACATATACGCCGTCAACATCGCCGAGATGGGAGACTTTTGAATCATCGTTTCATTCGACGCCGAATTCATACCACGACAGCAGAACGGGAGTTTATGTAAGCAATGCAACCGTCGCGATGACGACAACTAATTTTATCAATCTGGCAGGAAACAGCAATCCGACTCTGAGCTTCTGGACAAAATATGATATTGAAAATTCCTGGGACTGCGCGCAGGTAATGGCGTCAACAAACGGATCAACCTGGACCCCGCTTGCCGGATTACTGACAGAAGCCGGCTCCGGACAGGGGAAACAGATCCCGAGCGGTACACCTGTTTATGATAATGTAAGGTCCGAATGGGCTAAAGAGGAAATGAGCCTTTCCGCATACGGAAACCAGCAGCTTAAATTAAAATTTGAACTGAGGACCGACGGCTCACTCAATAGAGACGGATGGTGGGTTGATGATATCGGTATTAAAGTTTACCAGATCGTGCCGGTTGAACTGTCTTCGTTCACTGCTTCTGCAGCCGGGAATAGCATTCATCTTAAATGGGAAACAGCTACCGAACTGAACAACAACGGATTTGAAATTCAGAGAGCCGCAATGCCGGGTAAATGGATTACAATCGGTTTTGTTAAAGGCAGCGGCACAATTACGACGAAATCAGTTTACAATTTTACTGATGCAAATCCAGTTAACGGTAAACTGCGCTACCGCCTGAAACAGGTAGACCTTGACGGAACGAGCAGGATCCTGCCGCCGGCTGAAGTGGATTTTTCGGGAGTGACAGAGTATGCGCTTTCTCAGAATTACCCGAATCCGTTTAATCCGGAAACGCTCATTAAATACAGCCTGAAAGAATCAGGTAATGTTACGATCAGGATTTATAACATTCTCGGGAAAGAAGTCGCAATGCTTCTGAATGAAACGCAGGATGCCGGAAATCATTCGGTCAGGTTCGATGCAGTTAAACTCGGGCTTTCCAGCGGAACCTATTTCTATGAACTTAAATCAGGCGGTTTCCGCAAACTGATGAAAATGTCATTGATCAAATAACAATTAACAATTAACAATTAACAATTATCAATTATCATTGAAACATTATTATTGTTTATAAAGTATAAATGATCAGAGTATTACAAGGTTTATCGTTATGAAAATGATGTTAAAAATGGTTTTTTTCCTGGTTTTAATTACCGCGGCTGCCTTGCCACAAAAGAAGGTGACTGTCAGTCTTGACGGAAAAGCGTGGAAAGGCGAACTTCATTCCGCGCAGGTTTCGAAACTTTTTAATAAAAGTTTTCTGAAACTTCACTTCGTTTCCGGCCGGGAGGAGCTGAGTATAGAAGTCGATATGGCGAACCTCGGCGGCAAAAGCCAGGCACAGCTCACATATAAACCTATGAAACGGCTCAGTGATCCTTCGCCTTCATTTACGGTAAGCTACTTTGAAAACGAACTTGACAAATGGGTCGCAGTTTCCGGAACGCTTAACATATCCCAAAATGATGAAACGAAAAACTTATTGTCCGGTGAACTTGACGCAAAACTGGAGAGAAAAGCTCCGGGTAATGAAAATAAACAGCCGCGGAGTGTAAAAGTCACTTTCGCGAATGTGAAGTACCTTAAGTGATTCCTTTCGACAACAGAGAAGTCTCAGAATTGTTCCGGGGTTTCGGTATGAAAATTATTTTTATCCTGGTTGTGCTGTTATCGGCCGGTCCGGTAACAGCACAGGTCAGGAGCAACCTGGAAATAATGGACTCGCTCGTTACCGTATCAGTCGCTTCTAATCCGGTTAAATCCTCTTTCAGCGGACCGGTCAATCTCGTTATTAATATCCCTTCTGAGTATCAGTATTTTGAGAGCAGGATCGCGGCAGCTTTCAAAAACATAAATGAAAATATTACATACAACAATCAGCGTTCAGGAAATTTTATCTTATACTCTCTGGAATCTGTAACTGTTGAGTACAGAGAGGCCGGTGATAATGGATTTTTCAGCGGAAGAGATTTTAGCAGGGTTATTAATTTCAGGTACAGTATTGTCGCTTCAGAGGGGAGCAGTGGCGCGCTCAGAACGTTAAGTTATGCGGATCAAATATCAGAAGAGGATTTTGCGGGGGCAGGGAGCAATATTTATCCTTTTACAGTTGCCGGCCTGCCGGAAGGAAGCAGCTGGGGCTACCTGCTGGAGCCCGCGATAGCCACCGCCGCATCGGCTATAGTAGTTTATTTATTCTTCTCAGTAAGGAACAACTGACCGGGGCAGCTATGGGCCCGGATTTAAGTTCCCAGGAATAATCTGTCAATATCCGCCGAGGGTTTTCTCGGGGAATCAGTAACCAGCGAAACATATTCAACCGCGAGCGCTTCTTTACCCGCACCCATCACAGAACTTATCAGTCCGAATGCATCGGGATATTTTTCAGGTTCAAGTTTCTCTGTAACCAGTTGCCACAAAACCTCTTCCAGAACATTAAATGCCGTCTGAACTTCCTGCAGAAAAAATCCTTCTTTGAATCTCTCGCTTGCCAGTTTCTGGGAATATAAATTGATCGGAATAAGATTCCTGTTTTTTATGCACTCAAGCGTTGTATTAAAAAGCCGCGACATTCTTGACCGGTTCTCCTCTTCGGAGTAAACATTGTAATGTTTTAATGCTGAACGGGAAAGCCCCTGCACCGCATTGTTTATTATCGTTTCCGAATTTGATTCAAGCAGATTATTTAATTCATTCATTTTTCTAACCGGTATTTATTTTCTGGTAAGTGAATTTACTCATTTCTGCATAAAGGATTCACAGAGAAAAAATGGGCCGGATTTTTGAGGTGTATTTTGTAAATTTCTGAAAGATAATTAACGATTGGGTGAGATGTGAGACTTTGTGCTGTTCTACTGTGTTTCGTGCTCGTTCAAAACGCCCTCGGGCAGACCCGGTACTACAAATTTTCTGAATTGAACGGTTTTACGGGGAACGACGGTAAAGTACATCTGTTTTATCGGCTACATTACTCTGACTCTTCGGGAAATCCCAACCAGACTGAAAATTCAATCTACCACTATAATCTTTCAAACAATTCCGATACACTTTTTCTCAGGGACTTTCAGTCCGGTGAACTTATTGAAAATGTAATCGGACTCGACTTCTGGCAAAAAAATCCGGATCATTACATACATTGCGGAGCGCAAATCGGTTTTGCTGTAAACGGCTATATTAAACGCTATGACCAGGCGCAGGCTTACATAACTTCTGATATTGTTGAAGGGTTAGTCATCTCAAAAAGCAATGACAGTCTGTTGTATGCCTGGGACCCTCTCCTGAAAAGCACGGACGGCGGTCGCACCTGGAATGCCGTAAGCACACCGCACAAAATAATTTCTGTTTCGCCATACAATACAAATTTAATGTTCGGAAGAAATGCCTCCGGCCAATTGGTACGCTCTCTTGACGCGGGGTCTTCGTTTGAGGTTGTTGATACAAATCAGGCGGAACGGGACATTTTTGTTAATTTTTTTCCATCCGGAAATAAAATATGTATCTATCAGAAATACAACGGGGGATACAGGCTTATCGCATCCGTTAACTCAGGTTCGGCATTCAGCTGGCAGGTGGTGTTTAAGTCGCCGCGACCGTTCATCTTCGCACCAAACGAAAACGACAACGGCAGGTATTATCTTGCCCAGGGAACAAAGATTTATACAAACATAAACACTCTTTTTGATCTTCAGTTTTACGCGGAACTTCCGAGGCGGATCACAGGATTGTTTTCGCCTTCTACCGGAAGCTTTCTTTATGTTGCGACAATGAATTCTCTGCAGAAAGTTAAACCGGATACGGCCATAAGTGATAAAAAACTTATTCTTAATCCGGAACTGTTCGAATTCTATCCGCTGGTAAACGGGTATACCTGGTTCTATGATGTGCAGCAATGGGATATGTTCCCGGCATATTACGCACACTATACTCAAAAACAGACGATCGTAAAAGATACAGTAATGACAAACGGGAAAAGTTATAAAATGTCGTTGATGGTTTCTCACGGTTCGGGCTACACCGAAACTAACTATTACCGCATTGATACAGCAGATGGCTATTTATGGTCTTTTGTCACCTCAGAAAATGCTGAGTATCGTGTTCACGACTTTGTGTATGAGCCGGGAGATACTGTTCCTTATGATTTTATCCCCGCTCCCTATTCATTTGGGGGCACGGTTTTCGATTCCGCGTACAATCAGGTTCATTCCGGGCAGATTCATAAAGTGAAGACTTATAAAAGCATAAATATGCTTGAGTCTTACTCTTTCGACCTTGCTGAGGGACTTGGGAACTCATACTTTATATTCGGTTATGATTTTGGCAGGAGGTGGGGAGTGCTTAAAGGGTGGATATTCGACGGCGTTATCAGCGGTGATACGACATTTACGGATGTTGAGGATAACAGTTCCCGACCGGGCGATTTTTCACTTGAGCAGAATTACCCTAATCCGTTTAATCCGTCTACAACTATCAATTATCAATTACCGATAAATAGTTTTGTAACCCTGAAAGTTTACGATATACTCGGGAATGAAGTCGCGACACTTGTAAATGAGGGAAAGACCCCGGGCACATACGAAGTTGAATTTCCATCTTCAGCGAAGGGACTCGCACCATCCGATTTCCCTTCAGGAATTTATTTTTACCGGATTCAGGCGGGTAAATTTGCAGTTACAAAGAAAATGATCCAGTTGAAGTAAGAGAATATAGGAGATTAAACGAAGTTAAAAGAGATTTTCCCGAGTTTCTCTGTTTCCTCCGTGTAAGACTCTGTGTCCTCTACGGTAAAAGCAAACTCAATATCTCGGAGGAAATACTAAACCACAGAGATAGCAGAGGTAACACAGAGTTCACAGAGGTTTATAAGAGTTTCTCTGTTTCCTCTGTGTAAAACGCCGTTCCCTCTGTGGTAAAAGCAAAATCAATATCCCGGAAGATTTTTTAACCACAAAGGATGAAGCTTCTCATAGACACAGAACCCATATCGATTACATCTGTAAAGAATGCAAGTTCATCTTTTTCGCTGCGGACGCCCTGCGCGTAGATGAGCGGCAGATAGTGGTCATTTGTCGGGTGCGCCATATCTGCTAACCTGCCCCGGGATTTGTACTCTACCAAGGCCGTAGAATCATTATTCATCAGGCTGTTCTTTACGAACTCATCAAACTCAAGCGCCCACGGATACGGCTCCGGATTTTCAGACCAGTTCACCATCCTGAGATTATGCACCAGGTTCCCGCTGGCAATTACCATCACCCCTTTTTCCCTGAGAAACGACAGTTCCTTCGCAAGATTGTAATGATATTCGGGATGTTTATGATAATCGATGCTGATCTGATATACCGGGATATCGGCCTTTGGAAAGAGATGGACAAGTACCGTCCAGGCACCGTGATCCAGCCCCCAGTCGCTTGCCGCCGCAATAGACACACTTTTTACATTTTCAATCGTAAGGTTCGCGTAATCCGCCGCGCCCGGCGCAGGATATATCTGTTTGTAAAGTTCTTCGGGGAAACCATAAAAGTCGTGTATTGTTTTAGGCTGCGGATTAATTGTAACTGCCGTTCCGTCAGTAAGCCAGTGGGCAGACACTACCGCGATAGCAGCGGGTCTCGGGAGGTTCCTCCCGACTTCCTGCCATTTAACCTTAAACTCATTATCAGTAATCACATTCATCGGATTTCCGTGCCCCAGGAAGAGCGCCGGCATTCTGTCGGTTGATTTAAGTTTTGATGCTGCGTTAAGCAGGCTATTCAGGTCAGTCATATTTATCTCGTTTCTAAATATTCATTCATCAAATAATAAAATAAAGTTTGTTATTTTGGCTATATCCGTTACGAAGTTTAATCATTTCTTTCAAATAAATTAATACGGTGCCTTATGAAATACCGCCTTGCGATTTTAATTGTGATCTCTCTCCCGCTGCTGCTTGCTGCGCAGCAAAAAAACAAAGCAGTTTACACTGAGCCGAAAAGCGGCTACTATGATACCATCAGAACCAACATCGAGGAATTCAATAAAAAACCCTCAACTGATAAAAAAAGTTTCAAAATGGATTTTACGGGAATCGATATTCCGAAATCCAAAACCGAATTTACATCCTTCTGGCATAACGGTCCGATCAATCAGGGGATGACAGGGACCTGCTGGTCATTCTCGGCCACATCAATGCTTGAATCAGAAATTTTCCGCATCACGGGAAAGAAGATCAAGCTTTCCGAAATGCACACCGCGTACTGGGAATATGTTGAAAAAACAAAAGGATTCATCCGTTCACGCGGGACAACTAATTTCGGTGAAGGTTCGCAGGCCAACGCTGTTACCCGCGCCTGGAATAACTACGGCGTGGTGCCCTGGGACGTCTACAACGGTCTTTTGCCGGGACAGAAATCTCACGACCACAGCAAAATGTTCGATGAGATGAATGCTTTCCTCCGCTCGGTAAAGGAAAGAAACGCCTGGAACGAAGCTGAAGCCGTTGCGACAGTAAGGGCGATACTCAACACTTATATGGGTGTGCCGCCGGAAACTTTTACATACAACGGTAAATCATATACTCCGCAAGAGTTCTTTAAGAAGGAAATAAGTATCGACCTTAACGATTATGAAGCCGTGGTTTCGTTTATGAAAGAACCATACAATACTTATGTTGAATATCCGGTTGCTGATAACTGGTGGCACAGCAAGGAGTATCTGAACCTGCCGCTTGATGAGTTTATGGCAAAAATTAAGAAGGCGATCCGGAACGGTTACACAATCGTATTCTTTGGCGATGTATCCGAACCCGGCCTGGATTCATATGCGAAAGCCGCAATGGTCCCCACTTTCGACATCCCGTCTCTATATATCGACGAGAATGCGAGGCAGTTTCGTTTCGTTAACAGTACAACAGGCGACGATCACGGAATTCACTGCGTCGGTTATATGAATAAAAACGGTACAGACTGGTTCCTGATCAAGGATTCCGGTTCCGGATCTTTCAATGCAGGCGATAAAGGTTATTACTTCTATCACGAAGATTATGTAAAACTTAAAATGCTCGGCTTCTTCGTGTCGAAGAAAGCTTTATAAGTACAACATAAATTATGCGAACTTAGCGTAAATTCTTTGCGTCCTGGCGTTTAGGCAGTGGCTTAAACGCAGAGGCGCAAAGGTACCGCTAAGGCCGCTAAGAATACAGGAAGCGCTTTAAGGGGGAAGGGCGGTATATTTGGGGTAAATTTTCCCTTT
>CAIMOS010000004.1 GCA_903843135.1 uncultured Ignavibacteriales bacterium | reverse complement strand
AGGCTGTTAAGTGGTATGACGAATCGATCGCAAATAAAAAATCCAATCCCCTGATTGATAAATCTTTTTTTAACAGGGGAATCTGTTTAGAAGAAATGCGGGAATATCAGTCTGCAATAGACAGTTACGAAAGAATCCTGTCTTATTATTCCGACAGCGAGATAAGCGCTGATGCCCAGGTGCGTTTGGGTTTCTGTTATTACAGATTGAATGATTTTGAAAGAAGTATTATAGAACTATCAAATCCGGCGCTTAAAAATGTTGAGCTTGGCAAGAAGGCAGAATATCTCTTTTTTTTAGGTGACTCTTATTTCAATTCGCAGGAATACGCAGAAGCACAAAAATATTTTGACGAGATCATCGTTTTGTATCCCCAATTCGAATATATAAGGGATGTAAGGTATGCGCTGGCCTGGGCCCACTTTGAGCTAAAAGAATTCGCTGATGCATTCAAAGAATTCAGCATTCTTTCGCAAGGAAGCGACAGCATAGCATTGATCTCGACCTTTTGGAAGGGGGAGTCGATCCGGAAAATGGGAAATCTGAAAGAGGCAATTAAAGTCTATGAAGATTTTCAGAAGCGCTTTCCGTCGTCTTCATATAACGAAGGCATCCTGTTCCAGATAGGGAAAATCTATTTCGAATTAAAACAGTATGAAAGCTCCACTAAATATTTGTTATCCCTCCTAAGTTCATCAAGGAATCAGGAACTGATCGCTCACGCTAATCTGCTGCTTGGTGATATGGAACTGAATAACAGAAATTATCAGCTTGCGCTGAAGTACTATGATCTGGCCCGGAATAATCTTAAAGAACGTTTCTCGGTGTTCAAAGCATTGCTGGGATATGGTATTTCACTTCACAACCTGAATCAGTATGATCAGTCCAGCGCCATTCTCTCTGTTATTGATTCGCTGGCGCCGAATTTTGAGAGCGGACTAACTAATTTTTATATGGGTGAAAACTATTTCAAATCCGGTAATTATCTTACCGCCTACAAGTACTATGGCAAGGTAAGTTCTGACGATGATGTTATCTATTCCACCGCATTATATTCAAAGGGATACTGCCTGTTTAATCTTCGTGATTATAACAATGCATCCTACGTTTTCCAGGATTTTATTAAAATGTTTCCGAGGGATAACCGCTTAACTGATGTCCGCCTGCGGTTAGCCGATGCTCTCTTTTCAAATAAGGGATATGACGAGGCACTCAAGAATTATGACGCTCTCCTCGCTCAGAAGGGAGTCAAAAATCAGGATTATATTTTATATCAAACAGCACAGGTATATTATAAACTGAACCGCCAGGATAAGGCGCAGGCACAGCTAAATACGCTCATAAGGAGTTATTCCAGATCGCAGTATCTTGAAAATGCTTATTATCTCTCCGGGTGGATATATTTCCAGGAACGCAATTATGAACGGGCAATAGAAAAATACCGCGAACTTATTTATCGATTGCCAAAATCTAAGCTTGTTCCGACCGCCTATTACTCAATCGGAGATTCATATTACAATGCGGGAAGTTTTGCCGAAGCGATTGAGGCATACGAAAAAGTGGTCAACGATTACCGGGGAGCGTCCAATTGGTTTGATGCCGTCACCGGACTTCAGTACTGTCACGTTGCCCTTGGGGATATTGAAAGAGCTGCACAGATATTAAATGATTTTGCTCTCGCGAACAAGCAGCTATCCGGTTCAGAACAGCTTTTCCTGAAAAAAGGAGAGCTATACTATAGTAACAGGGATTATTCAGGTGCTAAGAACAGCTATTATGAGTTCATAAATAATTTCCCCAAAAGCAAATTAATTGTTGATGCGCATTACTGGGCCGGAAAGAGTTGTCAGAACCTCGGTGAATATGAGGAAGCAAAAGACAATTTTAATATTGTGCTTAACAAATTCTCTTCCTCTGACTTTACGATTTCTGCCGTGATTGATCTGGCCGCTATCTATGAGTTCGAAGGAAGCGCGGATAAAGCGATCAGCCTTTATAACAGAGTCATTAAGAATAATGAAAGTTCTAAAAGATTAAGCGAACTTATGTTTCTTAAAGCCAAGCTTTTACAAAGACTGGGCGATATGAGCAACGCATACGATCTTTTTGAGGAGATTACGCAAAGTTTTGAAGATAACGTCTTCTCGGAGAAATCTAAACTTGAGCTGGGACGTATTGAGTTTGAAGCCGGACGCTACGACAATGCAGTGAGAATTTTGCAGAGACTGGCTAATTCACGGAATGATGATATTGGGGCTGAGGCTCAGTTCATTTTAGGCAGCACATTTCTTGTTCAGCGAAAAACCACAGAGGCAATTACTGCATTTGTGAGAGTAATAAATATCTTTTCTAGATTTGATGAATGGGTAAAACAGTCCTATTTATCGCTTGGTGAAATCTATGAACAAGCCAAAGATACAAAGAAGGCTAAAGAGATGTATTTGAGCCTGGTAAACCGTAAAGGTACGGACGAGTATACCGATGAGGCCAAAATGAGACTGAAGAGGTTAAAGTGAAGATCCGGATTTTATTTTTTCTGATTTTTGCTTCGCTGGTTTTTGCTCAGGAAGGGACAAAGTCTTCGGTAGAATTACCAACATTTGTTATAACAGGCAAGGACATTGTGGAACTTCCCATTGTAAATAAAATGGATGTTCTGATTACTCCGAAATTACCCGAGAGCAGTTTTAATCCGGTTTTCAAGCCGATTAGGTTTTCTCGGAAAGAATTTAAACCTGCTTACAAAGAAATTACTGTTCCGGAATATATTTTTGATCCGCAATTGTCAGGGGCAATATCACTTAATTTCGGTAATATCATCACGCCGGCCTTTGAAGGTGATATTATGTATCTTACCAAGGAATTGGCTGTGAACGGAAGAATCGGCGGATACAATTCTAAGGCTTATGTTTTGAACAGCGAAAAATTTGTCACCCGTTCATATGTCAAAATTCAGTACTATCCTTTTGAATCTACAGGGATGTTCTCAGATGTGCACTTGAATTCTACTCTGAATACTCATTACAAAAAATTCAGGCTCTTCGGGTCAATGGATCCTGCCAGAGAGCGGAATCTCAATTCATATGATATTGGTTTTAGCCTGGACAAAGGAAAAGATACACCATATCTTCTTAATCTGAATGCGGAGAACCGAAGTACGATAATTAAAGAGGAAGGATTTAACGGCAATTTATGGGACCTGTCAGCGAATTTTGGTGTTCACTTTACGAACTTCAGAGCTGACCTTGCGGGGAAGATTTTGAGTAATAAGGAAACCCAGAATAACGCAGTCCTTCGGAATAATATGCAGGGGATAGAGGCTACAATCTCAGGAATAATTTCCGGCATTTTCGAGTTAAAAGGCGGAGTAAACTATAGCAAGAACAGTACTGAAAGTAAAATATCACCGGTATCTTCTATGAAATTCCGGTTGACCGATAATTTTGAACTTGGGGCGGATTACGGTGGCGGATACAGATTGAATACGAATTCCGGTTTGATAAGATTGAATAATTATTTAAATGTTTTCTCCCTCTGCGACCTTTCTCATTACAGGGATAAACATATTTCAGCGTTCGCCAAATTTGAAGAGGAGAAGATTATTTGTGCTGTCCTCACGGCCGGGCAATTCAGCGATCTCAATCTTGGACTTATTGATTATCAACCTTCCACGGCGAAGTTTGTAGTGGATAAAAAAGATGCTGAGACTAAATTCGTCCGGCTTGAACTTACGGGCTATATGGGACCATTTGGTTCGATAAATACCGTAACTAACTACTCTTCTGTAAAATTAAAAGACGGTACTGATTTCCCCGGCTTTGCTCCGGTAGATATTACTTTTGATTACAGGTTAGAACTTTTTCGTGGATTTGAAACCTCGCTTTCAGCGAGTTACAAATCTCCGGTCAGATATTCTTCAATAATTCAAGATAAACTTGATGGCCATTTATTGTTCTCGGCCGGAACAAGGTATTCCTTTTCAGATAACTTTATTTTCAATTTATTTATATCTAACTTATCAGATCAAAAGTATTACAATTGGTATAACTATCCCGAACCCGGCAGGAGCATCGAAGCCGGATTGATTTTTAACTGGTAAAAATCTTTAATAAATGTACAGAGTCGACCTGATAAAAAATATTGCCCGGCTGGCCGGGATTCCGGATATAAGTACAAAAGACTTCATAGAAGTTTTTTTCTGGAAGTTGACAGAAGTACTCATCGAGGATGACCTGTTTCTAATCAAAAACCTGGGGTATTTTAAGATTAATAACCTTTCAGGGAAAGTTCCGCAGGATGAATCGGCAGGATACAAAGTAATTCTTTTTTCGGAGAATGATAGGTTCTCGGATGATGTTTTGGTTTTCGGCGTTCCGGAAACTCCCTTCAGAAAAAAGGAAGAAATTGATTCTTTCCTCAGCCTTAGTGTAGGTAAACCTGTCATTCCCGTAACCCCCGCCCAATTCAGTGAGAAGTCTACGATCTATCTCCCGGAAGATCTTGAGAAGCTATATGACTATAAATCCGAAGAGATTCTGGCCAAGGGGGAATTCCTTAGAAACAATATCCCGATAAAATTAAGACCAAAGTCTTCGCGGAATGAAAGTCCGGCAGCAGCCACGGTTGATCCCCTAATTGTCGAGGACAATTTCAAGGAAGAAGCGACTGAGTCTGAATGGCAGTTTGGTGATGATTGGACAAAAGAACTTAACGAAAGCAGTTTACTCGAAACAACAGAGAGCGAGCGGTCAATTTGGGATGATGTCGGGGGTGATGCTTTTGAAGTAACACAATCTGGTTTTACTTCGTCAGATACAGGTGATTCAGAACCTGAAAAAATCACTTTTGAAGATCTGGTGGAAGAGGAATTCAGTTCCCGTCAGTCACCAGCAACGGTGTTCTCAGATACTAAAGAGTTGACGATTGACCTGAGCGAGTTTGATGAGGAAAGCGAGGCATCTGCGCGGGCTGATGAAAAAGTTGGTCAAAACGACGACACACATAACTTTGACCTGATATTCAAGAAATCGATGGCCAAAAATGTGCTTCTGGCTGTCCCCGTACCTCAGCCTGAAAACAAAAATAACAGGGAAGCCATATACGATGAGAATGATGAAGATGGTCAGTCGGATTCAGACTCCGAAGGATCAGAAGGAGACCAGGCTGAAGGTAAAGCCTTCGATATCGAGGCTAAAGTTCACGAACTGCCCCGCAAAAGCCGCGCTGTTAATTTGCTTACGGCGCCATTTAAGTCCGGGGACCGGCGAAAATTTCAGTCAGATCAGCCGCTGCCCAAAACCAGTAAATTAGTTTATGTGGGTTTCTTCATCCTTTGTGTTTGCATAGCCGGTTTTATCTACTACAAAGATTACGGGATACCAAAATTTCTGAAGCCATACATTCCGAAAGAAGAAATTGTATACAATACCAAATATATTGCGACTGTAATCGAGAGAGACTATGATGTTCCTGTTACGTATCCTTATCCAAGTCTGGATAAGGTAGCGACCGGGGAAACAAAAACTGTTTTGCCGGAGCCGGTAACTGAAGCCAAACCCGAAGCGCCGGCACCGGAGAAAAAGTTTGAGGAAATCCCGATGGGGAAATCGGTATCTCGTTCTGAAAACAAAAGTACTCTTCCTCCTGAGCAGAAAAAGCTCGAAAGTTCTCCCGTAAAGAAGGAACAATCTTCATCGTACCTTGTAAAAGATAATATATTCAAGGAAGGTGAGAATTATGTTATTCAGTTATTTTCAACTAAAGTCAAATCTGAAGCGATGAACGCCGTCGACCGTCTCAAATCCAAAGGCGTTACGGCGTATGTAATGGAAGCAGAGATTCCAGGGAGAGGTACTTGGTACAGGGTAAGAATGGGAACATTTAAATCACTTGGCGAAGCCGAAGATTTTGCCCGGACAGTTAAGTAACGGTCAGGTGTTTAATTGAGTTTGCGTATAAATCCGTTTTATATCCTTTCAGCGCTGATACATTGCCTGATCATACTGGCACTTTATTATTATCGTCCTTCGGTAGACAAGGCTCCCGTCGAATATATAGAAATCGGATTCGGTTTTGGCGAGGGAGCCGGAGGAGGAGACTTTAATCCATTATTTCCAGATCCGGGTGGTGGAGGCGCTGCCGCAGATCAACAAACCGAGCAATCTGTTAATCCCGAACTTACTGAAAAAATTAATTCACCTGATGCTATTGAGTCCGGGGCTAAAAGTAATTCCACAAAAAGCGAAAACTTCGAAAGCGGTTCTGGGGAAGGATCCGGAGATGAAGAGGGCATCGGCGGTGGAGGGGGCGGTGGTTATGATATTGACTGGGGCGGTGGTGGCCGCAGGAAGATTTACAATTATAATCTGCCAGAGTACCCGAGCGGCGTAAGCAAAAATATTGATATCAGATTACGGTTCTCCATCTTACCTGATGGTTCTGTAGGGACTATTATCCCTTTAACAAAAGCTGATACCAGATTAGAAAATTCAGCTATGAATTCACTCCGGAAATGGCGGTTTGAACCGCTTCCGTCAAAATTTATGCAGAGGGAGCAGTTTGTTGTGATTGTATTCCCTTATCGTGTCCAGTAAAAATATCGTCATAATAAAACCTGTAGAAGAAATATTCGGCGATCGTCAATACTGTTAAACTGAACGTATCCCGGTCAAAATAAATTCCAAATCCTTTAGGCGTCATTAATGTTTTCGAAATTATGGAACTTATTGACCAGCCTACAGTAAATAAAATCCCGATCAGCGCCATATTTATAAACGCAGAACCCACAGTTTCATATTGCCAGCGTTTAGTAAATATTACTAATGCGAAGAAAAAGTGCAGAAAAAAGATAGCGGCTATTATCATATTATAAATTCAGTGATTTTTTATTAAAAAAATTTCGGGCGAACAAACCTCCCGGCAATGCGAACAGCAAATCCATCAAAAGATTCCCCGTTAAGGAAAGAATTGCGTAAAGGAACGAAAATCCTGTGAGTTCAATCTGAGAAGCCATTGCCCTGAGTAATTGGATCGCATCTTTTAATGCCGGTCCGGGGGCCATCTCAGCCATCATTTTCTCCATTTCCGGCAAGGACTGAGTAAAGTCATTTGATTTAAAAATTAAGGTAATTACTAAATCAAGCGCTGTGCTGAACAGAGCGATGAATAATCCCGTCATCAAAGAGAATTTTACTGATTCCTTTACTGAGAATGACGGAAGAAGGGGATTTAATTTTTTGTAAAAATACATCGCCCCTACCACAGCACCTGGCACTATCAGACAGCACCCGAGTGTTTTTAATCCGGGTATAGTCAATAAGACAGAACCAGCGTAAGCTGCAACGATGGATGGAAGAAAAATTGATTTTTTATTCATTCATTTCTTGAAAATTATATGCCTACAAAAATAATCATTTGAACCAATTGCCCCCATATAATTCCGGTTAAAAACGAAAAAAAGTGAGAATATTGATACAAACTTAAATCGTCTGCGATCACATCAAAAAGCATAATGACTGAAAAAATGAGGAACAATTTTTTCAGCCCTTCTAAACTGTTTTTTAGATACGGTGCAGCGATCAGACATACGAGGGCACCGATAAATATACCGGCGTAAATACCCGAACATCTCGCGCAGACGCAGGAGGCTCTGTCTCCGGCAGTGATCATTTTCTCAGGTATCTGATGGCAGAGGGAATTAAATACGGGGCGTATAAAATCCGGGTTAAAGCCCGGTAACAATAGTGGGAAAGTGAAATCGGCAAAAATCAAGATATGCCACAGGCCGAGAAGAAAAAGGAACGGAATCAGTAATAACCTTTTCAGGGTAGATTTATCGCCAATTTTCAAAGATTTTAATACTGGTTTTTGTCAGGACGTAAAATTTACCCTGGTAGATCAATGAACTCACCGCGTTCACATCGATCTCGCCGGAATTCAACACAATAGAAAAAGGAGATGTATCCGGGTTGGCAAATACAAGAACGTCTGATGATGATGTGAGCGTTACAAAATCCTCAGACGTATTTATTGATGAATAACCGGCTTCCTGAGAAAGAATTTTTATTCCGTTCCCGAATTCATCAAAAACCTTAATTTTTTCGCCATCAAGGCAATAAACGAGATTATATCTGCAGAGCCGGAGAGAGGAGGGATTGTTTAGCGAAAATTCTCCGTCACCATAACCGCCGAATTCAGAAACGCTGCCTCCGACCGAATTCATCCTGATAATTTTCTTCTCGCCCCGGTCAAGGATGTAAATATCTCCTTTAGAGTTTGCTGCCGCGGCTACGGGGTCATCAAAATAAATTTCACCCGCACTTTTTATTTCGGAGATGAAATTCAGGTTTTTATCAAACAGTTT
>CAIMOS010000003.1 GCA_903843135.1 uncultured Ignavibacteriales bacterium | reverse complement strand
CCATAATCAGTGGAGTATTCGCGTATGTTAGCTCCTGCAAAGCCATCCTGAAAAATATAACTTCCCCCGAACGCATAACTCTGTAACTCTGAATCAGTATTAACAGCTTTACCGCGGGGTGTTGTTAGATCATCCGCTTTGCGTAAGGAAAATTCAGTGTGCAACGCTAAATGATTAAACGGAATTTCGGCTGTTGCTGTTACTGACCTGTTATTGCTTGATGATTCAAAGAAAGCGCCGGATACCATCGTAATATGTTTCGGCAGTTTATCAGGAATGTCATTTCTTTTAACATCAATCAGGCCTCCGCTTGCAGATGAGGCCTTTGTCAGAATCGCGGGGCCCTTAAGAACTTCAATATTCTCTATAGTAAATGGATCCAGGGTCAGTGCGTGATCAGGTGATGTTGAAGAAAGATCGACGGATTTTGCACCATCTTGCGTAATGGCAACTCGTTCTCCGCTCATACCGCGTATAACCGGCCTTGAGGGCGCCGGTCCCATTGACCGGACTGCGATTCCGGCTTCATCTTTTAATGTTGCAGCCAGCGTAGCGCCTAATCTCTTGTTTAACTCTCTGCCGTTTAATTGCCCGCTTGATTTATAAAATTCCTCCAACTTAGTCCACCGGTTCTGTCCGGTAATAATCACGGCCGGTGTTTGTGTAAAGCGCGGTGACAAATGTATGATTATCTCTTCCTCTGAAGTAAGCGGAAGTAAGATACTTTCCTCCTGGGGGTAATATTCATCTGAGTTTATAAGCAATATCAACGGCCCCGATCCCGATAAGTTCACTGTAAATCTCCCTTCAGAGTCAGAATAAACAGTGTCCGTCGTTCCTTTTATCACAACGGCCGCATCCGCCACCGGGCCGTGGGAAAATCCATCAATGAGGAAACCTGACAGTGAAAAGCCACTCTGCTGAGATTGTATTTCCATTGAAGAAATCGTAATTAATATTAATAATAATTGCTTCAAATTCTAATACTCCTGTTTGTGATAAAAAACAGGGGTCAGTTAAATTGTTGCTTAAGGGTCCTATGGGGGAGAGGCCCGGGATTTGGTACCACGACAGGAATTTCCGGAGTACGCACGTCGATATGTCCCAAGTGGAACAAAAGCAATTCAAGGGATGTAGTTCCGGCGTTTTTCCCTCTAAGGTAAAATGCCCATTCCGCCTGTAAGTCCTGCACAATAGCGGCGGTTGATGTGTCGTTAATAACAATTTTCAGAACGTAGTCCGAACTTGCGGGTTGTGTAATGATCATTTTCTTATCATCCAGTAACTTTATCGAATAACGACCGGATACTGAATCTATCGGAGCTGCAAGCGTATCAGAAACAGGTGACCCGTTCCACGAGGTTTGAATGACTCCCTGCCACACGACCAATTTAGGGTTTAATGCTTCATCTCTGATCATCCAGCCTTCCGGTTCCATATGTTCCGAAGATGGTGTCACAGGTGATGTTTCATCTTTGCACGAAATAAAAATTATCGAAAATGAAATAGACAATAAATAGATGAAAAACGGAATATTTTTCATAAAATCTCCTTAGATAAAAAAGTTAAAAGAGGAACTCAATCCTCAGAATATTTTAAAGATCCGGGCTAGGAGATTTTTGGAGGGGCACGCAGAAGGGAAAGAGTGGCGACCGGTTTATTTACGGTATGAAACCGGACTGATGCAAGTATTTCACCTATATCCTTTGATAATCCAAGAATTAATTCGTATGAGAAGAATACAGAGCCCTGTTCAGAGGCATAAAAGATCTGACAAAAATGGTATCCATTCAAAGTCGGGTGCCCCATCTCAATCGGTTCTTTTTCACTATAACCGAATGAGGTCTGGCTGCTGCCCAAACTGTAGTTATGATGATGGAACGCAATTGTCCCCGTCAGAGATAAATATGCGACGAGAAGCAATAATGACAGTATTTTATTTTTTTCTGAAATCATTGTACAAAGATAGGAGAATTCTGCGGATTGGAAAACAGATTTTTTATGCTCGGGATCACAGATATGGTAACATTCTTGGTTTGTATAAATTTATTATGATGGCTAACTTTAATTTCAAATTAAATATTATAAGAATTGATGATCAAATTTAACGGTGCCGATTATTTCAATGTTACCGGCCTTCTAAGTGAGGAGGAAATACTTGTTCGCGAGACCGTACGCGGATTTGTCAGCGAAGAAATAATTCCCGTCATAGAAAAATACTGCAGGGAAAACACTTTCCCTTCGTATCTTGTTCCGAAAATGGCAGAATTGGGGCTGTTTGGGATAACATTGCCGCAAAAGTATGGCTGCGCCGGGATGAATAACGTTGTTTACGGTTTGGTTATGCAGGAACTTGAGCGGGGAGACAGCGGGATCAGGAGTTTTGTCTCAGTACAAAGCAGTCTTGTTATGTATCCGATCTATACTTTTGGTTCAGAAACTCAAAAAGATAGATGGCTCCCGGGACTGGCCAATGGCACTAAAATCGGATGCTTTGGACTTACAGAACCGGACTTTGGATCAAACCCGGGGGGGATGATTACCCGGGCAGAAAAAGTTGACGGAGGATATTTGCTGAACGGCGCCAAAATGTGGATCACAAACGGCACGATCGCAGATGTAGCGGTAGTTTGGGCCAAACTTGATGGCAAGGTTGCGGGATTTTTGGTTGAGAAGGACTTCAGGGGTTTCTCAGCTCCGGAGATGAAGGGAAAGCACTCCTTAAAAGCATCAGTAACATCCGAACTGATTTTTGATAATGTTTTCGTCCCGGAAGATAACGTACTGCCGGAGGGAAACGGCCTCAGGGCGCCGCTAATGTGCTTAAATCAGGCACGCTATGGCATCGCCTGGGGCGTTGTCGGGTCAATGATGGCGTGCTACGATTCATCGCTCAATTATGCTAAATCACGGATCCAGTTTGGCAAACCTATAGCTGCTTTCCAGATGACCCAGGAAAAATTAGTATATATGCTTACTGAGTTAACCAAGGCGCAATTGGTTAATCTCCAGTTGGGCCGGTTAAAAGATTCGGGCAATCTCCGGTTTCAGCAGGTTTCATTCGCAAAAAGGAACAATGTGGAAAAAGCGCTTGAAATAGCCAGAATGGCGCGAGAGATTCACGGCGCAAATGGTATTCTTGATGAATATCCCGTAATGCGTCACGCCGCGAATCTTGAGTCCGTAAAAACATATGAAGGCACCCACGAGATGCATACGCTTATTTTGGGTGAGGATATAACAGGTTTCTCAGCTTTTGAATAAATATTATAGGTCGTTATGAAGAACAACAAGATCAGGCTGGAAGGTGTGACTTTTGACGATGTGCTTTTGATCCCAGGAAAATCAAAGGTACTACCGAGGGAGGTTGACACGACCACATATCTTACTCGCGATATTAAACTGAACATCCCCATAATCTCCGCTGCAATGGATACCGTTACGGAGTCTGCTTTGGCAGTTGCCATTGCAAGGGAAGGTGGGATCGGAGTTTTGCATAAAAATCTTTCCATTCCCAAACAATGTGAGGAGGTTGATAAAGTCAAACGGTCTGAGAGCGGGATGATCCGGAACCCTGTCACACTTTCTGAAGAGAGTAAAGTCAGTGATGCATTGTCGATGATGAAAAAATTCAGTATCTCAGGGATTCCTATCGTTGATAAAAAGGGAAAATTGGTCGGTATTCTAACTAACCGGGACCTCAGATTTCAGCCTGATCAGACCGTTACGGTTGCTTCCATTATGACCAAAGCCCCGCTTATTACTGCGCCTGTAGGTACGACACTGGACGAGGCCGAGGAGATTCTCCAACGGCACCGGATTGAAAAATTACCTGTTGTAGATAAGGACGGATTCCTCAAAGGCTTAATTACGTTCAAGGATATTCAGAAAAAGAAAAATTTCCCATACGCCTCAAAGGATGAGCACGGACGATTAAGGGTCGGGGCAGCGGTTGGAGTCACTCACGATACAGTCGAAAGGGTTAGGGAGTTAATTAATTACGGTGTAGATCTTATCGTAATTGATACGGCCCACGGACATTCTGCGGGTGTCATCAAAAAGATAAAGGAAATTAGAAAATTATTCAGGAATATTCAGCTTATTGCCGGTAATATAGGGACTTATGAAGCGGCAGTTGAATTAAAAAATACTGGTATTGATGCTGTCAAAGTTGGTATTGGTCCCGGTTCAATATGTACAACAAGGATTGTCGCCGGCGTCGGAATCCCCCAGATAACTGCAATTATGGAAGTCAGGCGGGCGTTAGCAAAATCGGGATTACCGCTGATTGCTGACGGAGGTGTTAAGTTCACTGGTGATGTTGCGAAAGCGATCGCGGCGGGAGCAGACACGGTAATGATTGGCGGTTTGTTCGCCGGTGTTGATGAAAGTCCGGGTGAGGTAGTATTGTATGAAGGGCGAAGATTCAAGCTCTACAGGGGGATGGGATCACTCGAGGCGATGAAGCACGGAAGCAAAGACAGATATTTCCAGGATACGGAAGAAGACATTTCAAAGCTTGTCCCGGAAGGAATCGAAGGCCGTGTTCCTTACAAAGGTCCGTTATCAGACACAGTATATCAGTTAATTGGCGGATTAAGGGCCGCAATGGGTTACTGCGGCGCCGCATCTATTGATGAACTGAAGAACAATTCCGGATTCATCAAAATTACTCCTGCAGGTCTTAAAGAGAGCCACCCGCACGACATTACTATAACCAAAGAAGCCCCGAACTATCACTTATGAGCTCAGGGAATTTCCTCGGGGATAGAATCTTCAGATTAAGGAATCTTTTGGAGGAACGGAATATTGACGCGTTGTTCCTGTCTTCTGCAGAATCAAAGATACATTTTGGAGATATGCTTGACATTGAAGGATACCTTATTGTATTCCGAAACAGGGCAATCATTTTGACTGATCCAAGATTTTCCAATGAGTCAAAAAAATATCAGCATCAATTTGAAGTTTTAATGCTGAACACGCCGCTTTTTTCTTTTATCAAAAATGAAAAAATTCTCAGCGGTATGGTTGTCGGTATTGAGACAACAGATTTAAGTTACAGGTTCGTCCGGGATTTTGTACAAAATACCGGTACGAAATCTATTGAAGATGTCTCGGATGTCCTCTCCGCGATTATATCGATAGCCGATCAGGAATTCATTCGCAGAATGAAAAAGGCCATCTCGATAAGCGGTAAAGCTTATTCTAATATAGCCAAAAAGCTAAAACCCGGAATCTCAGAAAAGGAATTGGCGATTGATCTAAGTTTCGCCCAGACAAGATTAGGATCTCAAAAGGACTCGTTCAATCCGATAGTCGCCTTTTATAAAAATTGCGGAAATCCTCATCATCATTCAACTGCAAAAACACTTAAGAAGAATGAAAATGTGTTATTGGATTTTGGCGCCGTTTATAAAGGGGTCCATTCTGATATTACGCGGATGAAAATTAATGCGCGCTCTGACCGTTCAAAAGAGATTTACTCAATCCTGAAATTCATCCACGAAGAGATAAAACTGATTGCCTTTCCCGGCGTTCCTGTTGCTGAGTTAGATTTATTGGCAAGAAAGATTTTGGAGAAGAATGGGCTGATCGAGGGTGTGAAGCATTCTCTTGGCCACGGCCTGGGATACAAAGTACACCAGTCGCCCCGAATCTCTATTCATTCAAATGAATTCCTGATCGGGAACCAGGTTATAACTATCGAGCCGGGGGTTTATTTCAAAAATTCCGGGTACAGATATGAGGATGATTATCTGGTTACCGGATCGGGCTTAATTAATTTATCAAAAAATATTCCTTATTAAAATGTTTAAAGTACTGATCATAGCATATTATTTCCCTCCGAAAGGGCTGAGCGGGGTACAGCGAACACTGAAGTTTGTTAAATATCTGCATAAATACAACTGGCTGCCCACTGTGGTCACTTCGGGAACCGGAGCTTACTATGCTCACGATAATACACTTATGGAAGATCTGGTTCCGGATTCTTATAAGGTACATCGTATCGAGGGGAAGGATGTAAATTCTCTTACGAAGCAGATGGGAACCGTAAGAATGCCCAACGAAAAAATAAGGAGAGTGCTCTCCTTTTTCAGCAGCCTCTTCTTTATTCCTGATAATAAAAAATTTTGGTCAGCTAAAGTATTAAAATTTTGCAGAACTCTGCTTAAAGAGGAAAAGTTTGATGCGATCTTTATTTCAGGGCCGCCGTTCTCAACTTTTGAAGTCGGGCGTAAACTGAAGAAGGAATTTGATCTTCCCCTCTTTTACGATTACCGGGACCTTTGGTATGGTTATCATTTTGCTATCTATCCGACACCCCTGCATAAACTAGTGATTAAGAGAATGGAATACCGCTGTTTAAAAAGCGCGGACAGGGTAATTGTAACCAATCGAAAAATCAAGGAAAAACTGGTTAAATTTTTCCCGTTCATCGCTCTTAACAATATTTCCATTATCCCCCACGGGTACGATCAGGAGGATATTGAGAGGGCCGGAAGGGACAGTAAGGACAGGGATAAGATGATCCTGACCTACTCGGGTATTTTCTATGAATTTATCACACCCAAATATTTGCTTCTGGCATTTAAAAAACTGACACAGGAGCATCCTCATATAGCTTCTCAGATCGAGCTTCATTTTTGCGGCCTATTGCGCAAAGAGAATGAAAAATTCATTGAGGCTCTAAAACTCCAGTCATTTGTAAAAAACTTTGGGTATCTTAATCATCTTGACTCTATAAGAAAACTCAATTCGAGCGATATTTTGTGGCTGACAGTAGGGGAAGGGCGGAACTCCGATACCATCTCGAGCGGGAAATTGTTTGAATATATAGGCGCAGGTAAACCTATTATGGGATTATTACAGGAAGGTGCGCTAAAATCTTCCCTCGAAGAATATGGAGCGGGTTTTATTTGCGACCCCTACAATATAGATTCCATAAAGGATACAATTGTGCAGATATTTACACTTTATAAAGAGAAAAAGCTGCCTGTACCCAAGCAGGAAATTATTCAAAAATATAACAGGGAAGCGCTCACAGAATCATTGACTAAGGAATTTCAATTTTTGATAAAGGTCAGGTAATGAACATTGCTGTAATCGGCGGCGGCGGACGGGAGCACGCTTTAGCGCTGAAGTTATTTGAATCATCCTCTGCTGCGAAGGTTTTTTGCATTCCGGGAAATCCGGGGACGGCAAAATTCGCATTAAACAGAGATATTAATCCTGACAATTACCCTGAAGTTTATCGCTTTGTGACTGAAGAGAAAATTGATCTTGTCGTCAT
>CAIMOS010000002.1 GCA_903843135.1 uncultured Ignavibacteriales bacterium | reverse complement strand
GACAAGCCAAATCTATGTTTTGTCTGACAGTAAATCAAGCTATTTAATGGGGCTTTAATCCCTTGCTATTCGTATCTCAAGGCCTCTATCGGGTCGAGATTGGCAGCCTTATATGCCGGATAGGTGCCAAATATTAAGCCAACGAAAACACAGATTGTAAGACCTATACCAACCCATTCGTAAGGAATAGATGGCTGGGCGTTAATCAGGCTCCCGACAAGGTTACCAAGGCCCACACCGGAAACGATACCTATTACCCCTCCTATAATACAGAGCACAACAGCTTCGGTCAAAAACTGAAGCAGAATATCCATCTTCTTAGCTCCGACCGCTTTCCTGATACCGATCTCTTTAGTACGTTCAGTAACGGAAACCAGCATAATATTCATAATACCAACACCCGCCGCAAGCAGTGCAATAATAGATACAACAAATGCGCCGATTTTAATTCCCGATGTAATATCGTTTACCTGTGTGATCATCGATTCATTGCTGAAGACATAAAAATCATTGTCCTGTCCGGGGGGGACTTTCCTGATTGCCCTCATATGGCCGATCGAGGCCTCAATAACCGCATCATAGTCATCTTTACTATAAGACATCACGGTAATATTAATACTTCTGCTTCTCCTGCCATAGATCGACTGAAAAGTTGATAAAGGCATTACTATATAGTTATCCCTGCTTTGCCCGAAAATCTGAGGCTGTTGGGCGATTATTCCGATTACTTTTATCGGATAACCGTCAACCCGCACTTCCTGTCCGACAGGATCAATGTTGCCAAAAAGTTTTGTAACGATATCATTGCCAAGAAGACATACATTTCTTGAATAATTCAAATCATCTTCCCTAAGTTCACGGCCAAAGTCCACTTCCCAATTATTGGTTCTCATCGCATCAACCGTTGCTCCTGCCACCTGAATGTTTGGATTAGTCTCCTTATTACCGAAACGCACAATTTTTCCGAACTGCCATTGTTCTGCCCCGACATACTTTGCCTGCGTCATAACGTCTTTAAACTGAGCAAATTCCTCATAAGTAAGGTCTTTTCTGTTCCGGTGCCGGCGAGGACCGCCAACGTGAATATTTTCCCATTTTTGTATCTGAAAAGTATTTTTATTCAAGGATGAAAAACCGCTTTCAATACTGTTTTGCAGCATTGTAATTATTGTCATAATCACGATGATTGAGAATAACCCGACGGTTATTCCCAAAATTGTCAGCATCGCACGCAATTTGTTTGAGCGTAATGAGAACAAAGATATTTTTGAGATCTCAAGTAAACTGATCATTCATACCTCAATGCTTCAACGGGATCTAGTTTGGATGCTGTGTAGGCCGGCGCTAAGCCCGCTACAACACCGGTAATTAATGAAATTGAGATTGCAAGGATAATTGCGTCATACTGTACCGAAGTCGGCAGGAACCTGTTAATAACCTGGCTGAGGATCACGGCAAAGATCAATCCGATTATTCCTCCGATTAAACATATAGTAGCTGATTCAAGCAAAAACTGGATCAGAATAGTGCGTTTAGTTGCGCCGATCGCCTTCCTGACGCCAATCTCTCTTGTCCGCTCTCTGACTGAAACAAACATTATATTCATAATGCCGACTGCTCCCACAAAAAGGGACAACCCTGTGATGAATAATCCCGCGATCTGGATGACGCCAACTACCTGATTATATTGTTCCATAAGCGCTTCCTGCTGATTCACTGAGAAATCATCGGGTTCGTTAAAGCTTAAGCCGCGTATTTTTCTCATCACGCCCTGGGCTTCCGCTTTTGTATCCTCAATCATCGCAGGCGAGTACGCCCTCACATTAATTGTAACAGTGCCCCAGGAATGCGACATAAAATGTTTGAATATTGTTCCTATAGGAATAAACACCTGATTATCCGGATTGAAATTACCGAGAATAAAACTACCCTGCTCAGTCAGTACACCAACCACCTTAAAATTGATACCGCCAATTTTAATTTCCTTGTCCAGTGCGTCTCCGAGCGGGAAAAGATTTTTTGCCACTTCGCTCCCGATCACGGCGACATATCTTGATGCTTTGCTTTCTATTTCAGAATAGAAGCGTCCCATCGCGAAAGTAAAATTTGTAGTTTCCACATATTCAGATGTAGAGCCGTTGACGACTACATTCTCAATATATTTCTCTTTGTATTTTACTTTTTGGCCGGAATTAGTCACAGGCGCTGTAGCGCGGGGCAGTTTCACCATTGATTTGAATTTAAAATAATCATCCATTGTGATGTTTTTGCGGTTCCTCATCTTCCAAAAATCAACATTAGAGAACCAGGCCCATTTATCCACGTAAAGCACATCTGAACCTAATGCGCTGATACCGCTCTGGAATGAATTATCAATACCGCGGATGGCAGTACTCATCGTGACTACAGATGTAATACCGATAACAATACCGAGCATCGTCAGAACCGACCGGATCTTATTGCTGAGAATCGCTTTCACAGCAATAATGAATCCTTCTTTAAATTCAAAAACGAACTGTTTGTTCAAAATTACTATTCCTGTCTTCTATTTATATTCCGGAATATATCTGTCGGTCACTTTTTCATCGCTGTGTACATAACCATCGCGCAGGCGGATTATTCTGTCCGCGTGCTTCGCGATGTACTCTTCGTGAGTAACAAGAATTATTGTATTCCCGGCCTCGTGAATATGATTGAATAAAATCATAATTTCTTCGCCGGTTTTTGAATCAAGGTTTCCTGTTGGTTCATCAGCAAGAATTATTGACGGACTGGTAACCAATGCTCTTGCAATAGCAACACGCTGCCTCTGCCCGCCAGAGAGTTCGTTCGGTTTGTGGTGGATCCTTTGCTCAAGGCCGACATCAACGAGTGCCTGTTTTGCCCTCTCTCTTCTTTCGTGGGCCGGAAGACCGGCATAGATAAGCGGCAGTTCCACATTGTGCAAAGCATCTGATCTCGAAAGCAGATTAAATGTCTGAAAAACAAAGCCGATTTCTTTATTACGTATCGAGGCAAGATCGTTATCAGTCATCGCGCTTACATTCTTCCCCTTAAAGTCATACTTGCCGCCTGACGGTGTATCCAGGCAGCCAAGCATATTCATCAGAGTACTTTTGCCGGATCCGGAAGGGCCCATTATGGCGACATACTCATTTTTATCTATTGTAAGCGATACATCCCTTAAAGCAAATACATCGGTATCTCCGACATTATACACTTTCGAGATGTGTTCTATTGTTATAATATTCATAAACTCATATCAGGGTTATTTATTGGCTTTTTCAGGACTTTTATTTTTGTCTACATTAACAACCGCGCCATCTCTAAGCTCTCTGGAGATGGCCTTGTAGCTGCCGGACACAACTTCTTCTCCGCCTTTTACACCTTCAAGTATCTGAATGTAGTTATCGTCACTGATACCGGTTTTGACTTTTACTGACTTTGCCTTACCGTCTTTAATAATAAAGATAATTTCCTGAATTTTATCTTTATCATTTTTTTCGACTTTTGCTTTTACCACTTCTTCTTCGCCTCCCTGCTCTTCAGCCGGATTAAAATCACCGCGGGCTGTTATGCTTACGAGCGGCACGGATATTACGTTTGTTCTCGTTTCAGTCTCAATAGTTGCATTACAGGACATCCCGGGTCTGAGATTGGTATCATAATCTATCACACGGATCTTTACTTCAAAATTTATTACCTGGTCCTGGCTTCCAAGTCCGGAAGTCTGGGCGCTATTGCCAATTTCACTGACAACTCCCTTAAAAACCCTGTCGCCAAATGCATCAACTTTTATTCTTGCCGTATCTCCCAAGGAAATGAGAACAATATCATTTTCATCAACATCAACGATAGATTCCATTTTCGAGAGGTCAGCAATTGTCATAAGATTTGTTCCCTGGCTAAAACCGCTTCCGAGCACTCTTTCACCCAGTTCGACATTTAACTGCGTCACAGTCCCATCGATAGGCGAAATGATTGTAGTTTTGTTAAGCTGCTCGGCTGCTTCCCTTACCGATGCTTCGCTTTGCGTAACCATAGCTTCGGCCGATTCATACTGTGCAATAGTTGACAGGTACTCGGACTTTGAGTTCTCGAGTTCCATATCGCTGGATAATTTCTTCGCGTGCATTTCTTTGATCCTGTTATAGGATGCAGTGACCCGCTCCCTTTCGGCTTTTCTCATCGATAAGCTGGCTTTAGCAGACTGGAGATTAGCTTCGGCTCTCTGTTTCGCGGCAAGATAAGTGTCAGCCTTTATTCTCAACAGCAGATCGCCTTTTTTTACTTTGTCTCCGTCCTTAACGGGCAGCGAAACTATTTCACCTGTAACTTCAGGAGTAATAATGACCTTAAATTCAGGATCAATATTTCCCGTTGCCGTAACCGATTGAGTAATGGTCCGTTTGGCCACTTTTTCAGTCTGGACCTTAATGATCTCGTTTTTATTTCCCTGGGTAATAACCAGTACG
>CAIMOS010000001.1 GCA_903843135.1 uncultured Ignavibacteriales bacterium | reverse complement strand
GGCGATGTAACACGCTCGGGCATTCATAGGGTTATCGATTAAACAAAACCGCCCGGAATGCTATTCCGGTTTACGGTTTAGCTTTCCGTAACTCGGAATAGTATTCCGATACTGCGCTGTTCAACAGATTTGCTCAGTTCAAGTTGTATGCGATGTAACACGCTGGGGCTTTCTTCGGGTTATCGATTAAACAAAACCGCCCGGAATGCTATTCCGGTTTACGGTTCATCACACGTAGCTCGGAATAGTATTCCGACACGGCGCTGTTCAACAGATATGCTCAGTTCAAGTTGTATGCGATGTAACACGCTCGGGCTTTCTTAAAGTTATCGATTAAACAAAACCGCCAGGAATGCTATTCCGGTTTACGGTTCCCACCCATTAATCCGGAATGCTATTCCGGTTTACGAATACCTGACATTCAATTTGGAATTCTCTGCGAAATGATGTTTATTTAAGTGTTATGTATAGAAAATAAACCAATTAAAATCTTGTTAAGTTATAAAGCACTTATTGTTGCTGTCATTATTCCTTTTTTCTTAATCAGTTGTAATTCAGAAAGAGAAAAAAAGAATAATGATTTTTCGGATCTTATCTCCGGAATTGAAAAGGACACTCTTCAAAGCCAGGGTACACTTTTAAAGATCGATTCATTATACCGGCTGGCCTCTGCCGGGAACAATAAAGATGCGGCCGCAAGATCTTTTTATCTCAGAGGATCATACTACTATACCAACGGCAATTTCCCGCTCGCGCTTCAGAACTTCCATTCCTCCGCGGCAATTAATTATGAACTTAATGATATCAAATTATGGGGAGAACTCTATGACTATACGGCAAGGGCGCATAACAGGCTGAAGCAAAGAGATTCTTCCGTATTTTATTTCAAAAAGGCCATCGAAAAGAAGGAGATCCTTGGTGATTCAACCGGTATGGGGGAATCATATCATAATATCGGGTTCGTTTTCTCGCTTGAAAACAAATTCGACAGCTCAGTTTTTTATTATGAAAAAGCGCTCGCACTGCGTGAAAAGCTGACCAATAAAGAGCATCTTTCCGCCACTCTTAATAATATCGGCACTGTATATTATCACTGGTCGCTGTACGATCAGTCGCTCCGGTATTATATAAGGGCCCTGTATCTTGCCCGCGATATTGATGATTATACAAAGATATCGCTTACTCTTACAAATATCGGCATCATATATAAGGAAACGGGAAATGTTCAGAAGGCAAAAGAGTATTTCTCCGAGGCTCTTACCGATGCTAAAAAAGCCGGCGACAAAATGGCGATGGGCTATGCCTACAATATGCTGGCGTCAACTTTTACCGGTCTGAAGAGCGACTCCGCTATTTTTTATTACAGCAAGTCCCTTGAAAACTATAAGGCTGTCAGGAATTCGGGCGGGATAATTATTGCCCTTAAGGGGCTGGGTGAGAATTATATTAAGATGTCAGAATTAGAAAAGGCACGTCTCGTTTTTCTTGAAATACTCTCCATCGCGGAGTATGAACACATCCCTCTCAGGACCGCCGAAGCTTATAAATATCTCGGGGAGATAAAAATTCTTCAGAATGATCTTGCCGGAGGGAGGTCATTTATCGAGCGCTCGATTACATTAAGCGAACAAATAAACGTAAGCACACTGCTGCGTGATAATTATCTGATACTGAGCAGGACAGAGGAGAAACTTGGCGATAATACCGCATCACTTGCCGCGCTTCAAAAATATCTTGCCCATAAAACCATCGTTGATGATGACGCAAAACAGAAACAGTTAAACGAACTTAAATCAAAATTTGAGTTCGAAAAGTATAAGCGCGTCCAGGATGCCCAGCGTTATGAAAATGAGCAACAAAGACAGTATCTGATCAGAATATCAATAATACTGGTATTTGTTCTTATTACCACGGCACTTCTTGTCTGGGCAAATATCCGGCGGAGAAAAACCAACAAGCTGCTTGAGGAAAAAAACGGGATAATTGAAGAAAACAACAGGGAACTTCAGAGTGTGATAGCGTCCAAGGACAGGTTGTTCTCGATAATTGCCCACGATCTTAAAAATCCTTTTTTCATCTTTCTGAATTTTTCCGAGATACTGCGGGAAGATTATAAATCACTTTCAGACCAGGAACGGATGAAATATATCGGGGAACTCGCAAAAACAGCAAACAGTACATACCAGCTCCTTGAAAATTTACTTGATCTCTCTTCTTCGCGGACCGGTGATATCGAGTATTTACCGGAAAATATTGAACTTAAACGTTTATTCGACGGAATTATAAAACTTTATTCAGTGCAGCTGACGAATAAAAAGATCAAATGCGAAAATCTCATCTCAGGCGAGTTGTCTGCTTATGCTGACCGCCGTATGATGGAAGTTGTTTTCAGAAACCTGATTAATAATGCCATTAAGTACACGGATGCCGGCGGGAAAGTTGAGGTTGATGCATCGTTAAAAGAAGATTCCGTGATTATTGAGGTAAAAGATAACGGAACAGGAATGAGCGAGGATTTGCAGAATGCCCTGTTTGGTGTTACATTTATTAAATCGACATCCGGAACGGGCGGGGAGAAAGGAACCGGCCTGGGGCTGAGCCTTTGTAAGGAGTTTGTGATGAAAAACGACGGGGAAATCAGCGTTTCTTCCAGGCTGGGGGAAGGATCTGTTTTCACAATTGTGCTTCCGGGATCTGAAAAATCCGTAAAAACATCATTAAAATAGAGCAAATATTGTCTTTTTAGCCCTTTACGGCGCCAGATTAACAAAAAATTTCCTTCATTATGTTTATAGTATATTTATATTATATTGAATGTCACTTAAGTAACATTTTAATGAATATCCCAAGGTCTGGTTGAAATTACCATATTATAAATATTCTTTGTTTCCCGCATTTTTGTTCTTTCTGGCAGTCCTGAACGGCTGCAATTCTCAGGAAGAAAAGAAACCTGCAGGACTTGACAATCTTCTGACTGAGATAAAAAAGGATTCTACAGGGAAAGAAGAAACCTTAGGGAAAATTGACTCACTATATCAAAGGGCAGTCATTGAAAATAATACCAATCTGATTGCCGAATCTTTCTCTCTGCGCGGATTTTACTTCTTTAATAAGAATGACTTTGAATCCTCAAGAAAATATTATGATTCATCTATAGCAATAACGAGAGCCAAAAATTATACGGAACTTCTCAAGAATGATCTTGAAATGCTGGGGAGGACTTTCCAGGGGCAGTTTGACAGGGATACGGCAATCAGCATTTATAAGGAAGGGCTGCAGATCGCAATCGCGGAGAACGATTCCGTGTATATGGCCCGTGTTTACCGAAGGATCGGCTTTTATTTTTGGGAAAGAAATATTTTCGACAGCGCCGTTGTATATCTGGGGAAATCTCAGGATATACTTGAGAAAAAGCCGGTCGGCGAGGACATTGCCTCGGTGCTGAACAGCATAGGCACGGTTTACTATCAGTGGAATATATATGACCGTGCGTTGGAGTATTATGTCCGCGCCCTTAATATCCTGCGCGATAAAAAGATTAAAGAAGTTAAGCCCCTTGTACTTATCAATATAGGCCTGGTTTTTAAAGAAACCGGGAACGCGGCAAAAGCAAAAGAGTATTTTCAGGAAGGGCTTGCCGCGGCCAAAGAAATTAATTTTAAGATGGCAACCGCATATGGCTATAACTCTATCGGGCTTTTATTCCTGGAAACAAACCGGGACTCTTCCTTTTACTACTACCGCATATCGCTCGATTTGTATAAATCAATAAATCATACCGGCGGGATGATAATTTCCCTGAAAGGGCTGGCAGAAAATTATCTTCGGACGGAGGACCATTCTACCGCGCGAAAAATGTTCCGGGAAATACTCAATATCGCCATTACCGCGAAACAGCCGCTCAGACAGGCCGAAGCTTACAGGTACCTTGGAGTAATTGAGAAGCACGAGAAAAATTACAAAGCCGCGCGGGATTATTTTCTTCAGTCTATTGAATTAAGCAACGTAATAAAAGTTCAGACATTTTTAAGAGAAAGTTATCTGAATTTAAGCGAAGTCGAAGAGATGCTGGGCGATAAGGCAGCCGCGCTCAGTGCGCTCCGCGAGTACGTAAAATTAAATTCGACTGTGGAAAACGAAATCACTAATAAACGGCTGTATGAGTATAAAAATCAGCTTGAGTTTGAGAAGTTCCGGAGAGCACAGGAGCTTCAGGAGTATGAAAATGAAAGACAGAGGACGCTGCTAATCTCTGTTTTCTCGGTGCTTATTGTAGTTTTGATTGCTGCAGTTATACTTTTAAGGCTGAACAGTAAAAAGAAGAAAATCAACACACTTCTGCAGGAACAAAATGAGATTATTAAATCGAATTCGGTCACTCTGCAAGAGAAAAACAGTGAATTGGTGAGTCTGAATTATGCGAAAGACCGCCTCTTCTCAATAATCGCGCACGACCTGAAGAATCCGTTTTTTGTTATGATCAATGCTGCAGAGCTTCTCAAAGAGGATTATAAAATTCTTCCTGATGAGGAACGGCTTAGCTTTATCGGAAGGATATCTGATACGGCAAACGGGACTTACAATCTTCTTGAAAACCTTCTAAATCTTTCGGCATCAAGGACCGGGGTCATTGATTTTAATCCGCAGAATTTAGAAGTTGCCCCATTATTTGAATCGATAGAAAAACTTTATAAAACCCAAATGGAGAATAAGCAAATTAGTTTTTCAAATACCATCCCTGCCGGACTCGTCATAAATGCCGACAAGGGTATGATGGAACTCGTTTTCCGGAACCTAATAAATAACGCCGTTAAATATTCCAATACAGGCGGCTTAATAAAAGTGGCTGCCTCACGGGAAAACGGTTCTGTCCTCATTTCTGTCGAAGACAACGGAACCGGAATGAGCGAGGAAGTGAAAAATAATTTATTCAGCGAGACTTTCCACAAATCAGTTAAGGGGACGAGGGGCGAAAAAGGTACAGGACTGGGGATAAGCCTGTGCAAGGATTTTGTAGATAAAAACGGCGGAAAGATAAGCGTAACATCGCAGGCGGGAAAAGGAACGGTTTTCACTATTGAAATACCTGATCAGAAACACCTTAACTGAAAAGCGTTCTCTCGCCAAAATAAAAAAGGCGGCAGAAAATTATTCCACCGCCAACGGGTTCTGCTATTTCGATATTCTTAATTTTTAATTTTTAATTCCATCGCAACTCCCCCGCCTGCCGCGAGTCTTATTTTCAGTTTAGCGCCCGAATTTACATTCCTGGTTTCAATTTTATACGCAGTTGGATTATTCTCCCAGTGCGCGTCATCGGCGTCGCTGTATATTGCTGCAGTATATTCTTTCCCCGGATCAAGGAAGGACAGATCGAATTCCATAATTCTCTCATTCTCGTCAGTGATGGCTCCGATGTACCAGTTGGATTTGCCTTTGGCTTTGCGCGCTATAGATACATAATCTCCCGGCTCGGCAGCGAGAATTTTCGTATCGTCCCAGTCCATTGCCACGTCTTTTATAAACTGAAACGCGTCAGGATGCTGTTCGTAAACTTCGGGCAGGTCCGCGGCCATATGGAGCGGGCTGTACATTGTTACATAAAGGGCGAGCTGCTTCGCGAGTGTAGTATGAACCTGTTCTGTTTTATTTTTATCCCACTCGCTCATCTTAATCCGGAAGATACCGGGGGTATAATCCATCGGGCCGCCTAACAGCCTTGTAAATGCAAGTATTGATTCGTGTTCAGGCGGATTGCCGCGGCTCCACGCGTTGAATTCATTTCCGCGCGCCGCCTCGCAGGCGAGCCAGTTGGGGTAGGTCCTGTTCAGCCCTGTCGGCCTTACCGGCTCGTGGGCATCGAGCAGAATTTTATTTTCGGCGAATGCCTCAGCAACCCTCACATAATGGTTAACCATCCACTGCCCGTCGTGAAACTCGCCGCGGGGAATAATTCTTCCCACATAACCGGTTTTAACGGCTTTGTAGCCGTATTTATTCATAAAGTCAATAGATTTAGTGAGTCGCCTCTCGTAATTGGTAACGGACGCGGAAGTCTCGTGGTGCATTATCAGGCCAACGCCTTTTGCTTTAGCGTAGCGGCTGAGTTCATCAACATCAAAATCGGGGTAAGGCGTAAGGAAATCAAACACTTCTTCTTTCTGGTGCCCGTACCAGTCTTCCCAGCCAACATTCCATCCTTCGACAAGTACGCCGTCAAAGCCGTGTTTTGCGGCGAAGTCGATATACCTTTTAGTGTTCTCCGTAGTCGCGCCGTGCTTTCCGTTAGGTTTCAGCGCGTTCCAGTTCATCTCAGAGAGCCTGATATTTGCGGTGTCGCCGTAATTCCAGGAAGATTTACCAATGTGCAGTTCCCACCAGATGCCGATGTACTTCTGCGGTTTTATCCAGGAAACATCTTTGATCCTGCTCGGTTCATTCAGATTGAGCGTGATTTTTGAGGCGAGAATATCTTCGGCTTTTTTGCTGACAATCACTGTGCGCCAGGGCGTTGAGCAGGGGGTCTGCAGGTTTGCGTTGTCGCCGGCCGCGTTGGGAACCAGAGCGGACGTTAAAACAAAACTTTTCCGGTCAACAAGAAGATGCATCGCTGTATAATCAACAAGAGCGGCTTCGAAAATATTTATATAATATCCGTTGTCGGACTTCATCATCAGCGGCGACTGCACGGCATTATCGGCGATAACGGTCTTGGTTGAAATCTCGCTGATGTCGTTCCCTTTTATCGAATTAACATCACTTAATGCAGCCGTTATATAAAAATATTCATTTGTGTCATAATCACCCGGGATATAAAAAACTTTATGATTGCCCGTCATCGCGAATTCAGTTCGCTCCCCGGTAACGGTGAAGTAAGTAAGCGCTCCATTATTCGGGAATTCATACCGGAAGCCGAGTCCGTCGTTAAATAACCTGAATCGTATTACGATAAATAATTTCTTCGCGTCGTTCCGCTTCAGTGTTACGGCGAGCTCATTATAATTATTTCTGATTGATTTATATTCTCCCAGTACCGGTTCCCACGATTCATCGACAGATTTGGTTTCCGTTTTTACAACTTCGAAACCTTCCGTTAAAGCGGGAATGTTCTTTACAAATATCCCCATCCGGGAAGGTTTTACGATTATATCAGTTCCTGAGTACAGCGTGTACACAGGAGTGCCGTTAGCATCTAAAATAAATTCAAGCTTTAACAATCCTGAGGGTGACGTGACTGTCTGGGCAAATACAGATACGAAAAATATAAGGAAGAACAGAGCAGTAAGTTTGGTTTTCATACCTCGTCCGATGAGTTTTTATTCAAAATATTGTCTTCAAAGATAACGAAAAACAGAAAACAGTGACAGTGTCAGTATCAGTTTCAGTATCAGGAAAAGGAGAGTGAGAGGGGAGTCAGTTTAGGTCAGTTTCATCAGTGGTCAATTTTGAATTGGTGTAAACCTGTATTAAAATTGAATTGCTTAAAATGAAAAACCCCGGGATATGCCGGGGTTTTGTGAAAATCAATTACCGCTTTTTCGCCATTCAATCATTCCGCCGGCCACATTCTTTGCTTTGTAACCGCTCTCAAGCAGTAACTTCGTGGCGTGGCGAGACCTGTTACCGCTTCGGCAAATCACCGCGATCTCTTTTTCTTTGTATTTCTCAAGTTCGCCGATTCTGTCACCCAGTTCCTGGACAGGGATATTTATCACACCGGGGATTTTACCGGTCTCGCTTGTAAGTTCGGCAGGTGTGCGCACATCTAATATCACAAGGTTTTTGTTTTTTGTGATGGCTTCTTTCAGTTCTGCTACTGTCATATTATTCTCTTCTGATTGTGCGAATGCAATTACAATAAACGCGCCGAAGATAACCGCTAACAGACCTTTAAAATAATTTTTGTTCATTTCTTTTTCCTTACTTTAAATTAATTACAGCAGCAGGAGCCTGATGCACAGGAGTGGCTGCTGCCTGAATCGATACCGCAGCTTCCGTCCGCGCAGCCGTCAAAACTTGCCGATGCTCCGCCGGGCACAGATGCCTTGAATTTTGAAAACAGTTTTTTGCTCTCCTTTGACATACAGGAAGGGCAGACAACGTCCTCAATCACATTCACGGTCTTATGAAGCACTTCAAATTTACTGTCGCACTTCATACACTTATATTCATAAACGGGCATTATTTACTCCTTATGATATTTATACGGTTATAATTTCAATATTTAATTTTATCTGTGTCTTCATCGAGTTTGAAATCAGGCAGTTGGCTTCTGCTTTCTCAACGATCCTCTTCACTCTTTCAATATCTGCGCCGGCGGGAACAACAACCCTCGGGAAAAGTTCAATTTCGGACATCATAAATTTGCCGTCAACTTTTTCAAGTTTGCCCACAGCTTTTGATGTGTATGATTTAAACTCAACTTTCGAGTTTTCCGCGATGGCAAGAAAAGTTGTCATAAGGCAGATATTCGCCGAGGCGACAAAAAGATGCTCGGGTGACCAGATACCCGCTACGCCATTCTTAAATTCCGGCGGAGTAGCAACTTCAACATTATTAAATCCCGGAGCGCTGATCTCGCCGATGCGCCCGGATTTCCAGTCTACAGTCGTTTCGTAATAGTGTATATCTTCCATCTTATATTATCTCTTTTTATTTATCGTTATCATTCAGGCCAAGAATTTTGACCAGTTTATTGTGTGCATTCTCAGGCATATCAATTTCATAGTCGCGGTAGAAACTGATGGTTTGTTCTACCGATTCAAAATAGTGTTTGCACACTTCACATTTGGAGAGATGCTCTTTTATAGCGATGCACCTTGGGGAGTTTAACTGCTCGCCAAGATTCTCGCATACGTGCGACATCACTTCTTTACATTCAACAGGAATACTCATCTCTGGAACGCCTTTGTAATTTCATTTCTTAAAAAACCTCTTGCCCGGTGAAGGCGTGATTTAACCGCTGCCTCGGAGAGTCCCGTTATCCGGGCAGTTTCCTCAGTGGAGTTCTCTTCCACGTCTCTCAGCAGGAATACTATCCTGTACTCCGGCGCAAGCTTAGCTATTGCTTCGTCAAGTATTTTCTTTAACTCTTTGTTCTCGACCGATTTTAACGGAAGAGTTTCCCAGTCCGTTAAATATCTTTCGTCGATTAGTCCGTCTTCGTTATCGATATCGGCGAACTGGTGTTTTTTTGAACGGGCCGCCATAAGGCAGTGGTTCATTGTTATCCGGTAAAGCCAGGTTGAAAGTTTCGACCTCGAATCAAACTGTCCAAGGGATTTTACCATACTCAGGAATGTTTCCTGCATTGTGTTTTCGGCTTTGTCCTTATCGCGGCATATCTTAAACGCAAAACTGAATACGGTCTTTTCGTACCGTTTTACCAGTTCAGAAAGCGCGATTCTGTCGCCCGACTTTGCCTTCTCTATTAATTCCTTTTCTTCCATTAAATAAGATGTATAATTTGGCTAAAAGATTCTGAAAATATTAAATATAAAGATAAGAAATCCTGCTGCCCGGATTGGGGATATTTTTGGTAACCCGGAGGAGAGAAGGTATGATATTTCGTGTGTGCAGGCAAATATTTTTCTATCGTAGTGACAGTGGCTTGCCCTGTCGCGTGCTTGAAAAAATCGATAAAGAGTTATTGCCGATAGATTGAATCATTCGTGCTGAACTGAGCCGCCGGGAAGGGCGAGCCCTTCCCCTACGAATATTTATTTAATGTAGTGACAGTGGCTTGCCCTGTCGCGTGCTTGAAAAGATCGATAAATAATTATTGCCGATAGATAGAATCATTCGTGCTGAACTGAGTCGCCGGGAAGGGCGAGCCCTTCCCCTACGAATATTTATTTAATGTAGG